>NZ_JBKIBX010000013.1:0-167106 GCF_046557895.1 Methylobacterium oryzisoli | reverse complement strand
ACGCCCGACGAGTGTGCCAACTTCTTCATCGCTGCCGGATACGATCCAGATTAAACCGAAAACGCTCTAGCCTTGACCAGCGAGACTTACGTCATCTGGCGTCTGTAACTGCCTCGTTGCCCCTGCGGATAGCGGGGGTTGCAGCCGACTGCTTTCCGCAATATCATTTGTTAGTGTCGAAGACCGCGATCAATCGATCCGCTGCCGCATGCTCTCGTCATCCCGCTCTCGGCCCGCGCCGACCATGACGACCGAATCGCCGTTCTCGCCGGGTGATTTCCTGCGGCTTCTGGAGAGCGTCGGTCTGACCGGAACCTGGGGCTGGACCTTCGCGACCCATGAATTCGTCTGGTCGCCCGGGTACTTCCGCCTGCTCGGCCTCGACCCGAGCCGCACGCGTCCGAGCTACGAACTCTTCCTGAGCCTCGTGCATCCCGACGACCGGCCCGAGATCGAGACGGCCGCGCAGGTGATGCAGGAAGGCTCCCTGCGCGACCGCACCGTCCGGGTGATCCGCCCCGACGGGTCGATGCGCATCCTGCTCGGCCGCAGCGAGATCTTCGTGTCCGACAGCGGGCGGCCGCGGGCCGCCGCCGGGGTGGTGCTCGACGTCACCGATCGCGAGCAGCTCGCCCGGGCGGTGCGAGCCGAGGAGCAGCGCAAGCGGGTCCTGATCGACCAGATCAGGACGCTCTCCGCGGCGAGCCCGACCGCCGCATCGCGCGAGGCCGTCAGAGCGGCGCTCCCGGGCACGGCGCTCGCCACGAAGGGGCCGTTCCCCGACTCCGCCCTGGAGGAGGTGATGCGGGTCTTCGCGTCGCGCCGCGACGATCCGGCGGGGGATGCGTCGCGCGCGACGGGGCTCGGCGCCGCCCTCGAATCCCAGCTCGACGGCTACTTCTCGGCCGCTCGCTGCGGCGCGGCCTCGCCGTCGGTCGGAGCGGCCGGACCGGCCGCCGGGCCGCCCCCGCAGGATCCGGGGCCGGCCATCGAGGGGCATCACCTGCGGGCCGCGCGCGCCCTTCTCGGCTGGTCGATGGCCGATCTGGCCAGGGCGAGCGGCCTGTCGCTCTCCACGGTCCGGCGCCTGGACGAAGGGATCGAGGGGCCTGCCTCGCGCAGCCGCCGCACCGCCATCGCGGCGCTGCAGGAGGCCGGCATCGTCTTCAGCCTGCTCGACACCACCGTGGTGGTCGGCCGCTCCTGAGGCCGGCCGCGAGGTCGGGGCGAGGGGCTATCGCCACCACGCCCGGGGCAGGGCCACCCGGCCGGCCGCCTCCTCGATGACGTGGCCGGCGGCGAACAGCGTCTCCTCGTCGAAGGGCCGGCCGATCAGCTGAAGCCCGAGCGGCAGCCCCTGCGCGTCGAGGCCGGCCGGGACGGCGATGCCGGGCAGGCCCGCCATGTTCACCGTCACGGTGAAGACGTCGTTGAGGTACATCTCGACCGGATCGGCGTTCTGCTTCTCGCCGATGCCGAAGGCGGCCGAGGGCGTGGCCGGCGTGAGGATCGCGTCGACGCCGTCGGCGTAGACGGTCTCGAAATCGCGCTTGATCAGGGTGCGGATCTTCTGCGCCCGCACGTAGTAGGCGTCGTAGTAGCCTGCCGAGAGCACGTAGGTGCCGATCATGATGCGCCGCTTGACCTCGCGGCCGAAGCCGGCGGCGCGGGTCTGCTCGTACATGCCGACGATGTCCTTGGCCGGCACCCGCAGCCCGTAGCGCACGCCGTCGTAGCGGGCGAGGTTCGAGGAGGCCTCGGCCGGCGCGACGATGTAGTAGGCGGGCAGGGCGTAGCGGGTGTGGGGCAGCGACACCTCGACGACCTTGGCGCCCGCCGCGCGCAGCCACTCGGCGCCCTGCTGCCAGAGCCGCTCGATCTCGGCCGGCATGCCGTCGACCCGGTACTCCTTCGGGATGCCGATGGTCAGCCCCTTGACCCCCCGCCCCACGGCCGCCTCGTAGGCGGGCACGGGCAGGTCCACCGAGGTCGTGTCCTTGGGGTCGTGCCCGGCCATCGCGGTCAGCATGATCGCGGCGTCCCGCACCGTGCGGGTGATCGGCCCCGCCTGGTCGAGGGAGGAGGCGAAGGCGACGATGCCCCAGCGCGAGCAGCGCCCGTAGGTCGGCTTGATGCCCACCGTCCCGGTGAAGGCCGCGGGCTGGCGGATCGAGCCGCCGGTGTCGGTGGCGGTGGCGCCGAGGCAGAGGCGCGCCGCCACCGCCGCGGCGGAGCCGCCTGACGAGCCGCCCGGCACCAGGGGCGTCTCGGAATCGCGCCGCCGCCAGGGCGAGACCACCGGTCCGTAGGCGCTGGTCTCGTTCGACGAGCCCATCGCGAACTCGTCGAGGTTCAGCTTGCCCAGCATCACGGCGCCGTCCCGCCACAGGTTGTGGCTGACGGTGGATTCGTAGTGCGGCCGGAAGCCCTCGAGGATCTTCGACCCCGCGGTGGTCGGCACGTCGTGGGTGCAGAAGAGGTCCTTGATGCCGAGCGGCAATCCTTCGAGGGGGCGCGCCTCGCCCTTGGCGATCTTGGCATCGGCCACCTCGGCCATCGCCAGCGCCCGCTCGGGCGTCTCGATCAGGTAGGCGTTGAGCGCGCGGGCCTGCGCCACGGCGTCGATATGCGCCTGTGCGATCTCGCGGGCCGAGAAGGCCTTGCCGCGCAGGCCGTCGCGGGCCTCCGCCAGGGTGAGTTCGGTCAGGTCGTTCGTGCTCAAGTCCGTGATCCCCGCCGCTTAGACCAGCGCCCGATCGCGCTGCCATCGGGCGCTGCTCTCAGTCTTTGATTGGCCGCATTGTCTGCGACGAACCGGCGTCCGCCCCGTCGGAAAGATGCTCTCTGGCGCATCAGGGCGTCCGACGGTGCCGCATGGCGCGACCGGCCGGCCTCCGCGCGCGGCGGAGTCCGCGCCCGCGCCTACTCGACGACCTTCGGCACCAGGAAGTAGTTGTCCTCGGTGAGCGGCGCGTTGAACACGATCTCGCGGGCGTAGCCGCCGTCCGTGACCGCGTCCTCGCGGCTCTTCATCGCCATCGGGGTGACCGAGGTCATCGGCTCGACGCCCGCGACGTCGACCGCGCCGAGCTGCTCGACGAAGGCCAGGATCGCGTTGAGTTCGTCCTGGAGCGGCGGGACCTCCGCGTCGCTCACCGCGATGCGCGCCAGATGCGCGATGCGCCGGACCGTCTGCGCGTCGACCGACATGGAACCCCGCTGCGATGGAGAGGGCGGCCCCGAGGGAGCCTGCCGCCGGGCGCTATAGCACCCGCCTTCGCGGCGCCGCAACGCCGGGGGCGCGTCCGGTGCCGATGGAGCGTCCCGCCCCTACCGCGCGCCCAGGTTCAGCGCGATCGCCCTGTGGGGGCCGACCACGTCCTCGATCAGCACGGCCGGAGGGCGGTATTGCTGCCGCGCCCGCGCGGCCCCGACGAACAGCACCTCCACGGCGAGCGCCAGCATCAGCTTGTGCCGCCGCGGCATGCCCCGGCGGGGCGGCGTCAGGACGATCAGAGCGCGTCCGGCCCGGATCGGATGAGGCCTGGGACCGGGCGGAGCCGCGGCGCGGCCGACCGGGACGACGGCGCCGGCCGGAACACGCTCGCGTCGGACGCGGAGCGTCGCCCGGTTGGGCGCGCGCGCCGCGGGGCGGCGGGCGATCGCCACGAAGGCGCCCTGGGGCACCCGCTGCCGGCCGGCCGGCGCGGGCAAGGGAGCCAGGACGGGAGCCAGGAAGGCCGCGAGCCCGCCCGGCAGCGGGCCGCGCAGGGGCGAGAGCGCGCCGTCGAGGTCGACGGTGATCCAGGCGTCGCCCCCGGCCGTGACCGGATGGGGCTGCGTGGCGAGGAACGTGAGATGCACGGCGGCCTCGGGACCGGGAGACGGCAGGTAACGATTTGGTAACGCTCCCGGTCCGGCCCCGCCACGTCAACCTCCGGTTAACCCTAATGCCCCGGCTGCTCAGCTCAGCGTCACCGGCGTGCCCTTGTGCGGCACCACCACCTGCACGCCCGACCCGTCGAGGGCCGCCACGAAGGCATCCGCCGTCTGGGCGATGATCGGGAAGGAGCCGTAATGGCAGGGGATCACCGCCTTGGGCGTGAAGAACTTGCGCACGGCGAGCGCCGCGGTCTCCGCTCCCATGGTAAAGCGGTCGCCGATCGGCACCATCAGCACGTCGGGCCGGTAGATTTCCTCGATCAGCGCCATGTCGCCGAAGATGTCGGTGTCGCCCATGTGGTAGATCGTGGGCTCGCCGTCCGCGCGCACCACGATCCCGTTCGGCAGGCCGAGCGGCACGGTGACACCCGCCTCGCTCATGCCGGCGGAATGGTCGGCGCGCACCAGCGAGACCCGGAATCCGCCCTGGTCGGTGGTGCCCCCGGTGTTCATCGGGTCGAAATTCGTGACGCCCTTGGACGACAGCCACATGCAGAGGTCGTAGTTCGTCACCACCTTGGCGCCGGTCTCGCCCGCGATCGCCACGGTGTCGCCCACGTGGTCGCCGTGGCCGTGGGTGATCAGGATGTGGGTGAGGTCCTCGCAGGCCTTCGCCCGGCCCGCATCCCCGCCCTCAAAGCCCGGGTTGCCGGTGAAGAACGGATCGATCAGGACGTGGGTCGACCCGAAATCGAGGCGGAAGGTCGAATGCCCGTACCACGTGATGCGCATGAGAGGGTCTCCCGGATGGACGAGGCTTACCTAAAGCGCGGAGCGCGCCCGTGAACCGGGAGGCGGCCGCGGCCTTCGCGGAACGCGTGCCCGGCGGCGCGCGCCTGCTCGGGCTCGATCTCGGCACGAAGACGATCGGGCTCGCGCTCTCCGATGTCGGGTGGCGCATCGCCTCGCCGCTGGAGACGATCCGGCGGGTGAAGTTCACCCCGGACGCGCAGGCGCTGGCGGCGATCGCCGGACGCCACGGCGTCGGCGGGCTGGTGATCGGGCTGCCGCTCAACATGGACGGCAGCGAGGGGCCGCGGGCGCAGTCGACCCGCGCCTTCGTGCGCAATCTTTCGCCGATCCTGCCGCTGCCGGTGCTGCTGTGGGACGAGCGGCTCTCCACGGCGGCCGTCACCCGCACGCTCCTCGACGCGGACGCCTCGCGGGCGCGGCGGGGCGAACTCGTGGACAAGCTCGCGGCGGCCTACATCCTCCAGGGCTGCCTCGACGTGCTGGCCAACCTCGACCCCGACGCCTCAGAGGCGTGAGACCGTCCCGCCGCCGTGGCGCGCGACGAGGCCGTCGAGTTCGAGTTCGAGCAGGAGGCCCTGCACCGCCCGCGCCGAGAGGCCGGCCTGGCGGGCCAGCGCGTCCGCCTGGACCGGGGCGGGGCCGAGGAGCGCGAGGAGGCGCGCCCGGTCGTCGCCGGGCGGGGCCGTCTCCATAGGCTCCTCGAAGCCTGCGGGCTCCGGGGCCTCCGCGGGGGCGAAGAAGTCGGTCTCGTCCCAGTAGAGGGCGGGCGCCTCCGGCCGCGCCCCGTCCTCTGCGCCCTCGGGCGGCGGACCCTCGGCCAGCAGCGGGCGCAGCACCGCGAGCACGTGCTCCGGGTCGGCGCAGAGGGTCGCGCCCTGGCGGATGAGGTCGTTGGTGCCCTCCGCCCGCGGATCGAGCGGCGAGCCCGGTACGGCGAAGACCTCGCGCCCCTGCTCCAGGGCGAAGCGCGCCGTGATGAGCGAGCCGGAGCGGCGCGCCGCCTCGACCACGATCGTGCCGAGGCAGAGCCCCGAGATGATCCGGTTGCGGCGCGGGAAATCCCGCCCGCGCGGCTCCCAGCCGAGGGGCATCTCGGCGACGAGCGCCCCGCCGTGATCGAGGATGCGCTGGGCGAGGTCCTGGTGCTCGGGCGGGTAGATCCGGTCGTGGCCGCCCGCCAGCACCGCGACCGTGCCGCTCGCGAGCGAGGCCGCGTGCACGCGCGCATCGATGCCGCGCGCCAGCCCCGAGACGACCGTCAGCCCCTCGGCGCCGAGCCCGTGGGCGAGGCGCTCCGCGAAGGTGAGGCCCGCCGCCGAGGCGTTGCGTGAGCCCACGATGGCGACGGAGGCCCGGCCGAGGGCCGCCGCCCCGCCCCGCACCGCGAGGAGCGGCGGCGCATCGTCGGTGGCCTGGAGCGGGGTGGGATACGCCGCCTCGCCCATCGCCACGAAGCGCACGCCGAGGCGCGCCGCGGCGGCGATCTCGCGCTCGGCCTCGCGCCGGCCCACCACCTTGATCGGCCGGCCGCGCCGGCGCGCGAGGTCGGGCAGGGCCTCCAGGGCGGCGCCCGCGCCGCCGAAGCGGTTCACCAGACCCCGGAAGGTGCGCGGTCCGACGCCCTCCGAGCGGATCAGGCGCAGCCAGTCGAGACGCTGCGCGTCGCTGAGTTCCAAGACCCGGCTCCTCTCTTCCGCTCACCTTGCGGCAGGAGCCCAGATCGTCTCAGCCCTTCTGTCCGATCCGCCCCTCGGTGCCATCCATGAGGCGGCGGATATTCGGCGCGTGCTTCCACCATAGCAGCAGCGCCAGGACCACGAACAGGAGGGCGACGCGGCCCTGTCCCAGGCCCCAGAGGACCAGGGGCGTGGCGGCGCTCGCGGCGAGGGCCGAGGCGGAGGAGTAGCGCAGCAGGACGGCGAGGCCGAGCCAGATCGCCGCGAAGGCCAGCACCGCGAGGGGCGCGAGGCCGAGGAGCACGCCGATGAAGGTCGCCACGCCCTTGCCGCCCTTGAAGCCGAGCCAGACCGGGAAGAGGTGGCCCAGGAAGGCGCCGAGGCCCGCCGCCAGGGCGGCGTCCGGCCCGCCGAACCGGCTCGCGATCAGCACCGCGGCGGTGCCCTTCAGGGCATCGCCGAGGAGTGTCGCGGCGGCGAGCCCCTTGCGGCCCGTGCGCAGCACGTTGGTGGCGCCGATGTTGCCCGAGCCGATCGCCCGGACGTCGCCGAGCCCGGCGACGCGCGTGAGGATCAGCCCGAACGGGATCGAGCCGAGCAGGTAGCCGAGAACGAGCGCGGCGGCGATGAGGGCGGTGTCCATCAGGCGTCGGCCTCGTGCCGGTGGGCGACGCGGCCCGCCACCAGGGTGACGAGCGCGCGCCCCTGCAGCCGCGCCTCGTCGAAGGGCGAGTTCTTGGAGCGCGACTTCAGGCGGCGCTTGTCGAGCACGTAGGGCTCGTCGGGATCGAACAGCACGAGGTCGGCGGGCGCTCCCGCTGCGAGGCGGCCGCCCTCGCGCGACAGCAGCGCGGCGGGCGCGGTGGAGAGGGCGGCGAGCAGGCGCGGCAGGGCGATGTCGCCCGCGTGGACGAGGCGGAGGGCCGCCGCGAGCAGCGTCTCGATGCCGAGCGCCCCGTCCGCCGCCTCCGCGAAGGGCAGGCGCTTGGTCTCGACGTCCTGCGGGTTGTGATCGGAGACCACGACGTCGATCACACCCTCGTTCAGCGCCGCCACCACCGCCTGCCGGTCCGCCTCGTCCCGCAGGGGCGGGGAGAGCTTGCAGAAGGTGCGGTAATGGCCGATGTCGTTCTCGTTGAGCACGAGGTTGTTGACCGACACGCCGCAGGTGACGGGCAGCCCCGCCTCCTTGGCGCGCCGGACGATCTCGACGGAGTCGGCGGTCGAGATCATCGCCGCGTGGTAGCGCGCCCGGGTCAGGCGCACGAGGCGGATGTCGCGCTCCAGCAGGATGGTCTCGGCCTCCCGCGGGATACCGTGCAGGCCGAGCCGCGAGGCCATCTCGCCCTCGTTCATCACCCCGTCGCCGACGAGGTCCGGCTCCTCGACGTGCTGCATCAGGAGCGCGCCGAAGTCGCGGGCGTAGGTGAGGGCGCGGCGCATCACCTGGGCGTTCGTCACCGCCCGCAGCCCGTCCGTGAAGGCGACGGCCCCGGCCTCGGCGAGGAGACCGAACTCCGTCATCTCGCGCCCGGCGAGCCCCTTGGTGATGGCGGCGGCCGGCAGCACGTGCACGCTCGCGGTGTCGCGGGCGCGGCGCAGGACGAAATCGACGATGGCCGGCCCGTCGATCACCGGGTTGGTGTCGGGCATGCACACCAGGGTGGTGACGCCGCCCGCCGCCGCGGCGGCGCTCGCGCTCGCCAGCGTCTCGCGGTGCTCGGCCCCCGGCTCGCCCACGAAGGCGCGCAGGTCCGTCAAGCCCGGCGTCAGCACGTGCCCGCCGCCGTCGATCACCTCGGCCCCTTCGGGCGGGGAAGGGGACGCGCCCCAGTGAACATCGGCGATGCGGCCGTCGCGGATCAGGACGGCGCCGGGCCCGTCGCGGCCGCCGGCGGGGTCGAGGAGGCGGGCGTTGGTGATCAGGAGGGTCATCGGGCGGAGGGCTCCGCTGCGGGTGCGCGGACGGTGATGGGGCGGTCGAGCGTGCGGTCGTCCGAGTAGCGCAGCTGTCGCGTTGGTCGCCAGCGGCTCAACCGGCGATCTCG
The DNA here is from genome assembly GCF_046557895.1 of Methylobacterium oryzisoli. NCBI lineage: Bacteria > Pseudomonadati > Pseudomonadota > Alphaproteobacteria > Hyphomicrobiales > Methylobacteriaceae > Methylobacterium > Methylobacterium oryzisoli. The sequence goes on along the minus strand of NZ_JBKIBX010000013.1, from coordinate 158,687 downwards.
TTCAGGACAAGCTCCCGGACCAGAGCGGTCCGGGACAGGCCACGGCGCTGCGCCGCCGCATCGACCGCCCGCATCTGACGCTCGTCGAGCCCGAGTTCGTCTGCGGGTGGGCGGATCACCACCGCCGCATGGCCGGCCGCCAGGGCCTCGGCGAAGTCTCGGTCACCCTTGAGTTCCTCGATGGTCCGGGCGGGCCGCGGCGCGGTGCCGTCCTCGCGCGCGAGGTCGAGCCATTGCGCGAGCGCCTCGCCGGCCTGCGCCAGGGTCTCGTCCGACGTCTCGGCTGCCGCGATGCAGCCGGGCAGATCGGGAAACCACACGCCCCAGAGCGTGCCGGGCTCCTTCTCCAGAATGCCGATATAGGCGGTCACGGCACGTCAACTCCCTTCGAGCCATCCGGCTTGGCGCGCGATCGCGCGGGCCGTGCCGGGCGGCAGGTCCCCCCGACCGCGAGGGACCGCCACGTTCGGGCGTCCGGGCAGGACATAGATGTCGTGCGGCCCCTTGGAGGGCCGCAGGCGCCAGCCCTCCCGCTCCAGCCGCCTGCGGATCGCCTGGATGTCAAGGTCGAAATCGCGAGGAGGCATGTCAAGCGTTCGGCAGGTGCGTCGCCAGCGCCTCCAGCACCGCCATGCGCACCGCCACGCCCATCTCCACCTGTTCCCGGATCAGCGACTGCGCCCCGTCCGCCACCTCGGAGGAAATCTCCACGCCGCGGTTCATCGGGCCGGGATGCATCACCAGCGCGTCGGGCTTGGCGAAGCTCAGCTTCTCGGTGTCGAGGCCGAAATACCGGAAGTACTCCTTCACCGAGGGCACGAAGGAGCCGTTCATGCGCTCGCGCTGGAGGCGCAGCATCATGACGATGTCGGCGCCTTCGAGCCCCGCGCGCATGTCGGTGTGAACCTCGACCCCGAAGCGGGCGAGGCCGGGCGGCAGCAGCGTCGAGGGGCCGATCGCCCGCACGCGGGCGCCGAGCGCCTGCAGCAGGATGATGTTCGAGCGCGCCACCCGCGAGTGCAGGACGTCGCCGCAGATCGCCACCGTCAGCCCCTCGATCCGGCCCTTGTTGCGGCGGATGGTCAGGGCGTCGAGGAGGGCCTGGGTCGGATGCTCGTGGGCGCCGTCGCCCGCGTTGACCACCGCGCAATCCACCTTGCGGGCGAGGAGATGCACCGCCCCGGCCTGATGGTGGCGCACCACGATGATGTCGGGGCGCATGGCGTTGAGCGTCGCCGCCGTGTCGATCAGCGTCTCGCCCTTCTTCACCGACGAGGAGGCGACCGACATGTTCATCACGTCGGCGCCGAGCCGCTTGCCGGCGAGCTCGAAGGACGACTGGGTCCGCGTCGAGGGCTCGAAGAAGAGGTTGATCTGGGTGCGCCCGCGCAGGGTGGTGCGCTTCTTCTCGACCTGGCGGCTGATCTCGACGGCCTCGTCGGCGCGGTCGAGCAGGCCCGCGATGTCGAGGGGCGAGAGGCCCTCGATGCCGAGCAGGTGGCGGTGCGGGAAGCCCGGGCGGGTCGGCGTGGTCATGGCTCGGCCCCGCCTATAGAAGGCGCGGCGCGGCGCCGCAAGGATCGCCGGGGTCTCCCTGATGGGCATTTGACATCCGTCCCCCGTTCACCCACTTCTCCGGTCCCGGCGCCCGCCCATCCGCGCCGTGCGTCCGCCAAATCGAGACCTGCCCGCTGCGGTCTGCTTGGGAAGAGGCAAGCCGTTCATGAAAGTCGTCGTCGTCGAGTCGCCGGCCAAGGCCAAGACGATCAACAAGTATCTCGGTCGCGACTACGAGGTCCTGGCGTCCTTCGGGCATGTCCGCGACCTGCCCGCCAAGGACGGCTCGGTCGACCCGGAGCAGGACTTCCTCATGCTCTGGGAGCTGGAAGACCGGGGCGCCAAGCGGGTCTCGGAGATCGCCAAGGCGGTCAAGGGCGCCGACAAGCTGATCCTCGCCACCGACCCCGACCGCGAGGGCGAGGCGATCTCCTGGCACGTCCTGGAGGCGCTGCAGGCCAAGCGCGTGCTCAAGGGCGTGCCGGTCGAGCGCGTGACCTTCAACGCCATCACCAAGGACGCGGTGCAGACCGCGATGGCTCAGCCGCGGCAGATCGACCAGGCCCTGGTCGACGCCTACCTGGCGCGCCGGGCGCTCGACTACCTCGTGGGCTTCAACCTCTCGCCCGTGCTGTGGCGCAAGCTGCCGGGCGCCCGCTCGGCGGGCCGCGTCCAGTCGGTGGCCCTGCGCCTCGTCTGCGACCGCGAGGCCGAGATCGAGTCGTTCCGGCCGCGCGAGTACTGGTCGCTCGTCGCAACCCTGGCAACCGCCAGGAATGCCGTGTTCGAGGCCCGGCTCGTGGGCGCGGACGGCAAGCGCATCCAGCGCCTCGACGTCGGCACCGCCGACGAGGCGGAAGCCTTCCGGCGCGACCTCGAACTGGCGACCTTCTCGGTCGCGAGCGTCGAGGCCAAGCCCGCCAAGCGCCACCCGCAGCCACCCTTCACCACCTCGACCCTGCAGCAGGAGGCGTCGCGCAAGCTCGGGTTGGCTCCGGCCCAGACCATGCGCATCGCCCAGCGCCTCTACGAGGGCGTCGAGATCGGCGGGGAGACGGTCGGCCTCATCACCTACATGCGCACCGACGGCGTCGACATGGCGCCCGAGGCCATCCGCGACGCGCGCCAGGTCATCGGGACCGAGTTCGGCGCCGATTACGTGCCGCCCGCCCCGCGCAGCTACAGCACCAAGGCCAAGAACGCCCAGGAGGCCCACGAGGCCGTGCGCCCGACCGATCTCGGCCGGCTGCCCAAGGCCGTCGCGCGCTACCTCGAACCCGAGCAGGCCAAGCTCTACGAGCTGATCTGGACCCGCACCATCGCGAGCCAGATGGAATCGGCGGAGCTGGAGCGCACCACCGTCGACATCCACGCCATGGTCGGGCCGCGTCGCCTCGACCTGCGGGCCACGGGCCAAGTGGTCAAGTTCGACGGCTTCCTCACGCTCTATCAAGAGGGCAAGGACGACGAGGAGGACGAGGAATCCCGGCGGCTGCCGCCGATGCAGGCGGGCGATCCCCTGCGGCGCGAGCGCATCGCCGCGACCCAGCACTTCACCGAGCCGCCGCCGCGCTACTCCGAGGCCAGCCTCGTCAAGCGCATGGAGGAGCTCGGCATCGGCCGGCCCTCCACCTACGCCGCCGTGCTGCAGGTGCTGCGCGACCGCGAATACGTGCGCATCGACAAGAAGCGCCTCGTGCCGGAGGACAAGGGCCGCCTCGTCACCGGCTTCTTGGAGAGCTTCTTCCGGCGCTACGTCGAGTACGATTTCACGGCCGACCTCGAAGAGCAGCTCGACCGAATCTCGAACGCCGAGATCGACTGGCGCGCGGTGCTGCGCGACTTCTGGCGCGATTTCTCGGCGGCGATCGCCGGCACCAAGGAACTGCGCACCGCCGAGGTGCTGGAGGCGCTGAACCAGCTCCTCGGCCCGCACATCTTCCCGGCCAAGGCGGACGGCGCGAACCCCCGCGCCTGCCCGAATTGCGGCGGCGGCCAGCTGTCGCTGAAGCTCGGCAAGTTCGGGGCCTTCATCGGCTGCTCGAACTATCCCGAGTGCAAGTACACCCGTCAGCTCTCCGCCACCGGCATCGAGGGCGACGGCGAGGGCAGCTCGGCCGAGGGCGGCCAGCCCGGCGTGCGGGTGCTCGGCGAGGATCCGGCGACCGGCCAGCCGGTGACCCTGCGCGACGGGCGCTTCGGCCCCTTCGTGCAGCTCGGCGAGGCCTCGACCGAGAAGGGGGCGGAAAAACCCAAGCGCTCCTCGCTGCCCAAGGGCCTCGCTCCCGGCGACGTGACGCTGGAGACGGCGCTGAAGCTGCTCGCGCTGCCGCGCGAGGTGGCCCGGCACCCGGAATCGGGCGAGCCGATCCTGGCCAATCTCGGCCGCTTCGGCCCCTACGTGCAGCACGGGAAGACCTACGCCAACCTGGGCAAGGACGACGACCTCCTGGAGATCGGCGCCAACCGGGCGATCGATCTGATCGTCGCCAAGGAGCAGGGGGGCGGACGGCCCGCGACCGATCCCGGCCGGGCGCTCGGAACCGATCCAGAGGGGCGCACCGTCACCGTGAAGGCCGGCCGCTACGGCCCCTACGTGACGGACGGCGACGTCAACGCCACCCTGCCGAAGGGCGCGGACCGGGACGCGCTGACCCTCGACGAGGCGCTGCGGCTGATCGCGGCCCGGCGCGAGGCCGGGGGAGGGGGCAAGAAGAAGGGCGCGGCGAGGGGGCGCACCCGGAGCGCGGATGGCGCGGCGAAGCCGGCGCGGAAGGCTGCTCCCAAGAAGGCCGCCGCCAAGAAGGCGGCAAGCGCCGGGGAGTGAGGCGCTAAGCAGGTTTCGCAAAAGTGGCCGCCGGTTTTGCGATGAAAACCTGCGGCAAAACAAGAGCCTAAGCGGACGAAGCGTTGGCCTGCCAACGCAAGTCTGCTTAGAACGCGAAGGCGAGCGTGGCGGCGAGCGCCGCCACCACCGCCGAGCCGGTGGCCGTGGCGGTGAAGCGGTTGACGTTGCGGGTGAGGCCCACGGCGTCGTCGAAGCAGCCGAAAGCCTCGCCGGCGGCGCGCTCGGCCCGCGCGAGGGCATGGTGGCGGGCGTGACGGGTGGCGGCTTTCATCGGTCTCGGGCCTCCTCGGGCGCTCAGTGCCGGCATCGACCAGCGTGGCTGTAACGCGTTGACGGAAGCCTTGTTCCCGCGGGGCTATTCAGGGTGAAGCAATCTTAACGTAACTCGTTTACCACCTTGAGGCCCGGCAGCCCGCCCGCGGCGGACCGCGCCGCTCCGCCACGGCCGGGTCCTGCGATGGACCCTTTCTGTTTCCGGTTTGTTCCGGTATAGGGAGAGGATGAGTGCGAATGCTGCCAGAGCCGTCCCCCCATCGCGAGGCCGCCGCGTGAGCGACGCCGCACGAGATCTGTTCGGTCCGGGCGCCAAGGCGGCGCCCGTCGACCCCATCGCCGGGCCAAGGACCCCCAGGCCTGTGACCCCGAGACCCGAGCGTCCCAAGCCCGTGGCGGTGGCCCCGGCCACGCCGGCCGCGCCGGCCGAGGCCGGCTACGACGCCTCGACCATCGAGGTGCTGGAGGGCTTGGAGCCGGTGCGGCGCCGGCCCGGCATGTATATCGGCGGCACCGACGAGAAGGCGCTGCACCACCTCTTCGCCGAGGTGATCGACAACGCGATGGATGAGGCGGTGGCGGGCCATGCCAGCTTCATCGAGGTGGAGCTGGAGGAGGGCGGCCTCCTCACGGTGACGGACAACGGCCGGGGCATCCCGGTCGATCCGCACCCCAAATTCCCGGGCAAGTCGGCCCTCGAAGTGATCATGACCACGCTGCACGCGGGCGGCAAGTTCGACTCGAAGGTCTACGAGACTTCGGGCGGCCTGCACGGGGTCGGCGTGTCGGTGGTGAACGCGCTCTCCGACATCCTGGAGGTCGAGGTCGCCCGCAGCCAGACCCTCTACCGCCAGACCTTCTCGCGCGGCCTGCCCCAGGGCGGCCTGGAGGAGGTCGGCCGCGTGCAGAACCGGCGCGGCACGCGGGTGCGGTTCCACCCCGACCCGCAGATCTTCGGCTCGCTGACCTTCGAGCCGCGCCGCCTGTTCAAGATGGCGCGCTCCAAGGCCTACCTGTTCGGCGGCGTCGAGATCCGCTGGCGCTGCGCGCCCGCGCTCCTGGAGGGCGTGGACAACGTCCCGGCCGAGGCGGTGCACCGGTTCCCGGCCGGCCTGAAGGACTATCTCGCGCGCGAGATCGACGGCCGGGACCTCGTCACGGACGCGCTGTTCACCGGCAAGGTGACGAAGCCCGGCAGCCACGGCTCGCTCGAATGGGCGGTGGCGTGGTTCGCCAACGACGACGGTTTTTCCTCCTCCTACTGCAACACCGTGCCGACGCCCGAGGGCGGCACGCACGAGAGCGGCTTGCGCATCGCGCTGCTGCGGGGCCTGCGCGACCACGCCGAGCGCGTCGGGCAGGTCAAGCGCATGCAGGCGGTGACCACCGACGACGTGATGGCGACCTGCGCCGCCATGCTGTCGGTGTTCATCCGCGAGCCGGAATTCCAGGGCCAGACCAAGGACAAGCTCGCGACGCTGGAGGCCTCGCGCATCGTCGAGGCGGCCGTGCGCGACGCCTTCGACCACTGGCTCGCGGGCTCGCCGGCGCAGGCCAACAAGCTCCTCGACTGGGTGGTGGACCGGGCGGAGGAGCGGCTGCGCCGCCGCCAGGAGAAGGAGGTCGCGCGCAAGACCGCGACCCGCAAGCTGCGCCTGCCGGGCAAGCTCGCCGACTGCTCGAAGGCCGGGGCGGCCGGCTCCGAGATCTTCATCGTCGAGGGCGATTCGGCGGGCGGGTCGGCCAAGCAGGCGCGCGACCGCGCCACGCAGGCGGTGCTGCCGCTACGCGGCAAAATCCTCAACGTGGCCTCGGCCAGCCGCGACAAGCTCGGGGCGAACCAGCTGCTCTCGGACCTGACGCAGGCGCTCGGTTGCGGCACGGGCACGCATTACCGCGATGACGACCTTCGCTACGAGAAGGTCATCATCATGACGGATGCGGACGTCGACGGCGCCCACATCGCCTCGCTGCTGATCACCTTCTTCTACCGGCAGATGCCGCGGCTGATCGAGCGCGGTCATCTCTACCTCGCGGTGCCGCCCCTCTACCGGCTGACGCAGGGCTCCAAGAGCGCCTACGCGCGCGACGACCGCCACAAGGACCAGCTCATGAAGAGCGTGTTCAAGAACGGCAAGGTGGAGATCGGGCGCTTCAAGGGCCTCGGCGAGATGATGCCGAACCAGCTCAAGGAGACCACGATGGACCCGCAGAAGCGCACGCTCCTGCGCGTGGCGGTGCTGGAAGAGACCCGCGAGATCACCGGCGAGACGGTGGAGCGCCTGATGGGCAACAAGCCCGAGGCGCGCTTCGCCTTCATCACCGAGCGGGCGGCCTTCGCGGACGAGACCGGGCTGGACATCTGAGGCGTACGACACTCTTTCCCGTCATCCGGGAAAGAGGGCGGAATAGAGTTCTGAAGCAAAGCAGAAGCGGCCGAGGTGGGGCATCTCTGGCAGGTGAGGCGCACTCGGGCCGAGTGGCCTCTGGCCCCGGACGCCGCTTCCACCCTGTCGTCCGCGGTGGACGCCGCTACCCCCCGGTCCGGACGAGAGCCGGGGCGATCGTCGCGGCACGCCTCGTCGGTGGCGTCATGCCTCCCTCCTCGGGTGCACCCCGGCGCGTCGCTGTGGCCGAGGCACCCGAAGCCTGATCCTGCGCTCCCGGCGCGTCAAGGACGAAATTCGGGCGACGCGCGGGCGGATCGGCTGCTAGGGTTCGGGTCCGGGGATGGCTCGACCCGTCCCCCGGCAGACAGGGAGGACAAGTCATGGGCAAGCCCGACATCCGGGTCGCGACCTTCGCCGGCCCGGGCGCCGCGCCGGAGATCCGCACCGTGCCGTGGCCGTCGGTGCCGCGCCGGGCCGCGCTGATCAAGATCGGCGCGTGCGGCGTCTGCGGCACCGACCAGCACATCCTCAAGGGGCATTGGCCCAAGCCCCTGCCGTGGCCGTTCACGCTCGGTCACGAGATCGGCGGCGTGATCGTCGAGAAGGGCGACGAGTTCACGGCGGACTTCATGGAAAAACCGCTCGGCGTCGGCTCCAAGGTGATGATCCCGCCGCTGATGCCCTGCGGGCATTGCTACTACTGCGTCCACTACCCGGAGCAGGCCAACAAGTGCCTGACGCCGGTCTATTACGGCCGCTACCTCGGCTTCGATAAGGCGCCGCACCTGTGGGGCGGGTGGGCCGAGTACGTCTACGTCGACCTCGAGATGCTGCCCGGCACCAAGGTGTACAAGCTGCCGGACGACATGAACCTGCGGCTCGGCGCCCTGTCGGAGCCGCTGACCTCCTGCATCCGCGCGTTCAACCGCGCGACGCGGGCGGGCGGCTTCAAGTGGGGCGACACGGTGGTGATCCAGGGCTCGGGGCCGATCGGCATCCTGGCGGTGGCGGCCGCGCAGGAGATGGGCGCGGGCCGCGTCATCTGCGTCGGCGCGCCCGAGGAGCCGCGGCTCGCGCTGGCGCGCCGGTTCGGGGCCGAAGCCACGGTGGACATCACGGAGCTGCGCACGCCGCAGGAGCGCATCGCCCGGGTGCGGGAGATCGTTGGCGGCTTCGGGGCCGACCTCGTGATGGATTGCTCGGGCCACCCCTCGGCGGGACCGGAGGGGATCGAGTTCCTGCGCGACGGCGGCACCTACGTGGAGATGGGTCAGTTCACCGATGCCGGCTCGATCGAGACCTCGTGGCACCGGATCTGCGCCAAGGACCTGAACGTGCTCGGCTCCTGGGCCTTCACCGGCAACGACCTGCCGCTCGGCGTCGACATGCTCTACCGGGCGCGCGACAAATACCCCTGGCTCGACATGCAGACCGTCTACCCCTTCACGCAGGAAGGCCTCAGCGCGGCGGTGGCCGACGCGATGGCGATGCGCACCGTCAAATCGACCATCGTCCCGTTCCCGGACCTCGTCGCCTGACGGGATCCTCGTGACGGCGGAGCCCGGGCCCCGAGTTCCGCCCCCTCCGACACCCCCAGACCTCTCGGCAGGTTCGCGTTGGCACTTCGACGCGAGCCTAGCTAGAACACGCCCTGATCACCTGAGAGGAGACGCCACCCGTGCACCGCATCCTGCTGGCCGCCATGACCCTGATGCTGCCCGTCCTCGGCGCTCTGGCGCAGCCGGCGCTGCAGCCTGCCGGCACGTGGCAGACCGCGGCCGGCGACGCGCATGTGCGCATCGCCAAGTGCGGCGAAGCCTATTGCGGCACGGTGGTGAAGATCCTGGCGGGCGAGAACCGCGACGTGAACAACCCCGACCCGGCCCTGCGCACCCGCAGCATGGTCGGCGTCCCGCTCTCCACCGACATGCGCCCGAACGGCGAGGGCTGGGAGGGCAGCCTCTACAATTTTCGCGATGGCCGGACCTATTCGGGCAAGCTCGCCATGAAGGGGCCGAACGCGCTCGAACTCGCCGGCTGCGTGCTCGGCGGGTTGATCTGCAAGCGGCAGGTCTGGACGCGGGTCAACTGACACTCCGCGCCCGGTCGATCGCGGCGCGGCAGCCGGCGTCGCTCAGGCGCCGTGGGGCATCCGATCGCGGGCGTTGGCGATGCGCGTCTGCCAGAGGCAGAGGAGCGGGGTCACGCCGAGTTCGATTCCGAGCGCCGCCAGCATGGTGAGGGAGGGCACGCCGGTGAGCCAGAGGCCGACGAGGCGCCCGAGGCCGCCCAGCATCACTACCAGGGTGAGGAAGCGGAAGAGCGTCGTCTTCTGCTCGATGGCCGGCACCGTCGCCCAGAAGAGGATGCCGATGCCGAGGAGCAGGCCGGAGAGGTAGCGGAAGTGGCTGTCGCCCGACACGCTGACGCGGTCGCCGCTGATGCCGGCCGGGCCGAACAGGACGCCGTAGAGTCCGGCGGCCACCGGGACGAGGGCCGCCATCGCGACCACCCGCTGAAGAAGGCGCCGTTCCCTGTCCATGCCGCGCTGCTCCGGCCTGCCGCCTCCACGGACAATCGCGGCCGGCCCGCACGGTTGCGGTTGCGGGCCGAATCGTCGCCTCTGGCGCGGCGCGAAACCGGGAGGAGTGAGGAATGGAGATCCGCGTCGCGACGGAAGGGGACCTCGAAGCCGTGGTGCGCCTGCACGAGGCGGACGCGCTCGGCGGCCACGGCGATGCCTGGACGCCGGAGACCTGTCCCGCCTACGAGGCGGCCTTCGCGGCGATCGCGGGAAGCCCCGACACCGACCTCTACGTCGCGGTCGAGGAGGGCGTCGTGGTCGGCACGTTCCAGCTCCAGATGCTGCACAAGCTGACCGACCGCGGCGCGCGCAAGGCCGTGCTGGAGAGCGTGCAGGTGCGGGCGGATCGGCGCTCGCGCGGCCTCGGCGCGCGGATGATCGCGGAGGCGGAGCGCCTCGCGCGGGCGCGCGGCGCCACCGCGCTGCAGCTCACCTCGAACAAGCGCCGCACGGACGCGCACCGCTTCTACGAGCGGCACGGCTATGCGCGCAGCCACGAGGGCTTCCGCAAGGCGCTCTGAGCCTTCCGAAGCAGAATTGCCCCGGGCAATTCTGCTTCGGCTTTTGATATTGCATCGTTTCCGCCGCCGAACCGGTGACCACTTCGGCACCGGCCGATCAGGCGGCACCGGCCGATCAGGCGGCACCGGCCGATCAGGCGGCACCGGCCGATCAGGCGGCACCGGCCGATTCGGCCGGCGGAATGATGCTTAGGCGGGCAGGACGATCACCTTCGTCTTGACCGGCGTCCGGGCGTAAAGGTGGATCATGTCCTGAGAGAGCAGGCCGACGCAGCCGCTCGTGATGCCCGAGCCGATCGATTCGGGGTCGCTGCTGGCGTAGATCGTGTAGAGCGTGTAGGCGCCGTTCTGGTAGAGATGAAGGGTGCGGGCGCCCAGCGGGTTGTCGAGGCCGCCCGGCATGCCGCGGGCGTACTTGGCGGCTTCGGGCTGACGCTTGATCATCTCCTTCGGCGGCGTCCACGTCGCCCACTCGGACTTGCGTCCGACATACGCGTCACCGCTCCACCGAAACCCGTCGCGGCCGACATTGGCGCCGTAACGGGTGGCCGTCCCGTCGCCCTCGATGCGGTAGACGTAGAACTGGCCGGGATCGACCACGATCGTGCCGGGCGCTTCCTTGGAGGCGTAGCTCACGGTCCGGCGATAATACTTCGGGTCGACCTTGCTGACGTCGACCGCCGGGATCGGGAATTTCTCTTGGGGCACCGGCCCGTAGAGCTTCGCCGCGTCGGCCGTCAGCATGCCGTCGGATGTCTTGCAGCCGCCGAGCCCCAGCGCACCCAGGCCGACGGCCGAGCCGACCAGAAAAGACCGGCGGCTGAGAGGCTGCGCCTGACGCCCGCGCGGAGCGATGCCGTCCATCGCGCGATCCTCGGCGTTCCTGCTGTCCATGATCATGATTCCGGACGTCCCATGTCCTGCGGCTCGACGAGCCGACGCGTCGGCACGGATCGGCCAAGCTTACGGCTCAGCTGAGATTGCCGGCAGCCGGCGCGACTGACAAGCTCGGCTTTCACCGTGTGGCGTCTGCCACGCACCGAACCTGTTGCCGTTCACGCACTCCCGGGCGCCTCGGCCGCGAACCGACGCACCGCCACGCCCTGGACGGCGTGAGGGCCAGGCCTTCGACAGCTTCACCGTAGCACGCGCAGATTCATGGCAGGCATTGCGGCGAAATCAGGACCCCGCCCGGCAGGCTCTTCAACTTGCGGGAAGGCTGCCGGGCGTGACATCAGGCCTTGATCTCCTTCATGCGCTTGACGCACTTGCTGTAATATTGGGGCCACTTGGGCCCCTGGGCGGCCTTCTCGCCCGCCGAGAGGGCGCGCCACTCGGCGCCGCACTTCTTCTGCCGTTCGCGCGCGGCCATGCCTTTGGCGGTCGGCTCGGACGACTGGGCGAGGAGCGGCGCGGGGGCGCAGAGGAGGATGGCCGCGAGAAGGAGACGGATCGGCATGCCTGTGATCCTCGAAGGTCGCCGCTGTCGGCGGATCGTTGACGCAGCGTCATTGCTGCCACAGGCTGCCGTTGGGGCAAGCCGATTCCTGCCCTGGTTGCAGGGCGGCGTGTGAAAAACTCCGTTCCGTTACATTTTCGCCGCAGCCTTCCGGGCCGCCCCGTCGTTTCATGTCCTGATCGCGGCGTCGCGGGCGCCGCGGGCCAGGCCCGATCCACGCCTTCGAGGGACCGTCCGCATGTCGGCCGTCACCACACCGCCGATCGACCTCTACTACTGGACGACGCCGAACGGCTGGAAGATCTCGATCATGCTGGAGGAGTGCGGGCTGCCCTACCGCATGATCCCGATCAACATCGGCAAGGGCGCCCAGCGCGAGCCCGGCTTCCTGGCGGTCTCGCCGAACGGCAAGATCCCGGCCATCGTCGATCCGGCCGGTCCCGGGGGTGAGGCGGTCGCGCTGTTCGAGTCGAACGCGATCCTGCAGTACCTCGCCCGCAAGAGCGGGCTGTTCTACCCGGCGGAGGAGCGCGCCCGGATCGCGGTCGACATCTGGCTCTTCTGGCAGGCGGCGAATTTCGGGCCCGTGCTGGGCCAAGTCCACCATTACCGGATCTACGCGCCCGAAAAGATTCCCTACGCCATCGAGCGCTGTACGGCCGAGGCGACCCGACTCTACGGGGTGCTCGACGCGCAGCTCGGCCGGCACGCCTACGTGGCGGGCGACGACTACACGATCGCCGACATCGCGGTCGTCACCTGGGCCAAGCTCTGGGAGCGGCAGGGGCAGGACATCGCGGATTTCCCGAATGTCCGCCGCTGGATCGAGGCCGTGAAGGCGCGCCCCGCGGTGCTGCGGGGCTTCAAGCTCCGGCCCGAGCCGGAGGAGGTGGCGGCCTCCGCCTGAGCCTTACGGCTGCGCCGCCTTCTCGGCCGCCTTCTCGGCCGGCTGCGCGGGCTTCGCCGCGGCCGGCTTGGCTTTCGGCGCGGCGGCCTGGGCCACCTCGTCGGGGGCCTTGGTCCAGGTCTGCGAGCCGCACAGGATGCGCAGCAGGCAGCCCGACACCGAGAGCTCGCTGGCGCTCTCGCGCGCGAGCGTCACGTCGTAGAGCTTGCCCTCGTCGGCGTTGTAGATCTGGCCCTTGAACCCGTCCTCGTCGGGCTTGAGGTTGTCCATCAGCGGCATGCCGATCACCGGGCGGGACCGCTTCTTCGGGTCGGGATTCTTGATGTCGGTGCGGGGCTGGCCCTGGTCGTTGAGAGGGGTCTTCACCCACACCACCGTGCCGCACACGTTGGCGCTGCCCGGGCCGCAGCGCTCGATCTTGACCTTCGCCCGGCCGTCGCCGGTGAGCCACGTGCCGGACGGGTCGGTGGCGGCCTGGGCGCTGCCGGCCAGGAGGATCGCGGTGACGGCCGGGATCGAGACGAAACGCATGCGCGGAACTCCCTGAGGAACCCGCCCGCGCCCGGAGGCGGCCGGCGGATCGGATGGCGGATGGCCCGGCCCCGGGGACATGACGGAGGGCACCGGGCGTGGCCGAAAGGCCGCGGTGGCGCCCAAAAACGCTGCCATTCGGGCGATTTTTCGACCACGTTGCGGCGCGGTCGCAGCAGGCGCGCGGGTTGAGGGCGATCGGGGGGCCGGCTATAAGCCCGGCGCCGCGGCCGGCATCCTGCCGGTCCGCCACGCTTTTTCCTGACGGACCTCACGATGGCCATCGAGCGCACCTTCTCCATCCTCAAGCCCGACGCGACCGAGCGGAACCTCACCGGCGCGATCAACGCGGTGATCGAGGAGGCGGGCCTGCGCATCGTCGCCCAGCGCCGCATGCGCATGTCGGACGCCCAGGCGAAGAAATTTTACGAGGTGCACGCCGAGCGCCCGTTCTACGGCGAGCTCGTCTCCTTCATGACCTCCGGCCCTGTGGTGGTGCAGGTGCTGGAGGGCGAGAACGCGGTGGCGAAGTACCGCGAGGTGATGGGCGCCACCAACCCGGCCCAGGCCGCGGAGGGCACCATCCGCAAGCGCTTCGCCAAGTCGGTCGGCGAGAACTCGGTGCACGGCTCGGACTCGGCCGAGAACGCCAAGATCGAGATCGCGCAGTTCTTCAACGATTCCGAGATCGTCGGCTAAACTCCCGCCGATCGGCAGGGCAAGAGTCTGACGACCAAGAGTCTGACGACGAGGGGTGGGCGGGTGACGGCACAGCCACGGATCGAGCGGCACAGCTCCACCTGCCCGCACGACTGCCCCTCGGTCTGCGCCCTCGACGTCGAGGTGATCGACGGCGGAACGATCGGGCGGGTGCGGGGCTCCGCCCGCCACAGCTACACGGCGGGCGTGGTCTGCGCGAAGGTCGCGCGCTACGCCGAGCGCATCCACCATCCCGACCGCCTGACGAAGCCCCTGATCCGCACCGGGCCGAAAGGCTCGGGACTCTTCGCGCCGATCTCCTGGGACGAGGCCCTCGACCGCACGGCCGAGGCCTTCCGGAGCGCCGCGGCCGCGCACGGACCGGAGGCGGTCTGGCCCTACTACTACGCGGGCACGATGGGGCTGGTGATGCGCGACGGCATCAACCGGCTGCGCCACGCCATGGGCTATTCCGGCCAGCACTCCACCATCTGCACCACGCTGGCGTGGTCGGGCTTCGTCGCCGGCACCGGGCGGCTGGCGGGCACTGACCCGCGCGAGATGGCCGAGAGCGACTGCGTGGTGATCTGGGGCACCAACCCGGTGCACACCCAGGTCAACCTGATGACCCACGCGCTCGCGGCCCGGAAGGCCCGGGGCGCCCGCATCGTCGCGGTGGACATCTACGACAACCCGACCATGAAGCAGGCCGATCTCGCCCTGCTGGTCCGCCCCGGCACCGACGGCGCGCTCGCCTGCGCGGTGATGCACGTGCTGTTTCGCGATGGGCACGCCGACCGCGACTACCTCGCCCGCTACACCGACTGTCCGGACGCGCTCGAAGCGCACCTGGCGACCCGCGACCCGGCCTGGGCCGCCGCCATCACGGGCCTCTCGGTCGAGGAGATCGAGACCTTCGCGCGCCTCGTCGGCACCACCAAGAACACCTTCTTCCGGCTCGGCTACGGTTTCTCGCGCAGCCGCAACGGCGCGGTGAACATGCACGCGGCGCTCTGCATCCCGGCGGTGACGGGGGCGTGGCGCCATCGCGGCGGCGGGGCCTTCCACTCCAACAGCGGCATCTACGGCCTCGACAAGCGCCTGATCGAGGGGCTCGACGCGCGCCGGCCCGGCGTGCGGGTGCTCGACCAGTCGCAGATCGGCCGGGTGCTCATGGGCGACGCGGAGGCGCTGCGGGGCGGCCCGCCCGTCACCGCCCTGCTGATCCAGAACACCAACCCGGTGTCGGTGGCGCCCGAGCAGGAGCTGGTGAAGCGGGGCTTCGCCCGCGAGGACCTGTTCGTCTGCGTGCACGAGCAGTTCATGACCGAGACGGCCCGCATGGCCGACGTCGTGCTGCCCGCCACCATGTTCCTGGAGCACGACGACCTCTACACCAGCGGCGGGCACCAGCACATCCAGCTCGGCCTCAAGCGCGTCGACCCGCCCGGCGCGTGCCGGTCGAACCACGACGTGCTGACGGGGCTGGCCGCCCGCCTCGGGGCCGCGCATCTGGGTTTCGCGATGAGCCCCCGCGCGATCATCGACGCGACGCTGCGGGAATCCGGCCGCGGCACGCTGGCCGAGCTGGAGGCCGCCGAGGTGCTCGATGCGCAGCCGCCCTTCGCGCAGGCGCATTACCTCGACGGGTTCGGCTACCCGGACGGCCGCTTCCGGTTCAGCCCGGACTGGGGCAGCGTGCCGATCGCCCATGACGGTCCGCGCGGCCCGGTCGCGACCCTGCCGCCGCTCCCCGACCACTGGGAGGCGCCGCTCGCCGCGGCGACGCCGGAGCATCCGTTCCGCCTCGCCACCAGCCCGGCACGCAACTTCCTCAATTCGAGCTTCACCGAGACCCCGACCTCGCTCGCCAAGGAGCGCTATCCCACCGTGATGATCCATCCCGACGACGCGGCCGCGCACGGGATAGGGGAGGGGGAGTGGGTGCGCCTCGTGAACCAGCGCGGCGCCGTCACCCTGCGGGCGACGCTGTTTCCGGGCCTGCGCCGCGGCGTGCTGATCGCGGAATCGATCTGGCCGAACGACGCCTACCCGGACGGGCGCGGCATCAACACGCTCACGGGCGCCGACGCGCCGGCCCCGTTCGGCGGCGCGGCCTTCCACGACAACCACGTGGCGATCGAGCGCCTGCGCCACTGACCGCGAGGGCGTCGCGGGCTAGGCATTTTCGCCGCGGTGTGGCCGGCCGGTCCTTGCGCGGGCGGGTGGATCGGAGTCCAACGGTCAAGCTTATCGAACACCGGACCGACCTCCCATGCGCCTCCGCATCGTCCTCGCCGCCGGCCTGATGGCCCTCGGCGCCACCGCCACGCTCGCCGGCGGAGCCTCCTCGCAGTTCGAGGCCTACCAGCCCGACCCGGCCCTGCGCACGGCCCCCAAGTCCGAGCTGGAAGGCCGCGTGCGGCGCGCCTGCGCGATCGTCCAGGCCCGGCTCCAGAACGCCGCCGAGTCCAGCCTGGAGCGCCCGTGCGGCTGCTACGCCAAGGCGACCCTGCGCACCCTCGACGCGTCCGAGATCGAGGCCTACCGCACCACCGGCTACTTCAACGATTCCGCCCGCGCCAAGGCACTCGACGCCCTCGACAGCTGCAAGCTGCCCCGGCCGGTGTAGTCACTCACGGATATCGCGGGATCTCCTCTCCCGAGTAGACTATCCTATTCACACATCGCTGAATGAGGCGCGGGATCTCCTCTCCCCGCACGCGGGGAGAGGGCTGCTTGCACCTTGTCGTGCAAGCAGCGAGCCCGAAGGGCGACGGTGAGGGGGCGTCTCGGGACAGAGCGCACCCAGAACCGCCCCCTCACCGTCGGCTGCCGCCTCGTCTCGCCCCCGACAAGGGGGGGTGGGATCGTTCCGATCCCCAGACCCTCTCCCCGCACGCGGGGAGAGGAGACCGTGCACGACCCGACGTGTGAATCCGCAAGCCCACACGGGAGAGGGATTCTCCGTGCCTTGCGGGTCGATCGTGCTTCAGAGATCGAACGGGATCTCCCCCTCCTGCCGGAAGCGCTCGCGGCTCTCCTCGGCGGCCAGGCGGGCGTCGAGGCCGGCCGCGCCGCCGAACTGGAAGCCGATCTGGCTCGCATAGGCCGCGCAGGCGGCCTGCTTGGCCGCGTCGTCCTGGGGCTCCAGCCGCACCGTGACCTCGGGCAGCGCCGCGAACGCGGCGCGAAACGGCTCCTTCGGGTCGGCGTGACGCACCGTGTAGGGAAAGTCGCGCCACCACAGGACCGGCGCCGCGGGCGCGGCCTCGCGCAGAGCCAGCACCAGCTGGACATGGTCCACGTGTCCGCCCACCCCTTGCGGCGCCAGCACGAGATCCGGCGCGTGGGCGGCCAGGAGATCGCGCAGCTGCACCGCGAGGTCGGCGCGCACGCGGTCGTCCGGGCGCAGGTCCGCGAACAGGGCGGGGGCGGAGCCGTAGCCGCGGTGGGGCGCTTCCGCCAAGGCGATGTGCCGCGGCCGGGCGCCGAGATGCGCGCAGGCCGCCGCGTCCTCCGCCCGGCGCAGGGCCATGTAGTCGACCTCCGGCCCCAGCCCCTTGTCGAGCTGGCAGGCGAGGGCGAAGCCCTGCGGGTCGGGCACGCTCGCGGTGAAAAGCGTCGCCACGGTGACGTCCCAGCCCCGGCGCGCGAGCCGCGCCAGCGTGCCGCCGCACGAGAAGGCGGCGTCGTCGAGGTGGGGCGAGAGGGCAAGCGCGGCCGGCATCAGAGCAGGTGCGGCTCGGCCCGGAAGCGGCAAGCGGGATCGCGCGGCAGCACCGGGTCGACGGGATCGGGCGCGCGATCCCGCACGGCGGCGTAGACCTCCATGATCTGCCGGCCGACCGCGGTCCAGGAATAGACCCTGCGGCATTCTTCCAGGGCCGAGGCGGCGAGCCGCCCGCGCAGCGCCCGGTCCGCGATCACCCGGTCCAGCGCCTCGGCGAGCGCCGGCACGTCGCCGGGCTGGACCAGAAGGCCGTTCTCCCCGTCGCGCAGGCAGTCCGAGACCCCGACCGAGTGCGTCGAGACCACCGCGAGCCCGGCCGCCATCGCCTCCAGGATGGTGTTGGAAAAACCCTCCGCGTAGGTCGGCGAGACGAAGACGTCGCCGAGCCCGTACAGGGCCGGCACCGCGTCGTAATCGGCATAGCCGGTGAAGCGCAGGTCGCGCTCGGAGAAGCCGAGCTCGGCGGCGCGGGCGCGGGCCGGGTCCACGTCGGGGCCGATGCCGGAGATCACCGCCGCGAAGGGCGTGCCGCGGGACCGCAGCAGGGCGAGGGCGTCGATGAAGTCGAGCACGCCTTTCCGGCGGTCGACCCGACCGTGGTAGAACAGGCGCACCGGCTCGCCCGCGTCGCCCGGCCGCCAGCCCGGGGGCGGGCGGAACCGCTCGGTGTCGACCGCCCCCGGCACGATCGTGAAGCGGGCGGGATCCGCGCCCAGCCGGTCGCAGACCTCCTGCACGAACGAGCGCCCGCCGATCAGCAGCGCGTTGGCGTGCGCCAGCACCCGCACCATCGCGAGGCGGTGCGTCTCGCAGCAGGAGCCGACCCAGTGGCCGTCGCCGCCCTGGATCGAGACCACGTTCGGCACGCCGAGCGCCTGCGAGGCGAGCAGCGTCGCCCAGCCGGTGGGATAGCCGTACTGCGCGTGCAGCACGTCGAAGGGCTTGGCCCGGTGCTCGGCCGTGATGGTGGCGACCATGGTCTCGATGTCGCGCTCGAAGTCGCCGCCCTCCTGCTCGCCGACCTGCTCCAGGCCGATCACCCGCACGCCCGGCACGGGGGGCGGCGGCCCGCCGCCGTACACGCGGGTGCCGAAGGCATCGCCGCGGTACTGGCTCACCATCGTCACGTCGTGTCCGGCGCGCACGAGTTCGCGCAGCAGGTTCTGCGCGTAGACGCTCATCCCGGAGATCGCCGGGAAGTAGCGCCGGCTGACGAAGCAGATCCTCATGGCGCACCGGCCCGGCAATGGCGGAGGAAGGCCAGGGCGTCCGGGATCATCCGGTCCGCCCGGTGGCTCTCGCGGGAGAGTTCGACGCAGACGAGTTTCTGGAAGCCGATCGCGTCGAGGGCGTCGAGCACGCCCGGCAGGTCCATGTCGCCCTCGCCGAAGGGCAGGTGGACGTGGACGCCGCGGGCCATGTCCTCGATCGCCACCGTGCCGAGCCGGGGCGCGAACTCGCGCACGGCCGCGGCCGGATCGCGCTCGCCGGTGACGAGGCAATGGCCGGTGTCGAGGGCGAGCGAGAGTCCGTCGAGGCCCAGCGCCGCGTAATCGTCCAGGGTCTCGATCAGCATGCCGGGCTCGGGCTCCAGCGCCGGCACCACGCCGCGCTCGGCCGCATAGGCCACGACCTGCTCCAGCCCCTCGCGCAGCCAGTCCCGCGCCGCTGCCGCGTCGACGCCGGGCTTGGGCACGCCCGCCCAGAACGACACCGCCTCCGACCCGAGGATCTGCGCGATGTCCACGGCGCGCTGCAGGAAGGCGACCCGGCGCGCACGGCCCTCGGCGTCGGCCGTGACGAGGGTCGGCTCGTGCTTGGCGCGCGGATCGAGCAGGAAGCGCGCCCCGGTTTCGATCACCGAGCCGAGGCCGAGGGCGAAGAGCCGCCCGCGCACCCGCTCGGCCTCATGCGCCCAGTCCGGCGCGAAGGGATCGAGGTGGTGGATGTCGAGGGTCAGCGCCACGCCGTCGTAGCCGGCCTCCGCGATCAGCGCGAGCGCGTCGTCGAGGCGGTGATTGGCCGCCCCGTTGGTGTTGTAGGCGAAGCGCAGGCTCACGCGGCCCTCCCGCGGTGCTCCAGCCGAAAGGGCGCGTGGTGCGATTCCGGCTCCCGATAAAGGGGGTAGAGGGGTCCGACGATCCGGTCGGCCAAGCCGACGTCGAAGAGCGGCTGGCCGCCGAAGCGCTCCAGCGCCTCCGGCGTCAGGCGCACCGGGCGTAGGGTCTCGCTCTCCTGCCCGAAGCGGATCAGCGGGTGGTCGCGCTCGATGAGCTTGCGCGCGTTGCGCTCGCCGATGCGGTAGTAGCTCATGGTCTCGACTTCGAGCCCCGGCACGAAAGCCTTGACGATGCCGACGCCGCCGCCCGGGGGCGAGGCGTCGAGGTAGAGCACGTCGAAGCCCGCGGCCTCCAGGCGCTCGCGGGCGATGCGCCCGCGCGTCTGCCCGTCCGCGGCCGGCGTGGTCGGCAGGTCATGGAAAAGCTTGGTGGCGCGCTCCGAGAAGACCGTGTTGGCGAGGAAGCCGCGCAGGGTCTCGGCCGGCTTGTCGATCCAATGCAGCATGGCGGCGAGTGCGCGGCTCTCCTCCTTGTCGAGGCTCGGCAGCGCGGTCTCGATGAAGGCATCGACGTAGCCCGGCGGGGTGATGCCGCGCGCGAGGTCCAGCGGCCCGTGCCCGAAGGTCTTGCGCACCCGCGCGGCCTGGAATTCGAGCAGCGCCTTGCGCAGCGCCCGCTCGCGGTCGGGGTCGCAGGCCTCGCCGCAGGCCGAGAGCGCGATCGGGGCCGGCGCGCGGGCGGGATCGTGGTCGTAGCCGACGCAGTAGACGTTGGTGAGGCCGAACTGGTCGGTGGCGAATTTCGGCATGGCCCGGATGCCGAGGGCGTCGAGCCGCTCCAGCATGGCGCGGTTCTCCTCGCCGATGCCGTCGAGGTCGAGCATCACGCCCTGATCGAGCGCCCGGAAGAGCAGGCCGTTGCCGTCGCGCTGCAGCAGTTCGAGCACGCCGTGGCCGAGCGCGAAAGCCACGTCCGGCCCGGCCCCCAGGCCGTTGGTGATGAGGTTCGTGAACGGGACGTAGTCGTCCGAGAGTTCGAAATAGTCCGTCGCCGCGATGTCGAGGGGCATCAGGACCGTCTCGCCGGTCCTGGCGCGCACCACCTCGGTCCATTCGAGCACGGTGTCGCGGTCCACCGGGCTGCCCGCCGGCAGGCCGAGGGTGAGCGGGTCGGCGACCGACGCGGCGCCGAAGACCCGCACGAGGTCGTGGTAGCTGCCGCGCTCCTTCCGGCGCGGGATCAGCGCGACGCTCGGCATCAGATTCTCGGCGATCTCGGCGATCGAGCCGATGATCGCCTCGTCGTCGGTGGCGCCGTAGCCGATGCCGCTCGGCATCGCGCCGACGTAGTAGGGATCGTCCAGAAACAGGGACACGAACCAGCACGGCACGCCGGTGCGGTCGAGAGGCGCCAGCGGGAAGCCGACGATGCGGCCGGCCGGCAGCACGTCGAGATAGGCGCGGGCCGCGTCGGGCAGGGCGGAGGGCAGGCCCTCGATGGTGCGCGCCTGCCCGTACCGGTAGGGGCGGGGGCGGCTCGGGCGCAGGCTGGTCGTGTCAGAGGTCACGGATACGCTCTCGCTCTAAGCATCATTCGCCGAAGTGGTCACCGGTTCGGCGGCGGAAATGATGCAACATCAAAAGCCTAAGCAGAATTGCCCCGTGCAATTCTGCTTAGGGCGTGTCAGGCGGCCGGCTTGGCGGCGCGGGACGAAGACCCCGCGTAGGCCCGCGCGATCAGCCGCATGGTGTGGAGGTCGCGGGAGGCCGACCACGCGGCGCGCTCCGCCGGATCGCGCAGCGCCCGCCCGAAGGCCCGCACCTGTTCGAGGAAGGGCGAGGCGGCGGCGTCGAAGGGGAGGGGCGTGACGCTACCGGTCGCGCCGTCCGTGAAGGTCGCCCGTCCGCCCGGCTCCTGGCCCATCGTGTTCTCGGCGGTGAGCAGGCCCAGGGTGCCGGAGACTTCGAGGCGGCGGCGCGGCAGCGCCTCCGGGTAGTTGTAGGCGACGTGCAGGCTCGCCAGCACGCCCGATGCCGTACGCCCGATCAGCAGCGCCCCGTCATCGACCGCGTAGCCCTGCGCCCGCGTCTGCGTCAGGGCGGCGATCTCCACCAAGTCCTCGCCCAGCAGGTACTCGGCGAGGTCGAGGCCGTGCGGCGCGAGGTCCATCAGCGCGCCGCCGCCCGCCTGGGCGGGATCGATGCGCCAGTTCGCCTGGCCCGGCAGCGAGGTCCAGGCCCGGTCGAGCCAGCAGGCATAGACGATGCGCAGCGCCGTCACGGTGCCGAGGCGGCCCTCGCGGATCGCCGCCCGCACGGCGCGGTGGCCCGGATGGTGGCGCTGGTCGAAGGCGGTGCCGTACAGGATGCCGGCGCGCGTGACCGCCGCCGCCATCGCCTCGGCGTCGGCGAGCGAGGCCGCCATCGGCTTCTCGCACAGAACCGCCTTGCCGGTGGCGGCCAGCGCCTCAACGGGGCCGCGGTGCAGGTGGTTGGGCGTCGCGACGTAGACGGCCTCGATCCCCGGCTCGGCGAGGAAGGCGGCGAGATCGGCGTGCGCCCGGGCGCCTGCGGCCTCGGCGGTGGCGCGGGAGGCGGGGGCGGCGTCGCAGACCGCCACCAGCCTGTCGCCCGCCGCCGCGATGGCCGGGGCCATGAAGTCCCGGGCGACCCAGCCGTAGCCGACGATGCCCCAGCCGATTCCCGCCATCACCAGCGCTCCGGCAACGCGACGAACTCGCGGCGGCGCGCCCGCTCGGCCGTGGCAGGCCCCGCCTCCACGGTCTCGGGGCCGGGGGAGCGCAGCGGGTAGGTGGCGCGCGGCCCGTACTCCGCCGCGTAGCGATCGGACGGCCACGCGATGGCGTAATCGCCCTCCGGCGTCGGCTGGTAGAGGGGGTTGAGGCGCAGGATCGTGCCGTCCGGCGGCAGGGTCAGCCCGTCCTCCAGCGCTCGGGGCGCGGGGCGCATGCCAGGGCCGCACACCACGGAAAACGCCTCGACCTCCTGCAGCGACGAGGGATCGGCCGGCGCGGGGGCGCGCGCGGCGACCAGCGCCGCGGTCAGTTCGGCATCGTCGTACACGAGGCCGTCGGGGAAGAATTCCTCGATCTCGACGCTGGAGACCGCGTGCCCGGCCGAGAAGCCGGCCCGCGCCCGGTTGTGGATGTGGCTGACAGCCAGCCAGCCCTCGTCGCCGGCCGTGCGGCGCAGGTTGTCGAGGATGCCCTGCTTGTCCTTCATGAAGTAGAACGCGTCGTGGCAGACCACGAGGTCGACGGGCGATCCCTCGATCGGCCAGCAGGGCGAGGCGGCGTCGAAGCAGACGAGCTGGGCGCGCTGGCCCACCACCCAGTGGCGCGCCACCCAGAGCTTGGCGAAGACCACGTCGCCCCCCGCGACCTTCACGCCCCGGCCCTGCAGGTCGCGCAGATAGTGGCCGATGCCGCAGGCCAGTTCGAAGACGCAGACCGGCGCGTTCCAGTGCGCTTCGAGCAGGGCGAGGCCCGCCAGATAGGTCGGGTCCGTCCAGCGGTGCACGAAGTAGTCGCCGACCCGGCCCCAGGCGAGCCGCTCCACCGCCTCGCGCAGCGAGACGTATTTGAGGTCGCGCACGAGGTCGCGCAGGGCGGCGGGGTCGGGTTTCGGCCCGGTCCACCACTCGTCCTGATCGGCCAGCAGGAGTTCGAGGGCGTGGCCGGGGGCGCCCTTGTCGAGATGCCCCAGTGCCTCGCGCACGAGGTCGTCGCGGTCCACCCTCAGGAAAGGAATGCCGTCCACCACCGGCCAGCGCGGGCCTTTCCGCCCTTCGCGCAGGGAATGGGGCGTGTCGTGATGCAGGGGCTCGCCCGTGACGGGCGAGCGGAGACCGAAGGGGATCACGCGGACGCTCCTGGGGGAAGCCTGCCGGAGGAGATGGGTCTCGCCGGAGGCGCGGGGAGTCCCCTCACGGCAGCCGCATGTCGGCGAGCACCCGGTCGTGGAAGCCCTTGACCGGCCCGTCATGGACCAGCGCCATCTCGCCGAGCACCGTACCCATGGTGAGCGAGGCCGCGCGCAGGTGCTGAGCGATCTGCAGCACCCGGTCGATCACGTCCGCCGCATGGAAGGCCCGGCCCTCGGCGGTGCCGTCGTCGGGCAGGAGGCGCCGGGCGCTCTCGACGCGACGGCGCAGGGCCGGTTCGAGCTCGTCGAGCGCGCGCGCCGCCGTGCGGGCGATGACCGGGTCGAGATGGGCGCCGAGCAGCACCTCGCCGGTGAAGCCGGCATCCGGCATCATCGCGTTGTGCAGGTGGTGGGCCAGTGCCGCCACGAACACGGTGGCCGGGTCGGCGCCGTAGAAGGGGCTCAGCACCACGCCGTAGACCGCCACCATCAGGCAATGCTCGGCGTGGTTCTCGGGCGGCTCCAAGAGGATGCGGGGCCGGCCCGGGCAGGTGACGCCCGCGCGCGGCTGCGCGGCCAGCAGGTCGACGAAGCCGGGCAGGTGTCCGGCGGGCAGCGGCTCGGGCGCCGTCAGCGCGGCGCGCAGCCGGGCGCGCAGGGCCGGATCGACCTCGGCCGTGACCTCGTCGAAGCCCCGCTCCAGCACGGCCCCGGCCTCGGCCGTCGACAGGCCGGCCGCGGCCAGGAAGGCCGCGTCGAGATCGCCGAGGCGCGCCGCCGCGAGCGCGGTCGCGGTGACGCGCTCGGTGACGGCGGCGGCGGCGGCGCCCGCCGCGAGCGCCCCCCACCCTTGCGCGAAGAGGCGCTCGGCGATGGAGCCGCGCCGGCCCGCCGAGCGGATGCGCTTGAGGTCGTTCAGCTCGACGAGGAGCGCACGCAACCGCTCGGGAGCCGCGGCGTCACCGCGCCCCCCGCCGGCGAGATCCGGCCCGCCCATGCTCAGTGCACGCCGAGCCAGTCGAGCAGCATGCGCTCCTGAATGCCGAAGGCGTGTTCCGGCCCGTGGCCGTTCTTCACCATCGGGGCCTTGAAGAACAGCGAGAGCTGCTCCTGCACGCCGCCGTCGCCGCGCTTCTTGGCGAGGTCGAGCACGCGCGCGATCTCGATGACGAGCGGGGCGGCCAGGATCGAGTCCTTGCAGAGGAAGTTGACCTTGATCTGCATCTTCTGGCCGAGGAAGCCGGTGACGTCGATGTTGTCCCAGGCCTCCTTGTCGTCCCCGCGCGGGCGGTAATAGTGGATGTGGACCAGATGGTCCTCGACCGGGTAGCCGAGGATCGAATCCAGCACCGTGCCTTTGGTCTTGAGCTTCGACTGCAGCGAGGACGGATCGTCGAGGGCGAGGCCGTCGCGGTTGCCCAGGATGTTGGTGGAGAACCAGCCGTCCACATGGAGCGCGCGCGACTTCAGGGCCGGCGCCAGCACCGTCTTCATCATGGTCTGGCCGGTCTTGCCGTCCTTGCCGGCGACCGGGACGTTGAGCTGGCGGGCGAGATCGACGAGGGCCGGCACGTCGGCCGCCACGCTCGGGGTGAAGTTGGCGTACGGGATGCCGTTCTTGATCGCCGCGTAGGCGTAGAGCATTGCCGGGCTGATCGCCTCGTCGCTCTCATCGAGGCCGCGCTCGAACGCGTCGGCCGAATTGAGCGTCGGATCGTCGAGGTCGGGCCAGCGCTCCGTGGAGGCGAGGTTGACCACCACCACGTCGTCGACGCCGCTCTCCTGCCGGAAGCGGTCGAGATCCGCGGCGATCGCCGTCACCGCCTCGCGGTGGTCCTTGGCGACGATCCGGTTCTGGCCGTCGATGTTCTTGCAGAACTTGGCGCTGCCGACCGCCGGCCAGGGCCGCATGGTGTTGAGCACCTGCGCGCCGTTCTCGAGGTCCTGCCGGCTCAGCACGCCGTGGGTGGAGGCGGCGGCGCCGAGATCGTCCCCGTTCAGATCCCAGCCCCCGAACACCAGATCCTTGTAGCCGACCATGCCGGCAACCGCCTTACCCGCAAGGGGCAGACCATCGAGACGGTTCGATCCGGACTTGATCATCTCGATGCCGGCGATGGCCGTGGTGGCAACAGCCCCACCCATGCCAACGAAAGCGACGCCGACGCGGCGCCCGGTCTGCATGCTCATCGGAAAGGGACTTCCTTCACTGAAAGGCGGGCGGCGGAAGCATCCAGGATGACGGGGGTGCCGCTCCGCGTGGCGGTGAGAAATGCACGAGGCGGCGGTTGGTTCCAGAGCGAACACGAATTATTCACAAATGCTGATCTGGTGCCGGTTCGCCCCATTCTGGACGAAACTGTGTCCTGTCAGAACCTTACCGCGCCGCAAAATGACCCCGGCCCTTAACGTCACGCTGTCCCATTGTGGTCACAGCGGGCCGTCAGACACGCCGCTCCCAAGCGAAGCGTGCGCGGCCGGGAATCGGGCCGGGCGGTAACGAAGGCAAGGACATGAGGGTTTTCCCGGAGCCGGCGCGCGGCGCCGACGACGCGCGTCGACTCGTGCCCGAGAACGGGACGGTCACCGACGAGGCCACCGTGCGGTGGCTGAAGCCCCTCGCGGCCGGTGCCAGGACCATGCCGGCCCGCGGTCGGCGCTCGCTGCCGCGCCTGCTCGCCTCCGCGGCGGTGTTCGGGCTCGCCGTCGTCGCCACCCTGCCGACCGACAGCCTCGCGCCGGCCGCCGCGGCGCACGACCGCATCGACCTGCGCCCCGTCCGCGTCCCGGCCATGCCGCCCGCCCTGTCGCCCGAGTGGCGGGGCGTCGCGCTCTCCGAGGAGAAGCCCAGCACCGCGGAGCTGATCCAGACCGATCTGGACCGCCTGGCGACCGAGGCGGGCGAGGACGACCTCCTCACCTTCGGGATGACGCGCGTGCCGCGCAGCCTCGTGGAGACCATCCTGCGGGCCGCGCGCGACACCGAGGTCGACCCGGTCTACCTGATGGCGCTCGCCGACAAGGAATCGAGCTTCCTGCCGCACGCCCGGGCTGCCACCTCCTCGGCCGAGGGGCTTTTCCAGTTCCTGACCGGCACATGGCTCGAATTGCTGCGCGCCTTCGGGCCCAAATACGGTCTCGCCGACGAGGCCGGCCTGATCCAGCGCCGGGGTTCCGGTCTCGTCGTGGCGGATACCGGCGCGCGCCGCCGCATCCTGTCGCTGCGCCGCGACCCCTACATCGCCGGGCTGATGGCGGGCGAGATGATGAAGCGCGACCGCGCCCGGGTGGCGCAGCGCGTCGGCCGCGACCTCACGCACTCCGAATGCTACTTCGCCCACCTGCTCGGGGCGGCGAGCGCGAGCCGCTTCATGCAGCTCACCGCCGAAAAACCGGACCATCCGGCGCAAGCCGCGTTCCGGGCCGCCGCGAAGGCCAACCGCAGCCTTTTTTTCGAGCGTGACGGGAAGAAGACGCGCAGCCTCTCGGTCGCCGAAGTCTACGAGAGACTCGACGGCATGATCGATCGGCGCCTCGACCGGTTCCAGTCGGCGGCGTCCCTGGCGGATCGCATCGACACCCGCAGGCCCGGTGAGGCCCCGCCGGCCGCGACCCTGATGGTGCCGTGAGTTCCCGTAGCGAAGCGCTCTCACGGCAGCCGCAGGACAGCGCGCGGCGGTAAGACGCGCGAGCCCTTCGGTCGCATAATGCGCCGCACTGACGCCGGTTCCGTCGCGATCGAAGATTTTTCGAGACCCCGATCAGGCCGCGGGCAGGCGCGCCGCCAGCTCGCCCGCCCGCTCGACGTACAGGATATCCAGGGCGCTGCTGCCGCGGATCGGCACCCGCTCGGCGCGAAGGCCGGCGGTTGCGAGGCCGGCCCGCCGGGCGGTCTCGGCCGAGGCAGCAAGCTGGACCTCGGCGGCCTTGGCCAGCGTCTCCAGGCGGCTCGCGATGTTCACGGCCGGCCCGATCGCCGAGACCGGCACGGTCTCCCCGAAACCCAGCCGCCCGAGCACGAGCGGCCCGGCATGCAGGCCCATCGCGACCCGCAAGGGGGCGGGCAGCTCCGCGGCGATCTGGCGGTTGAGCGCGTCCACGGCCCGGTCGATGTCGGCCGCGGCCGTGTAGG
The DNA here is from genome assembly GCF_046557895.1 of Methylobacterium oryzisoli. Taxonomy (NCBI): domain Bacteria; kingdom Pseudomonadati; phylum Pseudomonadota; class Alphaproteobacteria; order Hyphomicrobiales; family Methylobacteriaceae; genus Methylobacterium; species Methylobacterium oryzisoli. The sequence goes on along the minus strand of NZ_JBKIBX010000013.1, from coordinate 131,109 downwards.
CCGCCCGGCAGGCGGCATCGATCCCGTCCGGGTGCGTGAACAGGGCGAGCAGGCCGTCGCCCGCGTAGCCGCCGATCCAGCCGCCGCGGGCGGCGACCGGCCGCCCCGCCGCCTCGAAGAAGCGGTTGAGGATGTAGACGACGTCGAAGGCGAACTTGCGCTCGGCCAGCGGCGTGAAGCCCCGCACGTCGACGAACAGGATCGCCACCTCGCGCTCGATGCCGGCGAGATCCGGGTCACCCAGCTGCGCCTCGGCGGCTTCCCGTCCGCGGGGGCGGAGGATCCGGGTGACGGTGAGGTCGCCGCGCGGGCGCGCCTGGCAGGCGAGCCGCACTCCCGGCGGTGCCGCGATGGCCGCGAGCGTCGCGGCCTCCTCGGGGGTGGGCGGGTCGAGGTTCTGCTCGCCCTGCGTGACCAGCACGCGGCAGGTCGAGCAGCGCCCCCGCCCGCCGCAGACGGCGAGATGGGGGATGCGGGCGGAGCGGCTGATGTCGAGGAGCGTCAGGCCCTCGGCGGCCCGCACGCTCTGGCCGGTGGAGTAGGTCACGACGATCCGCCGCGCCCGCCACGCGGCGGCGATCCGCCATCCCCCCAGTGCCAGGGCGCTGGCGGCGGCCGCGTAGATCGCCGCGAGCACCGGGCCGCGCAGGGCTGCCACGGCCTCGGGCGTTCGCGGCGCCTCCCAGAACCGGGCGAGGTCGGGCGCCCCGAAGCGCGCCGCCGCCGCGAGGTCGCGGTCCATGAACTGGCCCTGGACGGCGATGCCGAGGATGGCGGCGAGCGGCAGCAGCAGGGCCGCGACCGCGAGCCGCGGGACGATGCGGCGGTAGCCGGCGGAGAGCCGCAGCCATTGGTGCAGGCCCAGGCAGCCATGCGCCCAGACGAGCCCGAGCAGCAGCGTCTGGCGTGCCATCCCGTCCGGCCACAGATGGGCGATCACGTAGGGATAGTCGGTGCGCTGGCCGGTGAGGAGGTTCGTCACCCGGGTGCCGAGGATGTGCGGCACCAGCAGGAACGGGATCGCCAGCCCGAGCAGGATCTGCGCCGCCTGCCAGACCGGCATGCGCAGGCTGCGCCGGCTCGCCAGCGCCTCGAAGGCGAGGGCGACGTGGACCGCCAGGGCGGCCGACAGCACCGCGGTGCCGGGGACGGAGCGCGTCACGGCCGTGCGCCAGCCCTCCGCCGCCCGCATGACGTCGAGCGCGACCAGCCCGAGCGCGTGGTTGGCGAAGTGCGTGGCCGCGAAGGCGAACAGGATCAGGCCCGAGACGAGCCGGAGCCGCTGGCGCAGCGATCCGCGCCACAGCCCCGCCGGGTGCCGCGTGCCGGACGGCGAGGGGAGCACGGGAGGGCGGGTTCGCGTGGTTCCGGTCCCCGCCTCAGGACAGGTCGTCGCCGAGCACGTCGCGCACCCAGCGGAAGGCGCTGTTGGCAGCGGGCACGCCGGCATAGACGGCCGTCTGCAGCAGCAGCGCCTGCAATTCGGGCAGGGTGACGCCGTTCCGCAGGGCCGGGCGGACGTGGAGCTTGAACTCCTCCTCGCGCCCGAGCGCCACCATCAGGGCGAGCGTCACCAGGGAGCGGCTCTTCCAGGGCAGGCGCGGGTCGCCCCAGATCTCGCCCCAGGCGATGCGGGTGATGAAGTCCTGCCACGGCCCCGCGAAGGCGCCCGCTCCGGCGAGCGAGCGGTCGACATGGGCGGCGCCCAGCACGCTGCGGCGGTTGTCGAGCCCTGCCGCCGCCGGCACCGCGCCGGTCGCGCCCTCGGCCGGCGCGCGGTGGCGGTCGAGGAAGGCGAGGAGGTGGCTCGCGGTCGCCTCGGGCTGCTCCACCGCCAGCAGGTGGCGGGCGCGCGGCAGGACGACGAGTTCGGCGTGGCCGATGCCGGCGCAGATCTCCTCCGATTTCTCCGGCGGCGTCGCCGGGTCGTCGCGCCCGGCGATCACCAGGGTCGGCGCCGTGATGCGGTCGAGCCCGGGGCGCAGGTCCATGCGCCCGATGGCGTTGCAGCACACCGCGTAGCCCGCCCGGTCGGTCTCGACGAACCGGCGGCGCACCGGCTCCACCGCGTCGGGTGCGCTCGCCGGGAAGTCCGGGGTGAACCAGCGCTCCATCGTGGCGTCCACGATGGCGGCGGTGCCGTGCGCCCGCACGGTCTCGGCGCGCTCGTTCCACGACGCCTCGCTCGGCATGCAGGCGGCGGTCGCCATCAGGGTGAGGCTCTGCACGCGCGTCGGCGCCCGCATGGCCAGCGCCTGGCCGGTCATGCCGCCGAGCGAGAGGCCGACCACGTGGGCGCGGTCGATGCCGAGCGCGTCGAGGAGGCCGAGGAGGTCGTCGGCCAGATCCTCGACCGCGGTCGGCGCGTCGCGGGTCGGCGAGGCGCCGTGCCCGCGGGTGTCGTAGCGCAGCACCCGGTAGCGCCCGCGCAGGTGCGGGACGAGGGGATCCCACATCGCCATCGCGGTCCCGAGCGAGTTCGAGAAGGCGACGACGGGCGCGCCGCTCGGGCCGGAGAGTTCGACGTTCAGTTCGGTGCCGTTGGCCTGGATCAGGGGCATGGGGAGGCGTCCGGGTGGGAGGGTCGGGTGAGCAGGGCGGCGAGGCGCGCGGTCTCGGCCAGCGCCCGGTCGGTCGTTCGAGCTCCGGCCCGGATGGCGGGCGCGAGGTCGAAGGCCGGCTGAAGGTCGATGCCGGCCGCCTCGGGCCGGGCCGCCAGCACCGCGGCGAGGCTGCCGCGTCCCTCGCGCACGGCGCCGGCGGCGGCCTCCACCAGCGCGTGCGCGGCCTCGGCGCCGAGGCGCGGGGCGAGGCGGGCCGCCAGCGCGTCCGCGAACAGGAGGCCGCCGGTGAGGTCGAGGTTGGTGCGCATCCGCGCCGGGTCGGGCACCAGCCCCTCGGCGAGCGCCCGGGCCTCGCGCAGGGCGCCGGAAGCGAGGCCGAACAGGGCCGGCAGCGCGTGCCACTCGGCGTGCCACGCCCCGGCCGGGCGCTCGTGCGCCGCCGCCATGCCGTCGAGGAGCGGCACGACCTGTCCCTTGGCGGCGCTGAAGGCGGCGAGGATCACCGTGGAGGAGACGGGGTTGCGCTTGTGGGGCATGGCCGAGGAGCCGCCGCGGCCCGGCACGAAGGGCTCCGCCACCTCGCCGACCTCCGTGCTCGCGAGATGCGCGACGTCGGTGGCGAGCTTGGCGAGCGTCCCCATCAGCAGGGCAAGCCAGGACCCGGTCTCGGCGATGCGCGCGCGGCGGGTGTGCCAGGGCGCAGGCTCGTAGCCGAGGCCGAGCACCCGCGCGAAATCTTCGCCCACCGCGTCCGCGGCCTCGCCCAGGGAGGCGAGCGTCCCGACCGGGCCGCCGAGGGAAGCGGCGAGCGCCCGGCCGCGGATGCGCGGCAGGTCGGCCGCGACCTCGGCGATGCCGAGCGCCCAGATCGCGGCCTTGAACCCGAAGGTCACGGGGGCCGCGTGCTGCCCGTAGGTGCGCCCGACGCAGGGCGTCTCGCGGTGGCGCCGGGCGAGGTCCGACAGGCCGGCCAGGATGGCGCCCAGATCCTCCGCCACGAGCCCGAAGGCCTCGCGCAGCTGCAGCGCGAGCGCGGTGTCGGCGATGTCCTGCGTGGTCGTGCCCTTGTGGAAGGCCGGTTCGAGGTCGGCGGGAAGCGTCGCCTGCACGGCCTTGACGAAGGGGATCACCGGCACGCCGGACAGCGCCGTGCGCCGGCCCAGGGAAGTCGGGTCGAGGGCGGCGGGAGCGAGCGCGTCGAGGGCCGGCGCCAGCGCGTCCGGCACCAGCCCGGCCCGTCCCTGCGCGCGCGCCAGCGCCGCCTCCGCCCGCAGCATCGCGGCGATCCGGGCCTCGTCGGTGAAGACCGCCCGCATCGCGTCGGTGGCGAAGAGCGGGCCGAGGATCAGGGAATCGAGCGCCGAGAGGGTCATGGGTCCCGCCAGAGGGTTGCGCCCCGTCCACCCGGCTCATATCGGCAAACCGCCGCGCAGGCCAAGGCCGCGCGCCGCAACGCGACCGGGTGAAGCGCGGCCGGAGCCTCTATCTGCCGTTGCGGCATTCATTTTTTCGCGGTTCACGGGAGCGCCGCGCGGGATCCATTCGGGGCCCGCGCCGTTCCTGAGCATGCGTACGGCCCGGCTTGGCTGGCGGGCTCCTGAGTGAGAGGCGGGCGAATGGCGCGCGGCAGCGGTCTGCAGAAAACCCTCGTCCCGGCCGTGCCGACCCGGATCCCGGCGGCGGAAACGCCCGGCCAGGGTCTCGCCACCCCGCTGATCATCGGGGCGATCCTGGTGGCGGGGCTCTATCTCGGCCGCGAGATCCTGATCCCGATCGCCATCGCGGTGCTGCTGAGCTTCGTGCTCGGCCCGCTGGTGAACCTGCTGCGCAAGCTGCGGATCGGCCGGATGGCGGCGATCGTGCTCGCGGTCCTCACCTGCCTCGGCATCGTGGCATCGCTGGCCGGGATCATCGGCATGCAGGCGGCCGAACTCGGCACCGGGCTGCCGCGCTACCAGCGCACCATCGAGCGCAAGCTCGACACGCTCAAGTCGGGGGTGCTGGGCGACCTCGCGGGCTACGTCCGCAGCATCGGCCGCCACATCCAGCAGGCCGGCGCCATGCCGGAGGAGAAGGCGCCGCCCGCCGACGCCAAGCCGGCCGAGCCCCGGGTCCAGAACCCCGAGAAACCCGTGCTGGTCGAGGTGCGCTCGCCCGATCTCACGCCGCTCCAGCTCGCCGAGCGCGTGCTCGCGCCCGCGATCGGGCCGCTCGCCACCACCGGCATCGTGTTCGTGGTGCTGATCTTCATCCTGGCGCAGCGGGAGGACCTGCGCGACAGGCTGATCCGCCTCGTCGGGTCGAGCGACCTGCACCGAACCACGGTGGCGATGGACGACGCGGCGCGCCGGCTCAGCCGATTCTTCGTGATGCAGCTCGCCCTGAACGCGAGCTTCGGCCTCGCCATCGGCATCGGGCTGTGGCTGATCGGAGTTCCGGGGCCGATCATGTGGGGCATCTTCGCGGGGCTGATGCGCTTCGTGCCCTATATCGGCGCCTTCCTGGCGGGGCTCCTGCCCCTCGCGCTCGCCGCGGCCGTCGATCCGGGCTGGAACATGGTGCTGGCCACCGCCATCCTGTTTCTCGTGCTCGAACCGCTGGTCGGCCACGTCATCGAGCCCCTGCTCTACGGGCACTCGACGGGCCTGTCGCCCTTCGCGGTGCTGGTCTCGGCCCTCGTCTGGACGTGGCTGTGGGGGCCAGTGGGCCTGCTCCTGTCGACGCCGCTTACCGTCTGCCTCGTGGTGCTGGGCCGCCACGTCGAGAAGCTCGAATTCCTCGACGTGCTGTTCGGCGACCAGCCGGCGCTGACGCCGGTGGAGAACTTTTACCAGCGCCTGCTCGCCGACGATCCCGACGAGGCGCAGGAACTCGCCGAGACGATCCTCTCCACCTGCTCCCTGTCCTCCTATTACGACGAGGTCGTGCTCAAGGGGCTGCAGCTCGCAGCCTCCGACGCGCGCCGCGGCGTGCTGACGGAGGAGCGCCTGGAGCGCATCCGCACCGCCATCGACGAACTCGTCACCGACCTCGCCGACCGGGAGGACGAGACCCCGGCCGAGCAGCCGGGCCTCGCCGGGCGCCTCCTGGCGCGGCGCGACGCCGAGCTGCCCTGCGACGCGACGCCCGCGGTGCGGGACGCGCCCTCGCCCGAGGCGCTGCCCGCCGCGTGGCGCCAGAAGGGGGCGGTGCTCTGCGTCGCCGGGCGCGGCCCCCTCGACGAGGCGGCCTCCTCGATGCTCGCGCAACTCCTCGAGAAGCGCGGCATCGGCACCCGGGTGGTGCCGTTCGACGCCGTGTCGCGCTCGCAGATCCACAGCCTCGACGCGCAGGGCACCCGGATGGTCTGCGTCTCCTACCTGGAGATCAGCGGGTCGCCCGCCCACCTGCGCTACCTCGTGCAGCGGATCCGGCGCCGCCTGCCGGATGCTCAGATCCTCGTCGGGCTGTGGCCGGCCGACGACGCGCTGCTGGCCGATTCGGAGGCGCGCGCCTCGCTCGGGGCCGACGCCTACGTGTCCTCGCTCCGTCAGGGCGTCGAGGCGTGCCTGGAGGCGGCCGGACAGGAGGCCGCGCCGGTCCCGGCGGCCGAAGAGCCGCGGCGCCCGGAAAACACCCCGAACCCGGTGCCGGCGGGCGCTCCGGCCTGACGGCCGGGCCGTTCCTCAGGCCGCTGCCCGGACGACGAGCAGGAGCCCGGCCAGGGCCGCCACGGCGAAGAAGCCGTCGAGCCGGTCCATGACGCCGCCGTGGCCCGGGATCAGGCGGCCGGAATCCTTGGCCCCGTAGGCCCGCTTGAGGGCGCTCTCGGCGAGGTCGCCGCCCTGGCTCAGCACCGAGCCGAGCGCCGAGAGGCCGAGCGCCGCGGCAAGCGGCAGGTTTTCCTGCGCGCCAAGATGCGATGCACCCGCCGCGATGGCGCCGCCGACGATCGTCGCGCCGAGAAGGCCGCCGCAAAAACCCGACCACGTCTTCTTCGGGCTCACCGCGGGCCACAGCTTCGGGCCGCCGAGGGCGCGCCCGGTGAAGTAGGCGGCGATGTCGGTGGTCCACACGGTGCCGAACAGCCAGAGCGGACCGGCCAGGCCGATGCGGGGATCGTCGCGCAGCAGCACCGGCACGAGGGTGACCACGGCCGCGCAGGCGAGGCTCAGCGGCGCCCAGAGGCGGCCCGCTGCCGGCCGGGCCATGAGGGCGAGGATGAGCATCGCGAGCCCGGCGAAGCCCGCGAGCACCAGGGGCGCGGTGCCGAGGCGCGCACCCGCGACCAGCCCGGCGAGGGTGACGCCGGCGATGCCCAGCAGCAGGCGGTGCGGGGCCGTGCGGGTGATGGCGAGCCACTCGCCGACCACCGCGAGGCCGGCGAGCAGCCAGATCAGCGCGAAGAGCCAGCCCCCCGTGAGGGTCGCGGCGAGGACGAGGAGCCCGAGCACCACGCCGGAGACCGCCCGCACGCCGAGCTCGCTCGCCGGCCAGGGCCGCCGCGCCCCGGGGACGCTGCCGTCGGTCGCCATCAGCGGGCCTGCGCGCCGAGGCCGCCGAAGCGGCGGTCCCTGCCCTGGTACTCGCCGACCGCGGCCGCGAAGGCGGCGTGGTCGAAATCGGGCCAGAGGTCCGGGATGAACACGAATTCCGAGTAGGCGGTCTGCCACGTCAGGAAGTTCGACACCCTCTGCTCTCCCGAGGTCCGGATCACGAGGTCGGGATCGGGGATGTCCCGGGTGTCGAGGAGGGCCGCCACGGTGTCGAGCCCGATCGCGTCGGGGGCGAGGCGCCCCTCCTGCACCGCCCGGGCGAGCGCGCGGGCGGCCCGCACGATCTCCTGGCGACCGCCGTAGTTGAAGGCCACCACCAGGGTGAGTCGGGTGTTGTGGGCGGTGCGCTCCTCGGCCTCGCGCAGCAGCGCCGCGATGTCGCCGGGCAGACCCTCGCGCTCGCCGATGATCCGCACCCGCACGCCGTTGGCGTCGAGATCCGCGAGGTCGCGGCGCACGAAGAGCCTGAGCAGCCCCATCAGGTCGGCGACTTCGGTGGCGGGCCGGCGCCAGTTCTCCGACGAGAAGCTGTAGACCGTGAGGTAGGTGATGCCGAGGTCGAGGGCGGAGCGCACGGCCCGGCGCACCGCCTCCACGCCGCGGCGGTGCCCCTCCGCCCGGGGCAGGCCCCGGCGGGCAGCCCAGCGGCCGTTGCCGTCCATGATGATGGCGACGTGGGCCGGTATATGCGCCGGAAGCGAGGCCGGCGCGTGCGCGGGACCGGGCGCGCCTTCGGCCGCGCCCGCCAGGAATGCCGTCTTGCTGTCGCCCGCCATCCCGGTCCCGATCTCTCGCGCCGCCCCGGCCCGCGGTCCGCGCACCCGTTCGAACGATCCTGCGGGTCCGATCAGACCTGCATGATCTCCTTCTCCTTGGCGGCGAGCGTCTGGTCGACCTCCGCGATATGCTGGTCGGTGGCCTTCTGGACTTGGTCGGCCTGACGCTTCTCGTCGTCCTGACTGATCGCCCCGTCCTTTTCCAGCTTCTTGAGAAGGTCGAGCCCGTCGCGGCGCACGTGGCGGACGGCGACGCGCGCCTCCTCGGCGTATTTGTGGGCGACCTTGACCATCTCCTTGCGGCGCTGCTCGTTCATCTCGGGGATGCGCAGCCGGATGGTCTGTCCCTCGGTCATCGGGTTGAGGCCGAGGTCGGATTCGCGGATCGCCTTCTCGACGGCGCTGACCATGCCGCGGTCCCACACCGCGACGCTGAGCAGGCGCGGCTCCGGCACGCTGATCGTCGCCACCTGGCTCATCGGCATCGCGGCGCCGTAGGCCTCGACGTGGATCGGGTCGAGGAGGTTCGGGCTCGCCCGTCCGGTCCGGAGCGAGCCGAGATCGTGCCTGAGCGAGTTCACGGCGCCCTGCATGCGGCGCTTGAGATCGGCGAGATCGAAAGTGGGCGTAGCCATACCTGCTCTTCCCGAGACGGTCCGGATCGTGCGGAGGCAGGGGGCCGATCGCGGGGCCGATCGCGCCCGCCTCCCGTTCCGGCTTCAATGGACCAAAACCCGACCTGCCGCAAATGGCTCCGGGCCGCGCGGCGCGGCGGCGGCCTGACAGGCGCGGCCGGCGCTGCTAGACCGCCCCGCCACAGGCCGGGCGGTCCGCGACGGGCCGCGGCACCGACCGCGCGCCGGGTCCGGCGGCGCGACGCCGAGGATGGAGACCCGATGCGCTACTATCTCGGCCTCGCCACGACCTTCCACGACCCGGCCCTCGCGCTGGTCGGCCCGGACGGCGAGGTGCTCTTCGCCGAGGCCACCGAGCGCTACCTCCAGTACAAGCGCGCGCCGAACTGCGAGCCGGATTCGGCCCCCCGCATGGCCGGCCTGCTGGCGCGCCACCTGCCGGCGGGCGCCGAATTGGTGGTGGCGACGAGCTGGGGCCCCGAGTTCAGCGCCTTCCTGGCGCGCTCCGCGGCCGCGGGCGCCTTCGGCCTGGAGAATCTGGCGGGCCACCCGCCGGACCTGAACCGCTCGCTGGTGCCCGAGCGCAGCGAGCGCACCTTCATCGCCGAACTCGGCGTGGCGCAGGCGCGCGCGGGCTACGGCACGCTGCTCGGCCTCGACCGGGCGCATGGCGGACAGAGCCGCGTCGCGGCCCTGCGGCGCTACCCTCATCACCTCGCCCACGCTTCCTACGGGCTCTGGGGCAGCCCGTTCCGTGACGCCGCCTGCCTCGTCGTCGACGGCATGGGCGAGACCGGCGCCTCGGCGATCTACCGGATGCAGGCGGGCCGCATCGCCGAGGTGAAGCGCCACCGCGGCCGTGAATCGCTCGGCTTCTTCTTCGGCCTCGTCACCGATCTCGCGGGCTTCGATCAGGCGGCGGGCGAGGAGTGGAAGATCATGGGGCTCGCGCCCTACGGGCAGGCCGATCCCGCGCTGATGGCGCTGCTGCGCCGGCTCTACCGCGTCGAGGGCGGGCGGCTGCGCTTCGCCGAGGCCGCGACCGTGCAGGCGACGGTCGCCGAGATCCTGGCGAGGCGCCCGGCCGACGCGCGGGAGACGGGCTGGGCGGATCTCGCGCGCTGCGGTCAGGACGCCTTCTGCGAATTGATGGACGTGCTCGTGGGCGAGGCGGGCCGGCTCGCACCGGCCGAGAACCTCGTGCTGACGGGGGGCTGCGCGCTCAACTCGTCCTACAACGGCCGATTGCTGGCCCGCAGCGCCTACCGGCGGCTCCACGTGCCCTCGGCGCCCGCCGACGACGGCAACGCGCTCGGCGCCGCGTGGCTCGCCTACGCCGAGGACCATCCCGACTGGACCGGGCCGGCCGGGGAGGGGGCGTTCACGCCCTATCTCGGCTCCAGCGTCTCGACCGAGCCCCTGGCGCGCATGGCCGGGCAGGAGCCGCGCCTGCGGCGGCTCGGCCACGCGGGCGTCACGCAGGCCGCGGCCGCCATCCTGGCGGCGGGCGGCCTCGTCGGCTGGGTGCAGGGCCGGGCCGAGTTCGGGCCGCGGGCGCTCGGCAACCGCTCGATCCTGGCCGATCCGCGCCCGGCCGACGCCAAGGCGATCCTGAACGCCAAGGTGAAGTACCGCGAGGCGTTCCGGCCCTTCGCGCCCTCGATCCTGGCCGAGGCCGGGCCCGACTGGTTCGAGGATTACCAGGACAGCCCCTACATGGAGCGCACCCTGGTGTGGCGCCCGGAGGTGCGGGCGCGGGTGCCGGCGGTGGTGCACGAGGACGGCACCGGGCGCCTCCAGAGCGTGACGCCCGGGCGCAACCCGGCCTACGCGGCCCTGATCGCGGCCTTCGCGGAGCGCACCGGCGTGCCGATCCTGCTCAACACCAGCTTCAACGTCATGGGCAAGCCGATCCTCCACACCGCCGAGGACGCGATCCTGATGTTCTACACGACCGGTCTCGATGCCCTCGCGGTCGAGGATTGGCTGCTGGTGAAGGACCCGGCGATGCTGCCCGCGGCCTGATACAGTCTCCGCTTGATCAAAGCGAAGACTGTATCAGTAAGCCCGCGCGGCGATTGAGCGAAGCCCAAATCCGCCATCCCGAAGGGATCAAGCGGGATTTGGTATGACATGACAAAGGGCGCCCGAGGGCGCCCCTGTCCGGTCGTCCGTGCGAAGAAAATCCTACTCGCAGACCTCGACGCGGCGATAGGTGAAGGACTCGTCGTCCAGCCACACCTTGCGGCGCTCGAAGTGGCAGACCGGGCCGCGGCGGCGCACGATCACCGTCTCGGTGGGTTCTTCCACGTAGACCCGGCGCGGCGGCGGCGACACGTAGACCGGCGGCGGCGGGGCCGGCGGGGCGCCGTTGATGATGGCGCCGGCGGCGAGGCCGCCCAGCACGCCGGCCGCCGCGCCGCCGAGCAGGGCGGCGCCGGTGCCGTCGCGGGCGGTCGCCGCCTGCGGCACCGCCGCGGCCAGGGTGGCGGCGAGCGCCGCGCAGGCGCCGACGCGGGTGAGGCCAAAAGACATCAGAGCGCGCACGCAGGATCTCCCGAAGATGTCCGTGCAGGATGCCGGCGGTCCCTTAAGGAACCGCGAAGGGGGGAGGACCGCGCCTGAGGCGCGGGATGATGACGACGCGTCCGGGTTCGGTCGCGGCGGATGCCCTCAGGGGTGGGCTCGGTTTGCGGCAATTTCCGGGATGCGGGGGCGGAGCGCGGCAGTTGCGCAGGGGTGTGTGATCCCGGACACGCGGGTTAGGGTTGACGGATCGTCAATCGGGGGGCGGACATGCGGTGGATCGGATTGCGGTGCCTCGCCCTCCTGTGGCCCCTCGCGGCGGCGGCGGGGCCGCAGCACATCCTCGTCGGCCTCGACGGCAAGACCGTCTTCGCGCCGGAGGGCTCCCGCAACGGTCCGGACGGGGCGGACGCGGTGGCGATCCTCGACGTGTCCGACCCGGCCCGGCCGCGCGTCGCCCACGTCCTGGCGCTCTCGAATTCTGTCTACGGTCCGCCGAGCAACCTCGGCATCACGCCCGACGGCCGGCTCGGCCTCGTCGCCAGCGCCGTGACCATGCGCCGGGACGGCGAGAACTGGTGGGCCGAGCCCGACGACCGGCTCCACCTGATCGACCTCGCCGCGAGCCCGCCTCGGCACCTCGCGACCGTGCGGGTCGGGCGCCAGCCCTCGGGCCTCGCGATCAACCGCGCGGGCACGCTCGCGCTGGTAGCGAACCGGGCCGGGCGCAGCGTGTCGGTGCTGCGGATCGCCGATCCGGGCGTGCAGGTGGTGGGAGAGGTGGGCGTGGACGGCGAGGCCGCGGCGGTCGCCTTCGCGCCGGACGGGCGGAGGGCCTTCGTCGCCAAGCCCAAGGCCGGCACGGTCGGGGTGCTGGCGGTGGAAGGCGAGCGCGTGACCTACGACCCGGCCCTCGACGTGCCGGCCGACGCCGGCATCTACGCGGTCGCCGCGACGCCCGACGGCCGGCTCCTGCTCACCGCCAATACCGGGGCGGCGGCGAGCGACGGCCACGCCGACACCGCGAGCGTGATCCGCCTCGACGGCGACCGGCCGCGCGCCGTCGATCACCTCGGCATCGGCGACACGCCGGAGACGGTCGCGGTGACCCCGGACGGGCGGCACGCGGTCGTGGTGGTGGTCGGCGGCTCGGCCGCGCCGCACGCCGCCCCGAGCTTCACGCCGGGCGGCACCACGGTGCTGCTTGGCATCGCGCCCGACGGCCGCGTGAGCGTGCGCGACCGGGCGCCGAACGGCGCGGTCCCGGAGGGCGTCGCGTTCAGCCCGGACGGCAGCCACGTCTATGTCGGCAACTACGCCGACCGGACGCTCCAGACCTACCGGCTCGACGGCGACCGGCTGGTCGACACCGGGGCGCCTCTGGTCCTGCCCGGCCAGCCGGCCTCCCTCGGCGGGGTGGCGCGGTGAGCGGGCGCGCTCACCCCTCCAGCGCCAGCAGCGCCGCGTCGCCGCCAGCCGCCGCCGTGTTGACCGTCACGGTCTGCTCGGTGGCGAAGCGCGGCAGGTAGTGGGGTCCGCCGGCCTTCGGGCCGGTGCCGGACAGGCCGTTGCCGCCGAAGGGCTGCACGCCCACCACTGCGCCGATCATGTTGCGGTTGACGTAGACGTTGCCGGTGGAGAGGCGGTCCGTCACCCGCGCCACCGTGGTGTCGATGCGCGAATGGACGCCGAGCGTCAGGCCGTAGCCCGTGGCCTCGATCGCGTCGAGCACCCGGTCGAGGTCGGCGGCGGCGTAGCGGGCGACGTGCAGGATCGGGCCGAAGACCTCCTCGCGCAGGGCCTCCGGTCCGGCGATCTCGTAGATCTGGGGGGCGACGAAGCTGCCCTGCGCGGGCGCCTCGCCGACGAGGTGCGCGCGGGCCGTGCGGCCCATCGCGGCCGCGTGCGCGTCGAGGCGGGCCTTCGCCTCCCGGTCGATCACCGGCCCGATCTGCACCGCGGGGTCGCGCGGGTCGCCGAGGCGCAGCTCGCGCGCGGCGCCCGCGATCATCCGGATCATGCGGTCGGCCACGTCGTCCTGCACGAGGAGGAGACGCAGGGCCGAGCAGCGCTGGCCCGCCGAGCGGAAGGCGGAGGTCACGACGTCGTCGGCCACCTGCTCGGGCAGCGCGGTCGCGTCGACCAGCATGGCGTTGATGCCGCCGGTCTCGGCCACCAGCGGCACGATCGGCCCGTCCTTGGCGGCGAGCGCCCGGTTGATGGCGCGGGCCACCTCGGTCGAGCCCGTGAAGGCGACCCCGGCGATCCGCGGATGGGCCACGAGCCGCGCGCCGACCGCACCGTCGCCCGGCACGAACTGGAGCGCGGCCGGCGGGATGCCGGCCCGGTGCAGCTGGCGCACCGCCTCGGCGGCGATCAGCGGCGTCTGCTCGGCGGGCTTGGCCACCACCGCGTTGCCGGCCATCAGCGCGGCCGCGACCTGCCCGACGAAGATCGCGAGCGGAAAATTCCAGGGCGAGATCGCCACGAACACGCCGCGCCCGCGAAGCCCGAGGCGGTTGCTCTCGCCGCTCGGCCCCGGCAGGGCGAGATCAGCCCCGAACAGCCGGCGCCCCTCCGCCGCGTAGTAGCGGCAGAAATCGACCGCCTCGCGCAGCTCGGCCTGCGCGTCGTCCAGCGTCTTGCCGCCCTCGACCTGCAGGAGGTGGATCAGGCGCCCGCGGGCGGCCTCCATGGCGTCTGCCGCCCGGTCCAGGGCCGCGGCCCGCTGCGCGGCGGGCGTGCGGCTCCAGGCGCGGAAGCCTTGGACGGCCGCCGCGACGGCGCGATCCGCGGTCTCGGGCGACGCTTCCGCAACGGTGCCGACAGTGAGCCCGGCATCGATCGGGCTCGCGAGGGTGCGCGCCGCGCCCGCCTGCGGGGTCCCGTCGATCAGGGGCGCGGCCTCGGCCCGGCCCGCCGCCCCGCTCACCTCGGCCAGCAGGCGCTCCAGCGCGGTGCCCTCGCCGAACTCGATCCCGGCCGAGTTCACGCGCTCGGGCGAAAAGAGGTCGCGCGGGCGGCGCAGCGTCGGGTGGCGCGCCCGGTCCGGCGTGCCCACGGCCTCGGCCGGGCGCCGCAGCAGGGTCTCGACCGGCACGGCGGGGTCGGCCGCCTGCGAGACGAAGGAGGAGTTGGCGCCGTTTTCCAGCAGGCGCCGCACGAGGTAGGCGAGGAGATCGCGGTGGCCGCCGACCGGCGCGTAGGTGCGGCAGGCGGTGCCCGGCACCGCGGCGAGCAGCCGCTCGTAGAGCGCGTCCCCCATCCCGTGCAGGCGCTGGAACTCGTAGGAACCCTCGTCCGGACCCGCCCGCTCGACGATGCTCGCCACCGTGAGCGCGTTGTGGGTGGCGAATTGCGGGAAGAGCAGGGGACGGTGCGCCAGCAGCCGCTCGGCCGCCGCCACGTAGCTCAGGTCGGTCATGCTCTTGCGGGTGAAGACCGGGAAATCGGCGAGCCCCCGCTCCTGGGCGCGCTTCACCTCCGTGTCCCAGTAGGCGCCCTTGACGAGGCGCACCATCAGGCGGCGGTCGAGGCGCCGGGCGAGCTCCGCCACGTGATCGATCACGGCGAGACAGCGCTTCTGGTAGGCCTGTACCGCGAGGCCGAACCCGTCCCAGCCGGCGAGCGAGGGATCGGCCAGCACCGCCGCGATCACGTCCAGCGAGAGTTCGAGCCGGTCGGCCTCCTCGGCATCGATGGTGAAGTTCAGGTCGTGGCGGCGCGCGTCCTGCGCCAGCCCGAGGAGCACGGGCACGAGTTCGGCCATCACCCGCCCGGCGCTCATCGCCTCGTAGCGGGGATACAGCGCCGAGAGCTTCACCGAGATGCCGGGCCGGTCCGGCAGGGCGGCGTTGCCGGCCGCCCGGCCGATCGCCTCGATCGCCCCCGCATAGGCCTGCGCGTAGGCGCGGGCATCCTCGGCGGTGCGGGCGCCCTCGCCGAGCATGTCGAACGAGTAGCGGAAGAGCCGGCCCTGGCCGCTGCCCGCCCGCCGGAGCGCCGCCGCGATCGTCTCGCCGAGCACGAAGTGGTTGCCCATCACCCGCATGGCCTGGCGCGCCGCCTGCCGCACCGCCGGCTGGCCGAGGCGCCGGGCGAGGCTGTGCAGCACGCCCTCCGGCGTCTCGCCCGGATCGACGATGCGGGCCGACAGCCCGAGCGCCCAGGCGGAGGCGTGGACCAAGAGGGCGTCCGAGCGCGTGGCGTGCTGCTCGAACCCGCCGCCGCGCAGCTTGTCCTCGATCAGCCGGTCGGCGGTGGCCGCGTCCGGCACCCGCAGCAGGGCCTCGGCCAGGACCATCAGGGCGAGCCCCTCCTTGGTCGAGAGCGAATATTCCCGCAGCAGCGCCTCGACGCCGCCGATGCGGCCGTTCTCCGCCCGGATCGCCGTGACGAGATCGCGGGCGAGGGCATCCACCCGGGCCTCCCGCTCCGGGCCAAGGGCGGCACCGGACAGGAAGCGGCGGGCGAGGTCGGCATCGTCGGGGGCGTAGGGGGCGGAGAAGCGGGGGAGCGGGGCGGGCATCGGGATCGACTCTGGGGTTCGGTTCGATCCACAGCCTATCCGGAGTGACGCCGCCGTTCGATGGCAATATTGATGGCACAGCCGCCGGATTGGCGGTGAAACCGGATTTTTACCGCGAACATGACGGACCAGCCCGACCGCCTCGACCGCAGCATCCTCGGCGTGCTGCAGCGCGAGGGACGCATCTCCACCGTGGATCTCGCCGAGCGGGTCGGCCTCTCGCCCACCGCCACGGGCGAGCGCCTGCGCCGCCTGCAGAAGGAGGGCGTCATCGCGGGGTTCGGCGCGCGGCTCGACCCGCACCGGCTCGGCCTCGGCCTGCTCGTCTTCGTGGAGGTCTCCCTCGACAAGACCACGCCCGACATCTTCGAGCGCTTCGCGGCGGCGGTGCGCCGGGCGCCGGAGGTGCTGGAATGCCACATGGTGGCGGGCGGGTTCGACTACCTGGTGAAGACCCGCGTCGCCGACATGCCGGCCTACCGGCGCTTCCTCGGCGAGGTGCTGCTCTCGCTGCCCGGCGTCACCGAGACGCGCACCTATGCGGTGATGGAAGAGGTGAAGAGCGACAGTATTCTGCCCCTCTGACGAGGGGGTGCCCCTCTGACGACGGGCGTGACATCGGCGGCGCGGGCTGGCAGGAGAGCGGGTCCGTTCCGGAGACCTGCCGTGACGTCAAGCTTTGCGCGAAGCCCCGACTACCCGATCGACCCGCTCTTCCTCGAGCGCTGGTCGCCGCGCGCCTTCACCGGGGAGGCGATCAGCGAGGCCGATCTGTTCACGATGATCGAGGCGGCGCGCTGGGCGCCCTCCTCCTACAACTCGCAGCCCTGGCGCTTCATCTGGGCCCGGCGCGACACGCCGCACTGGGACAGGCTGTTCGGCCTGCTGGTGCCCGGCAACCAGAAATGGGTGAAGGACACGGCCGCCCTGCTCTTCCTGGTCTCGAACGGGATGATGAACACCAAGGACGGCCTGAAGCCCTCGGCGAGCGCCTCCTTCGACACCGGCACCGCCTCGGCCCTATTTCAGCTCCAGGCGATCAGGATGGGCTGGCACGCCCACGGCATGGTCGGCTTCGACAGGGAGCGCGCGCCGGACGTCCTCAACCTGCCGCCCCATCACCGGGTCGAGGCCGCCTTCGCGGTCGGGCGCCGGGCCGATCCGGCGACGCTGACCGAGGAGCAGCGCGCCCGCGAGACCCCGAACGGCCGCCGTCCGATCACCGATTTCAGCCACGAGGGCGGTTTCCCGCCGCGCGAGGCGTGACCATTCCCGAGTACGATCGCCTCGTCGCCGATTTTCGCTGGCGGATCCCGGCGCGCTACAACATCGCGGTCGATGTCTGCGACCGCTGGGCCGCGGCCGATCCCGACCGTCCGGCCCTTTTCGATGTTGCGGCGGATGGCCGGGTCGAGACATGGAGTTTCGCGGCCCTGCGCGCGGCCTCGAACCGCTTCGCCAACGCACTGCGGGCGCACGGGGTGCGGCGGGGCGACCGCGTCGCGGTGCTGCTGCCGCAATCCCCCGCCGTGGTGGTCGCGCACCTCGCCGTCTACAAGCTCGGCGCGGTGGCGCTGCCGCTCGCGGTGGTCTTCGGGCCGGACGCGCTCCAGCACCGGCTGGCCCATGCCGGCGCCCGGGCCGTCGTCACGCATGCGGGCGGGCTCGCGAAGCTCGTCACCCTGCGCGACGCACTGCCCGACCTGACGCTGCGCGTCTCGGTCGACGGGCCGGAGGAGGGGGCGCTCGGCTTCCAGCAGCTCCTCGACGCCGCCTCGCCCGACTTCGTGCCCGTCGACACGGCGGCCGACGATCCGGCCATGATGATCTACACCTCCGGCACGACGGGACCCCCCAAGGGCGCGCTGCACGGGCACCGGGTGCTGCTCGGCCACCTGCCGGGCTTCGCCATGATGCACGAGTTCATGCCCGAACCCGGCGACCGGATGTGGACGCCGGCCGACTGGGCCTGGGCCGGGGGGCTGCTCAACGCCCTGCTGCCGAGCCTGCATCACGGCGTGGCGGTGGTGGCGCGAAAATACGAAAAATTCGATCCCGAGGAGGCGCTGCGGCTGATGGCCGACCTGCGGGTCGCCAACGCCTTCGTGCCGCCGACCGCGCTCCGGATGCTGCGCACCGTGGAGCGCCCGCGCGAGCGCTTCGACCTCTCCCCCCTGCGCACGCTCGCCTCCGCGGGGGAGATGCTGGGGCCGGAGACCTTCGCCTGGGCGCAGGACGCGCTGCGCCTGACCGTCAACGAGGCCTACGGGCAGACCGAGTGCAACCTCGTCCTGGCCTCCTGCGCGGCGCTCGGGATCGCGCGGGCGGGCTCGACCGGCAAGCCGGTGCCGGGGCACCGCGCGGCGGTGATCCGCCCGGACGGCACGCCGGCCGCCCCCGGCGAGATCGGCCAGATCGCGGTGGCGCGGCCCGACCCGGTGATGTTCCTCGGCTACTGGCAGGATCCCGCTGCCACCGCGGCGAAGTTCCTGGGCGACTGGATGACCACGGGCGACCAGGGCCGCGTGGACGCGGACGGCTACGTCCATTTCGTGGGCCGCGNGGATCCCGCTGCCACCGCGGCGAAGTTCCTGGGCGACTGGATGACCACGGGCGACCAGGGCCGCGTGGACGCGGACGGCTACGTCCATTTCGTGGGCCGCGACGACGACGTCATCACCTCGTCCGGCTACCGGATCGGCCCCGGCGAGATCGAGGATTGCCTGCTGCGCCACCCGGCGGTGGCGCTCGCCGCGGCGGTGGGCAAGCCCGACCCGCTGCGCACCGAGATCGTCAAGGCGTTCGTGGTGCTGCGGCCCGGTTTTCCGGCCTCGGACCGCCTCGCGGCCGAGATCCAGGACTTCGTGCGCCAGCGTCTCTCGGCACACGAGTACCCGCGCGAGATCGCGTTCCGGCAGGCGTTGCCGCTCACCACGACGGGCAAGATCATCCGGCGCGTGCTGCGCGACGAGGCGTGAGGGCGCGTCAGCGGTTCTGCACCCTCACCGGTTCCGCCAGCACCGCCGCGAGGCCGGTGCAGCGCGCCGGGTCGACGCGGTGGAGCTTCAGGGTGGCGTCGGCCGCCCCGAACGCGACGTCGCGCATCGCGCGGGCGCCGGCCGGGCCGGCGCGCATCTGCGAAAAACCGTTCTGAACCATCAGAATCCGCCCCGCCGGGTCGGGCGCGATGAGGTAATCCCCCGCCTCCTCGGCGTTGTCGGGCTCGATCATCGCCATGCAGCGGGTCGCGTCGTCGTCCCGGACGAAGGCGACCAGCCGCTCGCGCCGGTTGCCGAGATTCGCGCCGGCCTCCCACCAGCAGGTCGACTGGCCGTAGAGCGGCTCGGCGCTGCGCAGGGTGATGCGGGTCAGCACGTGAAAGGCCCGGACCTCCGGCTCGGGGGTGGGGTCCGGGGTCAGCAGGACCGTCATGGCGGCGATCGTCTGGCCGCGCTGCCGGGCGAGATGCGCCGCGTCGTAGACTCGTTCGAAGCAGGCCCCGCCGGACCCAGCCCGCGCGACGATGGGGCCGAGCCCGTCGCCGCCCGGTCCGGCGAGGCCGAGGCCCGGCCAGCCGGTCATCAGAAGGCCGAGGCCGACGAGCGGCGCCAGCCGGCGCCTCCGTCTCTCGGTCAACGCGGTGCGGGTCATGAGGCGCCTCGGCGGTCACGCGATGAGGTCTCCGAGCGGACCATCGCGCAGAAGGTCTGGCACACGCACGTTGCCGCACGAGGTCGGCGGCGGCCTGCGCATTGCGCCGGGATGTCGTCCGGGGCGGGTCGATGTCCGGACCGTGACGAAACCGTTGCGTCCGCCCGATCCGGCGCAACCCGCACGGCATGACGCTGCCATTCGCGACGGATAGGCAGGACGGGTGCGAGCGGCGCGCGGCCGCCCAGACCCGAGGACCGATCCGTGTTCCCTCGTCCCCAGCATCTCGTCGCGATGCTCTTGGCGGCGCTCGTGGCGGCGCGCGCGCCGGCCGCTGAGGTCCGGCCCGTTGCCTGCGTCCCAGTGGAGTCCGAGGGCTCGCCACGCGCGGCCGCCCCACCCGGGCCGCTCGACACGGCGCTGGCCGAGGCCTGCGCGGCGGCCCTCGATCGCGTCCGCGCCGACCCTGCGCTCGCCCGCCATCTGCGGCGCGCCTACGCCGGTTTCCTCGCCGGTCGAGAGGCGGTGCTGGCGCGGCCGGAGGCGCGCCTGCCGGTCTACCTGCGGACGGGGCGGCAATGGTTCGACGCCCTCGACGGGCCGCGGGCGGGATGGGCCGGCGCGTGGATCTCCGGGGCGGGCGACATCGTGGTGGCGCCGCGCCCGGATGGCAGCTTCACGGTGCGGGCGCGGGCGGACGACCCGGTCGGCGGATCCTACACCTGCGGGTTCGTCGGGGTCGGGCGCTTGGCCGGGGAGGTCATGGAGGTCGCCTGGGACACGGCCGAGGACGAGGACGAGGACGACGGCGCCGACGGCTGGACGCTGGTGCTACGCCGGGACGGGGGCCTGCTCACGCTCGCCCAGCGGCGCAACGCGAGCCCGGCACCCACCGCCCCGTTCTGCGGGGTCCATGGCAGCCTGGAGGAAACCTACCTGCCGGCGCGCGTCGTGCCCGACCCCGTCACCGCCTGGGAGCCGGCGTCCGGAGCCGGGCCGGGCCGCCGTTGACCGGGATCTAAGGCTCCAGTTCCGTCTCGTCGGCCTCCGGCACGGCCGGGGCTGCGGGGGGCGGCAGGCGCCAGACGGGGCGCTCGCCGGGCCGGCGCGCGGTGGTGAGCGCGTAGCCGTCCGACGTGAAGCGCACCAGCGTGGCGCCGTGCGCGGCCAGGAAGGCGCGGTCGATCACCAGCCCGGCCCCGCAGCCCGGCGGTGCGGCGGCCCGCGCGATCACCACGTCCGCCCGGGCGCAGTCGGCCTCGAAGGCCCGCTTGTCCTTCACCAGCGCCACGCGCCGTCCCTGCGGCCCGGTCGCCACGCAGCCGAGGCGGTCGCAGGTCTCGCCGCGCGCGAGCGACGGATCGGTGCGGGCGCGCGCGTCGCCGTCCGCCTTCAGCCACTGCTCCAGCACGAAGGGCGGCGGGCGCCCGAGCGTCGCGAGCCGTCCGTCCGCCCCCCGCACGGCGGCGCCCGTGCCCTCGCGGTCGACGTAGAGGTCGTGGCGCGGGGGCGAGGCCGCGAGCGCGACGCCCGCGAGGGCCGGCCCGAGGCCGAGCCAGCGCAGGCGCGAGGCCGGCAGCGTGAGGAGGAGCAGCGCCAGCGTGAGCAGCCCGAGCGCCCAGGGCCCGAAGGCCGGCACCACCAGGGTCGCGTGGTCGAAGCCGCGGATCCAGCCCGCGATGTCGAGCATGCCGCGCACGGCGAGCCCCATCGCCCACCAGACCGGCCGGTCGAGGGCGAACGGATAGGCCAGGATGCCGAGCACGGCCGCGGGCATCACCGCCACCGAGACGAGCGGCAGGGTGAGGGCGTTGCCGAGGAGCCCGAAGGGCTGGACGGTCTGGAAATGGTAGGTGGCGTAGGGCGCGGTGGCGACCTGCGCCACGAGCGTCGTGGCCAGCGTCCCGAGGAGCGCCGCGGCCGCCCAGGCGAGGGCGCGCCCGAGGGGGCCGGCCGCCTCCCGCCGCAGCAGGCCGCCGTCGATCAAGCGCGCGCAGGCGACGAGGCCGGCCACCGCCGCGAAGGACATCTGGAAGCTCGGGCCGAGCAGCCCCTCGGGCTCGCGCGCCAGGGCGACCAGGGCAGCGAGCGCGAGGTTGCGCAGGCTGAGCGCCGGGCGGTCCACCAGGATCGCGCCGAGCATCACCAGCGTCATCACCAGCGAGCGCTCGGCCGCGAGGTCCCAGCCCGAAAAAACGCAGTAGGCGGTGACGCCGATCATCGCGAGGATCGCGGCGATCTTCTTGATCGGCCAGCCGAGCGCGAGGCCGGGACCGAGCGCGAGCAGCGCCCGCACCAGCCAGAAGATCACCCCGGCCGCCAGCACCATGTGCAGGCCCGAGATCGACACCACGTGGTAGATGCCGGCCGCCCGCAGGGTCTCGTTGGTGTCGGCGTCGATCAGCCCGCGCTTGCCGGTGACGAGCGCCGCCGCCACCGCGCCGGCCTGTCCGCCATTCGCGTCGGTGATGCGCCGGGTCAGCGCGTTGCGCGCCGCGTCGACCGCCGCCGAGACGCGCAAGGCCAGGGGAGGGGGCACGGGCGGGGCCACCACCGCCGCCGGCCCGAGCAGCGACCCCACCGCGCCGATGCCGCGGAAATAGGCGTCGCGGGCGAAATCGTAGCCGCCCGGGCGGGCGGCCTCCGGCGGCGGCAGGAGGCGGGCGCGGGCCTCGATGAAGTCGCCCGGACGCAGACGGTCGGCCTTGCGGTAGGAGACGCGCACGCGCTCCGGCCGCTCGCCCGCCTGCATCTCGCCGAGGCGATGGACCCGCACCACGACGCGCGCGCCCTCCTCGCGCTCGTCAAGCGATTCGATGAAGCCGGCGAGCGGCGCGATGGTGGTGCGGGGGAGCACCGGAGCGGCCACCTGCTCGACCCGGATCGCCGCCGCCGCGAAGCCGAGCAGGATCGCCGCGAGCCCCAGCAGGAGCGCGAGCGCCACCGGCCGGGCGCGCGCGAAAAATGCCGCGCTGCCGCAGGCGCCGGCCGCGCCGAGCGGCGCCCACAGGGCGGGCAGGCCGTCGGCCGCCGCGAAGAAGAGCAGGATGCCGGCCCCGAAGGCGACGGCGAGCCAGGGAAACAGCCGGCGCTGCCCGGCTTCCTCGGCGAGGCAGGCCAGCACGCGGGCGCCCGCCCCGCGGACGAGATCCTGCGGCAAGGCCCGGCCCGCCGGCAGCGTCGCCGGGCCGCGCAGAGCGAGCCCCCTGCCTGCCTGTTCCCGCGCCATTCCGGGCCCGTGCGTTCCTTAACGGCCGGTCGCGCGCATGCTACAGGACGCGATGCCGACGGGTCGACCGCGCATTCCACCCGTCCGCCACCCGTCCGCATCCCCATCCTCGTCTGAGTGGTTCTGCCTCGCCGATGTCCTCCGTCGTCACGCGTTTCGCCCCGTCGCCCACGGGCTTCCTCCACATCGGCGGAGGCCGCACGGCGCTGTTCAACTGGCTCTACGCCCGCAAGAACGGCGGGCGGATGCTGCTGCGCATCGAGGACACGGACCGGGAGCGCTCGACGCCGGGCGCCATCGACGCGATCCTCGACGGCCTGTCCTGGCTCGGCCTCGATTGGGACGGGGAGGTGATCTACCAGTTCGCCCGCGCGGCGCGGCACCGCGAAGTCGCCGAGGGTCTGCTCGCGGCGGGCCGCGCCTATCACTGCTACGCCAGCCCCGAGGAACTCACCGAGATGCGCGAGGCCGCCCGGCGCGAGGGCCGGCCGCTGCGCTACGACGGGCGCTGGCGCGACCGCGACGCCAGCGAGGCGCCCCCCGGCGTCAAGCCGGTGATCCGCCTGCGCGCGCGCACCGAGGGCGAGACCGTGGTGGAGGACGAGGTCCAGGGCCGGGTCGTCTGGCAGAATAAGGACCTCGACGACCTCGTGCTGCTGCGCTCGGACGGCACGCCCACCTACATGCTGGCCGTGGTGGTGGACGACCACGACATGGGCGTGACCCACGTCATCCGCGGCGACGACCACCTCACCAACGCCGCCCGCCAGACCCAGATCTACGATGCGCTGGGCTGGCGCGTGCCGAGCATGTCCCACATCCCGCTCATCCACGGGCCGGACGGGGCGAAGCTGTCGAAGCGTCACGGCGCGCTCGGGGTCGATGCCTACCGCGACCTCGGCTACCTGCCGGCGGCTTTGCGCAACTACCTCGTGCGGCTCGGCTGGAGCCACGGCGACCAGGAGATCTTTTCCACCGAGGAGATGATCCAGGCCTTCGACCTGAAGCAGATCGGCCGCTCGCCGGCCCGTTTCGACTTCGCCAAGCTGGAGAACCTGAACGGCCACTACATCCGCACGACGTCCGACGCGGACTTGGTCGCGGCCATCGAGGCGATCCTGCCGACGCAGGGGGCAGCGCGGAATCTGCCGTCCCGCTTCGATCCGGCCCTGCGCCAGCGCCTGCTCGCGGCGATGCCGGGCCTCAAGGAGCGGGCCAAGACCCTCATCGAACTGCTCGACAGCGCCTACTACCTCTACGCGCCGCGCCCGCTCGCCCTCGACGAGCGCGCGACGGGCCTCCTCGCCACCGGGGGCCGCGCCCGGCTGGCGGGCGTCCTGCCGCGCCTCGAAGCCCTGACCGACTGGAGCGCCGCCTCCACCGAGGACGCCGTGCGCCAGTTCGCCGAGGCCGAGAGCGTGAAGCTCGGGCAGGTGGCCCAGCCGCTTCGCGCCGCCCTCACCGGCCGGGCGACCTCGCCGCCGCTGTTCGACGTGATGGCGGTGCTGGGGCGCGAGGAGAGCCTCGAACGCCTGCGGGATCAGGCGAAGGCGGCCTGAATCCTGCTAGGACGCTTCGCCTGGAGCGCGTGGCGCTGGAGGCATCGGCCCCGGCGGCACAAAAGGGTGCAGGACCAAGCACCTGCGCGGAGCGGCGGCGTGCCGCTCCGCTAGGGTCAGGGGGCGCGGCCGGGCGCCTGCGAATCGCGGCTGGATCCAACCGCGTCCCGCGTGGTTGGACAGGGATATGAACAGAACTTGAATTGTGTCACCCGTTTCGAGCGGTCCGGTTGATGCCGGTGCGTCGATCCGCTAACCCGGTCGGCGAGTGAGCACCTGCAGCAATCCCCCGCCGCCAGGCTCGCGACCGTGTTCGCGCCGACCCCGCCGGCGCCCGTCCCGACGCTCATTCCGTTGATGAAAGGGTCCGAAACCCCATGAGCTTTAGCAACAGCACCCTCTCGGTGAACGGTCGCCAGATCGAGCTGCCGCAGAAGGACGGCACGATCGGCCCGAGCGTCCTCGACATCGGCAAGCTCTATGCCCAGACGGGCATGTTCACCTACGATCCGGGCTTCACCTCCACGGCAGCCTGCGAATCCAAGATCACCTACATCGACGGCGACGAGGGCATCCTCCTCTACCGCGGCTACCCGATCGAGCAGTTGGCGGAGCACGGCGACTTCCTGGAAACCTGCTACCTGCTGCTCTACGGCGAGCTGCCGACCGCTGCCCAGAAGGCGGATTTCGACTACCGGGTCACGCGCCACACGATGGTGCACGACCAGATGAACCGGTTCTTCCAGGGCTTCCGCCGCGACGCCCACCCGATGGCCATCATGGTGGCCTGCGTCGGCGCGCTGTCGGCCTTCTACCACGACTCGACGGACATCACCGACGAGAAGCAGCGCATGATCGCCTCCATGCGCATGATCGCCAAGATGCCGACGCTGGCGGCGATGGCCTACAAGTACTCCATCGGCCAGCCCTTCGTGTATCCCAAGAACGATCTCGACTACACGTCGAACTTCCTGCGGATGTGCTTCGCGGTGCCGTGCGAGGAGTACCACGCCAACCCGGTGATGGCGCGCGCGCTCGATCGCATCTTCATCCTGCACGCCGACCACGAGCAGAACGCCTCGACCTCGACGGTGCGACTGGCGGGCTCCTCGGGCGCCAACCCGTTCGCCTGCATCGCGGCCGGCATCGCCTGCCTGTGGGGGCCGGCCCATGGCGGCGCCAACGAGGCGGCGCTGAAGATGCTGGAGGAGATCGGCCGGCCCGAGCGCATCCCCGAGTACATCGCCAAGGCCAAGGACAAGGACGACCCGTTCCGCCTGATGGGCTTCGGCCACCGGGTCTACAAGAACTACGACCCGCGCGCCCGCATCATGGCCAAGACCACCCACGAGGTGCTGGCCGAACTCGGCATCAAGGACGATCCGCTGCTCGACGTGGCGGTGGAGCTGGAGCAGATCGCGCTCAAGGACGAGTACTTCGTCGAGAAGAAGCTCTATCCGAACATCGATTTCTACTCGGGCATCACCCTCAAGGCGATGGGCTTCCCGACCTCGATGTTCACGGTGCTGTTCGCGCTCGCCCGCACGGTGGGCTGGATCGGGCAGTGGGCCGAGATGATCGAGGATCCCTCGCAGAAGATCGGCCGCCCGCGCCAGCTCTACGTCGGCCCGCCGAAGCGCGAGTACGTGTCGATCTCGCAGCGCGGCTGACGCGCAGGGCGTATCCGAGTCGACCACCGAGCGGGCGGCGCCCATGTGCCGCCCGATCTCGCATAATTCAGCTGGCTCACTCTCGCCCCTTTCCCGGACGACTGGAACGAAGTGGAAGAAGATCTGGAATCCAGCGCAAGATGTCGCGAAGCGACTATTTGTCTGCAACAGTTTCAATGCAGAGCCGCTTCGCGGCACATCATTTTCTGGATCCCGGATCTCCTTCCGCTTCGCTGCACTCGTCCGGGAAAGGGGGCGAGCGGCAAGTCCAGCGTTCAGCAGGGCCTTGTCCACCGATCGTGCCCCGCGCCGCAATGTAGGTCCGCGCTCCAGGCCCTTGATTCCAAACATCGTCCGCGGCGAACCGGTCTCCCCTTCGCCGGGAAATGCTCTTAGGCTTGCCCTCGCGGCACCGCGCCGCTGTCCACGAGGGTCGCCGCCATGCCGCCAGCCACCGTCCCGGACGTGATCTTCCACACCCGCGTCAGGAACGAGTCGCTCGGCGGACCCAACCCGTTCGAGTGGAAGGATGTCGCCTCGGCCGAGATCTTCGGCGGCCGGAACATCGTGCTGTTCGCGGTGCCCGGCGCCTTCACGCCCGCCTGCTCGGACGACCATCTGCCGGGCTACGAGCAGCAGGCCGACGCGTTCGCGGCGCTCGGCATCGATCAGGTCGTCTGCCTGTCGGTGAACGACGCCTTCGTGATGCACCAGTGGGCCCGCGCCAAGGACATCACGAAGGTGTTCATGCTGCCGGACGGCAACGGCGACTTCACGCGCCAGATGGGCATGCTGGTCAAGCGCGGCCGGCAGGGCATGGGGATGCGCAGCTGGCGCTACGCGATGCATGTCGAGGACGGCACGATCCGGCGGATGTTCGTCGAGCCCGGCTTCCGGGACGACCCGCCCGGGGTCGGCCTCACGGTCTCGGATGCCGGCACCATGCTGGATTATCTCAGGGGGCAGGCGGGTTGAGCCTGCCGAGAGCGGGGCGGGACCCCGCTCACCACGGTTTCGGGATGATGCGGTAGAAGACGATCCAGTAGGGCAGGGCGATCAGGGCGGCACACCAGAACGGCCATCCCCAGGCGCGCCAGAGCAGGACGAGGACAAGCAGGCCGACGGCGGCGTTTCCGACCAAGCTGGTGAAGCCGACCAGCACGAGGAAGGCCAGGAAGCCCACGAGCACGAGCGTGGTGCTCAGCCAGCCGGGCGCTCGGCTCACGTCCAGCCAAGGCGTCGTGGCGAGCATCTCGCAGAGGCCGATGAAGAGAATGACCGACACGGCCGCTCCACGCAGCCATGGCGTCCGGACGGCGTTCGAGCCGGCGGGCTTCGATGAAGGGGCGCTCATTCAGCGACGCGGGCGGTGGCGCCTGGGCATGGCTCGAACGGCTCCTGGTGCTGCCCGCGTGTCGGAGAGGGGCGCTCCCGCCCCGATCGACCGGGCGGTCTCCCGACCCGAACGGCCTCCGGCCATAACCTTAGGTAAGGAGGGCGTCGCCGGCTTCCATCGAATGGTGGACGCGGCGATGAACCTATCGCTTATCGTGGGAGATTGCGGATCTGCGGTGACCATGCCCGACATCAAGCGCATCGCCCTGAGCCTTCTCGCCGGGATTGCGGGGCTCGTGCAGTCGGGCGGCGCGCCCGCTTTGAATCTTCGCCCCAAGGAGCCCGGCTGGTTCGTCGCCGCTCAGATCGGGAGCCTGTTCGTCTTCCTGGGGGTGATGTTCGCGCTCGTGACGGTGATGGCCGGGGAGGTGTCGTGGATCGCGGCCCTCTTCGGCCTCGGTGCCATCACGATCGGCGCGGCGTTGCTGCGGCTGGCCTTCGTCCTGCGGGCACGGCGGTGACCGTGCGGGCCGACCTCAGGCCGATGACGCCCCGGGCGCCGGCCGCCCGGCCGCCTGCAGCACGATCCGGGCGGCGCTGCGGCTCGGGTCCTCGCCGTCGGGAAGGCGCATGACGGCGTCGAGCCGGGCGAGCGCCCGGTCCTGCGCCGCCCGCGCCTCGCCCTCCCGCAGGAGCGGCGCCAGCGCGGCGGCGAGGCGGTCCGGCCGGCACTCGGCCTGGATCAGCTCGGGAATGGCGTTCTCGCCGAGGATCAGGTTCGGCAGCACGATCGTCGGCACCTGGATCAGCCGGCGCACGATGATCTCCTCGATCTTCGGCACCCGATAGGCCACCACCATCGGCACGCCCGCGAGCGCGAGTTCGAGCGTCACGGTTCCGGAGGCGGCGAGCGCGGCCCGCGCGCGGCGGAAGGTGGAGAGCTTGGCCGCTTCGCCGTCCACGAGCCGGGGCGACACCGGCCAGGACTCGGCGAGGCGCGCGATCAGGTCGCGATGGCGCGTCACCGCCGGCAGTTCCACCGCGAAGCGGGCGCCCTCGGCACTGAGCTGCCCCAGCGTCGCCCCGAAGACCGGCATCAGGCGCTCGATCTCCGAGCGGCGCGAACCCGGCAGCACCGCGAGCACCGGCCTTTCGGCGTGGCGCGCCTGCGCCTCCACGGCGTCCGGGCGCAGCTCGGCGAGGCGCTCGATCAGCGGGTGGCCGACATAGGTGCAGGCGGGGCCGCCGAGGCGGCGATGCGCGTCGGGCTCGAAGGGGAGGAGCGCCAGCACGTGATCGATGTAGGCGCGCATCGTCTTGGCGCGCCACGGCCGCCATGCCCACACGCTGGGACTGACGTAGTCGACGACCGGCAGGCCGGGCAGGCGCTTGCGCACCCGGCTCGCCACCGCGTGGGTGAAGCCCGGGCTGTCGATGATGACGAGGACGTCGGGCCGGGCCGCCACGCAGGCCTCGACCGTCTGGCGGATGCGCCGCATCAGCAGCCGCAGGCGGGCCGCCACCGCGAGGTAGCCGATCACCGCCACGTCCTCGAGCGGAAACAGCGAGGCCAGGCCCTCGGCCGCCATCGCGTCGCCGCCGACGCCCGCGAGATCCAGCGGCTCCGGGCTCGTCGCGCGCAGGGCCCGGATCAGCTTCGCGCCGAGCTGGTCGCCGGATTCCTCGCCGGCCACCAGCCAGATGCGGCAGGGGCGGCTCACGGGGCGGTCTCCAGTCCGTGCAGGAAGAGGCCGAGGCGGTCGGCGAGCGCCACGGTCTCGGGCCGGTCGAGGATCAGGGTGTCGCCGGCCCCGACCGCGAGGCCGGCGCAGCCGGCGGCGGCGGCGTTGCGCACCGTGCGCGGGCCGATCGCCGGCAGGTCGACCCGCAGGTCCTGGCCGGCCTTGGCGAGCTTCACCAGCACGAGCCCGGCGGGCGGGCGCCCGAGGCCGAGCGGGCGGCGGGCGAGGTCGCGGGCGCGCCGCAGCATCCGGTCGGTGCCCTCCGGCCCCTCGACGGCCAGCACCCGGCGGGCGGCCACCACGGCGGCTTGGCCGACATCGTGCGGGGCGAGGCTGGCCAGCAGCGCCCGGCCGGTGGCGATCGAGGCGGTGGCGGCGGGGTCGGGCGCGTGCCGCCCGAGTGCCCCGGCCGGCGCCATCAGGTCGGGGGCGAGTTCGTGCACGCCGAGGATGCGGTGCCCGTGCTCTTCGAGGAGCCCGAGGACGCCGCGCAGCAGGTGGTCGTCCCCGCCCGAGGCGAGGGAGCGCAACTCCTCCCGGTTGCGCAGGACTGCCAGCGTGTTGAGGAGCGCCGCCGGACTCGGGCGGGCGACCGCGCCGGCCAGCGCGACGCCGGAGGGCGCCCAGGCGTCGAGGCGCGCCAGCGCCCCGCGCACGTCGAGCAGGTCCACGGTCGCGTGCGCCCGCCGCCGGGTCGCCGGATCGGCGAAGCCCCGGATCGCCAGGATGCGAAACGGCCGGCCGGTCCGCTCCAGGGCGGCGGCCACGAGGAGCGGCAGCCGCCCCGCCCCGGCCACGATGGCGACGGTGCCCGGCCCCATCGCTCAGGCCGGTCCCGGCGCCTCGCGGGGGATGCAGACCGAGCGCTTGCCGCCCTCGCGGATGAAGGCGAGGATCTCCTGCACGATCGGGTGCTGCTCGAACTCCTCCGCCACGTCCTCGACGCGCTCCATCAGGGTGCCCTCCTGCGCGAAGAGCAGACGGTAGGCCCGGCGCAGGGTGTGGATGTCCTCGCGCGAAAATCCCCGGCGCTGCAGCCCGATGATGTTGAGGCCGGAGAGATAGGCGCGGTTGCCCATCGCCATCCCGTACGGGATCAGGTCGTTCTCCAGGCCCGAGAGGCCGCCCACGAAGGCGTGCGCGCCGACCCGCGCGAACTGGATCACCGCGGCGCCCCCGCCCAGGATCGCGAAGTCGCCGACCTGGCAATGGCCCGCCAGCATGACGTTGTTGGAGAAGACGACGCGATTGCCGACCCGGCAATCGTGCCCGACATGGCTGTTGGCCAGGAAGGCGCAGCCGTCGCCCACCACCGTCTCCAGGCCGCCGCCCGCGGTGCCGGGGTTCATGGTCACGCCCTCGCGGATCAGGCAGTCGCTGCCCACCGCGAGCCGGTTGGCCTCGCCCCGGTACTTGAGGTCCTGCGGCGGGTGGCCGATCGACGCGAAGGGGAAGATGCGGGTGCGCGCGCCGATGTCGGTGCGCCCGGCCACCACCACGTGGCTCACGAGCTCGACGCCGTCGCCGAGGCTGACCTCCGGCCCGACATGGCAGAACGGGCCGATGCTCACGCCGCGCCCGAGCACCGCGCCGTCCTCGACGACCGCGCTCGGATGGACCCGGGTCTCGGCCGGGGCTTCGGCATCGGCACTCATTCGGTCACCAGCATCGCGCCGATCTCGGCCTCCGCCACGAGCGTGCTGCCCACCTTGGCTTCGCCGCGGAACCACCACATGAAGCGGCGATTGCTGATCTTGCGCATGTGGTACTCGACCACGTCGCCCGGCATCACCGGCTTGCGGAACTTCACCTTGTCGATGGTCATCAGGTAGACCCGGCTCGGCTTGGTGTCGGACGACAGCTTGTGGGCGCAGCAGATGGCGCCCGCCGTCTGGGCCATGCCCTCGACCAGCAGCACGCCGGGGAAGACCGGCGTCGTCGGGAAGTGCCCGGTGAATTGCGGCTCGTTGATCGTGACGTTCTTGATGCCGATGCAGCTGTTGTCGCCGTCGATCTCGATGATGCGGTCGACCATCAGGAACGGGTAGCGGTGGGGCAGAAGCTCCATGACCCGCATGATGTCGGCGGTGCCCAGTTCGGTGGGCGTCTCGGTCATGGCGTCAGGCTCCGTGCGCGGCCTCGGGGGCCGATGGGATGCGGGTCGGCCGACCGGCACGCGCCGGTCCCCGGGCTTGGTCTTTGGCGAGAATGAGCGGGTCGATGCAAGGACTTTGCGGCGGCTTGAGGGAACCTGGGCCTACTCGGCATCGTCCTCGGGCGCGCGCCCGCGCGCCGCGAGCGTCTTGAGCGTCGTCATCTCGCGGAACCATTCGCGGACGGGCTTGGCCGGGGTGCCGCCCCAGCGCGAGCCCGGCGGGACGTCCTTGTTGACGTTGCTGGAGCCGGCGATCTGCGAGCCCATGCCGATCCGCAGGTGGCCGACGACGCCCACCTGGCCGCCCAGGACCACGTAATCCTCCAGCGTGGTGGAGCCCGAGATGCCGACCTGCGCGACGATCACGCAGTGGCGCCCGATCACCACGTTGTGGGCGATCTGCACGAGGTTGTCGATCTTGGTGCCCTCGCCGATCACCGTGTCGCGGCTGGCGCCCCGGTCCACCGTGGTGTTGGCGCCGATCTCGACGTCGTCCTGGATGATGACGCGCCCGACCTGCGGCACCTTGAGGTGGCCGCCCGCCCCCATGGCGAAGCCGAACCCGTCCTGGCCGATGCGGGCGCCGCCGTGGATGATGACCCGGTTGCCGACGAGGGCGTGCAGCACCGAGGCGCCGGGGCCGATGGCGCAGCCGCGGCCGATGCGGGTGCCCGGACCGATCACCGCGCCGGCCGCCAGCACCGTCTCGGCGCCGATCTCGGCGCCCGGCCCCACCACCGCCCCGGGATCCACCACCACTCCGGGCTCCAGCCGGGCGGACGGGTGGACGAAGGAGCCCGGCGAGACGCCGGTGGCGCCGAACAGCGAGGTCGGGCGGGCCGCGCTCGGAAACAGGCGGGCCAGCACGCGGGCGAAGCCGCGATAGGGCTCGCGGCTGACGAGGGCGAGCGTCCCCTCCGGCACGCGCGCGGCGAAGCGGGCCGAGACGAGGCAGACGCGGGCGCGGGTGCGCTCCAGCGCCTGCGCGTACTTGGCGTTGTCCATGTAGACGAGGTCGTCCGGCCCCGCGCTCTCCAGCGGGCCAGCGCCCCGGATCGCGATGGCGCCGTCGAGGCCGGCCGGCAGCACCGCCCCGGCGAGGTCGGCGACCTCCGCCAGGGTGAGCGGGCCGGAGGCGGAGAAGAAGACCGGGTCTGACATGCGCGCGCTCGCGGGAGGCCGGGCGCGGGCTGTCCTCTCGCGCCCGTGCCGGGACGGGCGCCCGGCCTACCCGCTCGCGCGGGAGGGCACAAACGAAAAAAGCCGGCGCCCCTGCGGGGCGCCGGCTTCGATCCGGGAGGGGAGGGCTCAGAAGCGCGAGCCGCCCGAGAAGCGGAACGCCTGGGTCTGGTCCTTGCCGACCCGGCCGATGCCGTTGAACACGCCCTCGTCCTTGGTGAGCGCGTAGGCGTAGTCGAAGCGGATCGGGCCGAGCGGCGAGTTCCAGAGGATCGAGGCGCCGACCGAGGAGCGCAGCGTGGGCTTGTCGCGCACGTTCACGCATTCGGGCTCCACGCCCACCGTGAAGGCGTTGAAGTTGCAGCCGGCGACCGGGCTGAAGCCGTTGATGATGCCGTCGCCGTTCACGTCGAAGGCGCGCCGGCCCTTGTAGCCGAACAGCGTGCCGGCATCCGCGAAGACCGCGCCCTTCAGGCCGAGATCGCGCGGCAGACCCCAGATCGGGAACTGCACTTCCAGCGTGCCGCCGACATAGGTGGTGCCGCCGAGCGCGTTCGAGCGGGCGTCGCCCGAGCCGACGTCGCGGGGGCCGATGCCGTTCGGCGCGAAGCCGCGCACCAGCGACGGGCCGAGGAAGAACTGGTCGGTGATGCGCAGCGTGTTGCCCTCGGTCGGCGCCACGTGGCCGGCCTGGAACCTCACGAAGCCGACGACGTCCTCCCAGATCTCCTTGTAGTACCGGGCTTCGGTGGTGACGCGGAAGAACTTCGAATCGCCGCCGATGCCGGCGAATTCGGGCTTCAGCTCGCCGTAGAAGCCGTTGCGCGGCTGGGCGAGGTTGTCGAGGGTCGAGTAGGCGAGGGTGACGCCCGCCAGCGAGGTCAGGGTCGAGCCGACCGAGTCCTTGAGGGCGATCGAGGCCTCGCCGTCATAGGCGCAGTTCGGGTAGATCGCCTGGCCGGCCGGGTTGAGCGCCGTGTAGCCCGCGAGCGGGAACGAGCAGTCGTTGTAGGGCCGCTTGAGGGTGTTCGGGATCTTCAGGTCGGTGTTGTAGATCGAGTAGCGCAGCGTGATGCCGAACTCCTCGGTGATCGGCAGGCCGAGGCGGAGCTGGCCGCCGACCACGTCGGTCACGTAGCGCGAGTAGCGCGTCAGGTCGCTGTACTTGTTGAAGACGTCGAAGCCCGCGGCCAGCCGGTAACCGAGGAAATACGGCTCGGTGAACGAGAAATCGATGCCGCGGGTGTACTGGCCGGCGGAGCCCGCCACGCGGACGTACTGGCCACGGCCGAGGAAGTTCGACTCCGAGACCGAGACCTCGCCGATGATGCCGTCCGCGGTCGAGTAGCCGCCCGCGACCGAGAACGAGCCGGTGGGCTGATCCTCGACGTCGATGTTGACGATGACGCGGTCGGGCGCGGAGCCGGGCTCGTTGGAGAACCGGACCTTCTTGAAGAAGCCGAGGCCGTTGAGGCGCCGCTCGGCCCGGTCCGTGAGCACGCGGTTGTAGGCGTCGCCCTCGGCGAAATCGAGCTCGCGCCGCACGACGTAGTCGCGCGTGCGGGTGTTGCCGCGGATGTTCACGCGCTCGATGTAGACCCGCGGGCCGTCCTCGACGATGAAGCCGAGGGAGACCGTGCCGGTGGCGCGGTCGCGCTCGCCGGTCGGGCGGACCTGGGCGAAGGGATAGCCCTGGCGCGCCACCTGGGTGGTGACGCCGGTCAGGGTCTTCTCGACGTCCTCGGCGTTGTAGATGTCGCCGACGCCGGTGCGGATCTCGTCCTGCAGGGATCCGCCGTCGACGCCGCTGACGCGCGAGTCGATCGCCACCGCGCCGACGCGGTACTGGCGGCCTTCCTCGACCGTGACGGTGATGATCCAGCCGCCCTGGGCCTCGTCGAAGCGCGAATCCGCGGACACGATCCGGAAGTCGGCGTAGCCGTTCTTCAGGTAGTAGCGGCGCACGAGGTCGAGGTCGTTGGCGATCCGGTCGGGATCGTAGACGTCGGAGGTCTTGATGAAGCTGAGCAGGTTCATCTCGGTGGACGTCATCAGGTCCCTGAGACGTCCCTCGGAATAGGCCTCGTTGCCGACGAACCGGATCTGCTTGATGCCGGTCTTGTCGCCCTCGTCGATGGTGTAGACGACGTCGACACTGCCGTTCGGCAGGTCCACGACCCGGTAGGTCACCTTGGCAAGGCCGCGGCCCGAGCGGCGATAGACCTCGCGGATGCGGTCGATGTCGGAGTTCACGATCGCCGGGTTGAAGGCGCCGCGGGAGCGGGCCTCGACCACGCTCTCCAGCGTGCCCTTCTCGACCTTCTTGTTGCCCTCGAAGACGACGCGGTTGATCGTGTTGTTCTCGCGCACCGTCACGATGGTGCGGCCGCCGCTCTGGGCGACGCGCACGTCCGAGAACATGCCGCTCGCGATCAGGTTGCGCCGCCCTTCCTCGGGCGACACGCCGGTCACGTAGGACCGGACCGTCTCGGCGTCGACGCGGCTATTGCCCTGAACGACGACCTGCTGCGCCTGTGCGGCGCCGCCCGCCACCGCGGCCGCCATGATCATGGCGCCTGTGGCAGACACGCGCGCGCGCTTCCCCGTCATCGACATCATCAAATGGCCCGTCTCATTATTATCGGTACGGGTTCGCACCCGCGGGTCGCCGAACCTCTCGCGAGGTCGATGGCCGTCTGGTCCTGGGGTCGCTTCTATCGGGAATCCCCGATGACGCAATCGCCAAGCTGGCAGCAGAAGGGGATTTTGAGGGGACGTGGCGTTCCTGTCACGGGCTCAAGCTGAGCTTTTCGCGCAGCAGGGTGAGCAAGGGCTGAAGCAGGCCAGCCTCGCGCAAGCCCAGAACGGGACTGCCACAATGGACCGGGAGTCGAGCGCCCGACTCTAGGCGCACAACCCTTGGGAGAGATTCAAGGCGATCGCTCGAATTCTCCACAAGGGACGGGCGGGCGGCTCAGGTGCCGCGGTTCCAGGAGGCCCCGATCTGGATGATGTCGTTCCACGTCGCGAACAGCATCAGCATCAGCACCAGGGCGAGGCCGATGCGGAAGCCGATCTCCTGGGCGCGCTCGCTCAAGGGACGGCCGCGCAGGATCTCGATGCCGTAGAACAGCAGGTGTCCGCCGTCGAGCAGGGGCACCGGAAACAGATTGATGAGGCCGATCGAGACCGACAGCACGGCGATCAGCCCGACCACCGCGGCGAAGCCCCCGACCTTGGCGGCCTGCCCCGACACCCGCGCGATGCCGATCGGGCCCGAGAGCTGGTCGGCGGATTCGCGCCCGCTGATCAGCTTGCCGAGGTAGTCGAAGGTGCGGTCGACCACGTAGTAGGTCTCGAACACCCCGAAGCGCAGCGAGTCGCCGAGCCCGTACTGGACGAGCTTGACGTCGGCCGCGTCGCGCGGGCCCTGGATGCCCAGCCGCCCGAGCCGGTGGGTGCCGAAGGGCGTCTTCTCCTGGACGGTGTCGGGCACCGCCTCCAGGGTCTTCTCGACGCCGTTGCGGTCCACCAGCACGGTCAGGAGCTCGCCGCCGCTCGACGAGACGGTGCGCTGCATGTCGCCGAAATTGGTCACCGCGGCGCCGTTGATCGACAGGACCACGTCCCCGGCCTGGAAGCCGGCCCGCTCGGCGGCGCTGCCCGGCTGCACCGCAGAGACGCGCGGCGCCACCTCGTAGCGGCCCACCGCGTAGATCGAGCCGGCGAAGACCGCGATGGCGAGGAGGAAGTTGGCGATCGGCCCCGCCGCCACGATGGCGATGCGCTTCCAGACGTTCTGGGCGTGGAAGCTCACGGCGCGCTCGGCCGGGTTCATCCGCGCGAGGGTCGCGGCGTCCGGCACGCTGGCGCCGTTCTGGTCGCCCACGAACTTGACGTAGCCGCCGAGCGGGATGGCGGAGATCTTCCAGCGCGTGCCGCGGCGGTCGTTGAAGCCGACCAGCTCCGGCCCGAAGCCGATCGAGAAACTCGTCACCCCGACGCCGCACCAGCGCCCGACCAGGAAGTGGCCGAGTTCGTGCACGAACACCACCACGGTCAGAACGAACAGGAAGGTGACGATGGTGCCGAGAAGCCCCGTCGTCGCCCCGCCCAGGGCAGTGAGGAAGTCCATCGATGCGCTTCCGGCGTCCCGCGCCGGCTCCCGATCCCGGCGCTCGCGGCCGGGGAACGCTCCTCATACCGCGGGAGGCGGGTTCGGGCCAGACGGCAGAGCGCGGCGGCACCGCACAGGCGGGGCGCCGTCCCGTGTCGCCGTCACGAACGGTTAACCGCTCAGGCCGCGAGGCGGGCCTGGCTCCAGCGGCGCACCTCGGCGTCGATGGCGAGCGCCTCCTCCACGTCGGCGGGGGCGGCGGGGTAGCGCGCCGCGAAGCCCTCGCAGGCGCCCTCGACCAGGGCGGCGATGTCGTAGAAGCCGATTCGCCCGGCGATGAAGGCGGCGACCGCGATCTCGTTGGCGGCGTTCATCACGGTGGGCTGGGCGCCGCCCGCCGCGAGCGCAGCCCTGGCGATGCGCAGGCAGGGGAAGCGCTCCTCGTCGGGCCGCTCGAAGGTGAGGCTGCCGGTCGCCGCGAGGTCGACGGGACGTCCGCGCGCGATGGTCAGCCGATCGCCGATGCCGAGGCAATGCGCGATCGGCACCCGCATGTCGGGCATGGCGAGGCCGGCCGTGACCGCCCCGTCGCGCCACGTCACCATCCCGTGCACGATCGATTGCGGGTGGACGACGACGTCGAGGCGCCCCGCATCGATGGCGAACAGGTGGTGGGCCTCGACGAGTTCGAGGCCCTTGTTCATCAGCGTCGCGGAATCGATGTTGATCTTCATCCCCATCGACCATGTCGGGTGCGCGGCGGCCTCGGCCGCGCTCGCCGCCGCGATCCGCTCGCGCGGGGTCGTGCGGAACGGCCCGCCCGAGGCCGTGATGGTCATGCGGGTGATGTCCTCGACCCGGCCCTCGCCGATCGCCTGGGCGAGGGCGTTGTGCTCGGAATCCATCGGCAGGATGCGCGCGCCGAAGCGCCTGGCGTCGCGCATGAAGGCGTCGCCCGCGCAGACGAGGCTCTCCTTGTTGGCGAGCGCCACCGTGCGTCCGAGCCGGATCGCCGCGTGGGTGGGGCCCAGGCCCGCCGCGCCGCTCACCGCCGCCACCACGAGGTCGGCGTCCCGTGTCGCGGCCTCGATCACCGCCTCGGGGCCGGCCCCGGAGGCGATCCCGCTGCCCGAGAGGGCGTCTGCGAGGTCGCGCCCGCCCGCCGGGTCGGCGAGCGCCGCGAAGGAGGCGCCGAGATCGCGCGCCACGCGCGCCAGCGCCGCCGCGTCCCGCCCGCCGGCCACCGCGCCGACCCGGAAACGGCCGCGATGCTGGTCCAGCAGGTCGGCGGTGGAGCGCCCGATCGAGCCGGTCGCCCCGAGCACGGTGACGGTGCAGGTCACGGGCAGGTTTCCTCGTCTGGACGCCGTCGAGCCGGCACAACCTCGGGCGCGCAGGCACCCGGCCCGCCGCGCGAGCCGGGGCGGGTCAAGGCCCCGGCTTTTGCATCCCGGACGGGAAAAGGTCCAGACCTCGGCGATTTCCGCCGCCGCCGCCCGCCTCAGGCGGCCGAGCCCATCCCGGCGCGGATCTTCGCCCGCAGGTCGTCGATCGGCACGAGCCGGCCGGCGCGCTCGACGTGCCAGTAGGTCCAGCCGTTGCAGGCCGGCAGGCCCTGCACGAGGGCGCCGATCTTGTGGATCGAGCCGCAGGCCGGGCCGACGCCGAGGGTGCCGTCCGGCCGCACCAGCGCCTTGTGGCGGCGGCGCTCGTCGGTGAGCGTGACGCCCGCCGAGATCAGGCCCGCCTCGAGGAGCGAGAGGAAGGGCACCCGCGGCTCGGCGCGCTTGGCCGGCGCGGTGAGCAGGGCCGCCGTCGAGAGCGGCTCGACCGCGGCGATGCGCGCGCGCGCGGCCTCCGCATAGGCTTCTTCGCGCTCGATGCCGATGAAGCGCCGGCCGAGGCGCTTGGCCACTGCCCCCGTGGTGCCGGTGCCGAAGAAGGGATCGAGCACCACGTCGCCGGCGTTCGAGGCCGACAGGATGGTGCGGGCGAGCAGCGCCTCGGGTTTTTGCGTCGGGTGGACCTTGCGCCCGTCCGCGCCCTTCAGGCGCTCCTCGCCGGTGCAGAGCGGCAGGAACCAGTCCGAGCGCATCTGCAGGTCGTCGTTGCCGCCCTTCAGCGCCTCGTAATGGAAGGTGTAGCCCTTCTGTGCGCTGCGGGAGGCCCAGATCAGCGTCTCGTGCGCGTTGGTGAAGCGCTTGCCGCGGAAATTCGGCATCGGGTTGGCCTTGCGCCAGACGATGTCGTTCAGGATCCAGAAACCAAGATCCTGCAACGCGCTGCCGACCCGGAAGATGTTGTGGTACGAGCCGATCACCCAGAGCGTGGCGTTCGGCTTCATCACCCGGCGGCAGGCCTGGAGCCAGGCGCGGGTGAAGGCGTCGTAGGCCTCGAAGCTGGCGAACTGGTCCCAGTCGTCGTCGACCGCGTCGACGGCGCTCTGGTCGGGGCGCAGCAGCGATCCGGCGCCGAGCTGGAGGTTGTAGGGCGGGTCGGCGAAGACCAGATCGACGCTCGACGGCGGCAGGGCGCCCATCGCCTCGATGCAGTCGCCGAGGAGCACCTCGTCGAGGGGAAGAGGCTTGACGGGGGTGACGAGACCCATCCGTGGTGCCGACGCCGCACGCCCGGTACGCGAGACCTGTTTCCGGGCGGCTGCGCCGGCGACCGCGGTACGCGGGGAAGCCATGGCGAACACCGTGTTACGCAACTGACAGGCACGACCATGCCCCGGTCAGGGTAAAGGCCGAGTTGCCCGCCCGAACGCCGTGCGTCTCGAAATGGGGCTGCAATTTTTGCCCATCTCCCTCGCAGGGCGCCCCGCCGCCCATGACTGAGAAGTTCTTCTTTTCAGCGGCGCAATCAAGAAAACCCGAAGAGCAGTGTATTGGCTGCCCCTGATGGCCCTGCGTGTTGATGCAGGCGGATGGCCGCCCGGAATGCGCCGCGAAAAAGCCGCGCTTGGTCGGGTCACAATTTGGTCCTGTTCGGCCTGTACTGGTCTCCGCAAATCCAGCCACGAGGGAATGCGGGATGAACTGCGGGCTTGCTGTGCGTCGATCGATGGCTGTGTGCGGGGTGGGCGGTCTAGCGCTCGCGGGGTTGATGGGAGCCGCGGCGGCCTCGACGGCCCAGAGCGGTCAGGCCTCGTGGTACGCCTCCGGTCACCGCACGGCGAGCGGCGAGCGCTTCAACCCCGACGGCCTCACCGCCGCCCACCGCAGCCTGCCCTTCGGCAGCCGGGTCCGGGTCACCAACACCGCGAACGGACGGTCGATCGTGGTGCGGATCAACGACCGCGGCCCCTTCTCGGGCGGGCGCATCATCGATCTCAGCCGCGGCTCCGCCCGGGCGATCGGCATGGGCGGCGTGACGCGCGTCGCGCTCGAACGCATCGATTGATCCGGTGATCGGACGATCAGGTCCGACCACCGTCTCCAGCCCGCGCGGCGCGTGAGCGGAACCGGCCTGCGCGTTGCACATCAACTATTCGGACGTCGAACGAGCCGGGACCCGCTCGCGCCCTCGGGCGTTCGCCTCTCGTCAACCGCCACGCTGGATCGGGCTTTCCGTCCGGCGGCGCAGCGATTACGGCGGGGCGACAACGGAGGCGAAGAGATGGCGAAGCCGCTGGTCGTCGTGATTCCCCACCAGCTCGGCCTGGAGGAGGCCCACCGGCGCCTCGATGCAGGGATCGGGCAGGCGAAGGAGATGCTCCACAAGGCGGGCATCCGCATGGCCGACGCCTCCTGGGAGGGAGAGCGGCTGTCCTTCCTGGTCTCGGCCATGAACCAGAAGGTCGACGGGCACATCGACGTCGCATCCGACACGGTGCGCGTCGAGGTGAACCTGCCGCTCATCCTGTCGCTGTTCGCCGGCCGCATCCAGCAGGCCCTCGACCAGAACGGCGCCAAGCTCCTGACCAAGAAGTAGCGGAACCCTCGACGCGGCGCCCGGTTGGACCGGGACATCCGAACAGGAGTTCCCGATGTCCAATCCCGGCGCCCCACCGGACCAGCCCTACGATCCCGTGCCCCCGACGCCGACCCGCGAGCCGGAGCGACCCGGCGAGGTGCCGAGCGAGGCGCCCGGCGACACGCCGCTCGAAGTGCCGATCAACGATCCGGGCAATTCCCCGGCGATCACCCCGGACCCGTCGCCGACCGGCCCCGCCAACCCGACCATGTGAACCGCGGGCCGGCCCCGCCCGACGGCGGAGGCCGGCCCGACGGCTTGTGCGAGACGCCGCACGGCTTTTGCAAAGCGCCGCAGGCTTTTGAAACACGCCGCGCGCTGCCATAAGCCCGCGCATGGCCGCTCCTCCGCTCCTGACGCTCCAGTCCATCGCCCTCACCTTCGGCGGCACGCCGCTGATCGTGCAGGCCGACCTCACGATCGCGCCGGGCGAGCGCGCCTGTCTCGTCGGGCGCAACGGGTCCGGCAAATCGACGCTGCTGCGCATCGCGGCAGGGCTCGTCGAACCCGATCGCGGCGCGCGCTTCCTGCAGCCCGGCACCACGATCCGCTATCTCGCGCAGGAGCCGGATTTTTCGGGCCATGCCAGCACGCTCGCCTTCGTGGAGGCGGGGCTGGGGCCGGGCGACGAGCCCTACCGCGCCCGCTACCTCCTGGAAAACCTCGGCCTCACGGGCGAGGAGGATCCGGCGCGCCTCTCGGGCGGCGAGGCCCGCCGCGCGGCGCTGGCCCAGGCGATGGCGCCCGGGCCCGACATCCTGCTTCTCGACGAGCCGACGAACCATCTCGACCTGCCGGCGATCGAGTGGCTGGAGGCGGAGCTGAAGAGCAGCCGCTCGGCGCTCGTGCTGATCAGCCACGACCGGCGCTTCCTCGAAGCGCTGTCGCGGGCGACGATCTGGCTCGACCGCGGCGTGACGCGCCGCCTCGACCAGGGCTTCGCCGCCTTCGAGGCGTGGCGCGATGCCGTGTTCGAGGAGGAGGAGCGCGAGCGCCACAAGCTGGAGCGCAAGATCGCCGCCGAGGAGGACTGGCTGCGCTACGGCGTGACCGCGCGGCGCAAGCGCAACGTGAAGCGGCTGGCGGGCCTGCATGATCTGCGCCGCCGCCACCGCGAGCACCGGGGCCCGGTCGGCAGCGTCAGCATGGCGGCGAGCGAGGCGGAGGCCTCCGGCACGCTCGTGGCGGAGGCGGTCCGGGCCGGCAAGTCCTTCGACGGCCGGCCGATCGTGCGCGACCTCTCGCTGCGCCTGCACCGCGGCGACCGCCTCGGCATCGTCGGC
Organism: Methylobacterium oryzisoli; assembly: GCF_046557895.1. Taxonomy (NCBI): domain Bacteria; kingdom Pseudomonadati; phylum Pseudomonadota; class Alphaproteobacteria; order Hyphomicrobiales; family Methylobacteriaceae; genus Methylobacterium; species Methylobacterium oryzisoli. Next base: position 89,647 of record NZ_JBKIBX010000013.1, on the reverse strand, counting down.
CCCAACGGCGCCGGCAAGACCACGCTCGTCAACCTCCTCACCGGCCGCCTCGCGCCCGACGAGGGCAGCGTCCGGCTCGGCGCGACCGTGACCCTCAACCTCCTCGACCAGCGGCGCGCCGCCCTCGATCCCGACCGCACCGTGGCGGAGGTGCTGACGGGCGGCGGCAGCGACACGGTGTCGGTCGGCGGACAGAACCGCCACGTCGTCGGCTACATGAAGGACTTCCTGTTCGCGCCCGAACAGGCGCGCACCCCGGTCGGCGTCCTCTCGGGCGGCGAGCGCAACCGCCTGCTGCTCGCCCGCGCGCTGGCGAACCCGGCGAACCTCCTCGTCCTCGACGAGCCGACGAACGACCTCGATCTCGAAACCCTGGACCTGCTGCAGGAGATGCTGGCCGATTTCGCCGGGACCCTGATCCTGGTGAGCCACGACCGCGACTTCCTCGACCGGGTGGTGGACACTGTGCTCGTCTCGGAAGGGGAGGGGCGCTGGGTCGCCTATGCGGGCGGCTACAGCGACATGGTCGCCCAGCGCGGTGCAGGCGTGGAGGCCCAGCCCCGCAAGGCGGCCAGGTCCGAGCCGCGGAATGCCGCCGAGCCGCGCTCCGCCGCGGAATCGCGCTCCACCACCAAACCCGCGCCGCGCCGCCGCCTGGGCTTCAACGAGCAGCACGAGCTCAAGACCCTGCCGGCCCGAATCGCCGCCCTGGAGGCCGCCACGGGCAAGCTGCGCACCGCGCTCGCGGATCCGACTCTCTACGCGCGCGACGCGGCCCGCTTCGAGACCCTCTCGCGCGGGCTCGCCACCGCGGAGACCGATCTCGCGGCGGCCGAGGAGCGCTGGCTGGCCCTCGAACTGCTGCGCGAAGAACTCGAAGGCTGAGAGGGCGCCGCGGCGCGAGGCCGGCCGGGCGATCCGCCGTCCGGCGGACGCCGCGATACATCCAGGGCGGGCGGTTCGACTGATTCCCGCTTCCGTATTCGCTCGGACGCGAAGAGTTCGCGCCGCGCCACCCTGCCGGCGGCGCGGGTTACACGCTCGGGCGCAAGGTCGAGGGAGTTTTCGTTGCTTGGCTGCAACATCGTGGCGGAAAGCCGGCCGCATCAGGGCTCGGCAAGCGGAACGGTGTTGATCGGTTCTAAGCCCTCGCACATGGTGACCCTGCGCCGGGCGGAGTGCCCGGGGCGGTTCGGCCAGCACCCCGTGCGGGAGGGCTGAGTCTAAGGGGATAAGAGTGGCGTGGTTCGGATCCATACCGGGTCTGAGTGACACAGTCGTTCACCCCAAGGGTCTCGAAACTTTGGAGGTCTCGATGAAGCTCGTGAAGAGCTTGTTGCTCGGGTCGGCGGCCGGTCTGACCGTCGTTGCCGGGGCGCAGGCGGCCGATCTGCCGATCAAGAAGGCTGTTCCGGTCGAATACGTTCGCATCTGCTCGGCCTACGGCGCGGGCTTCTTCTACATCCCCGGCACGGACACCTGCCTGCGCGTCGGCGGCCGTGCCCGCTTCGAGGCCGGCTACGTCCAGTCGTTCAGCCGCTCGGGCGCCAACGGCGACCTGACGCAGTATCGCGGCCTCGGCCGTCTCAACCTCGACGCCCGCACGCAGACCGCCTACGGCACCCTGCGCGCCTTCGTGCGCTTCGAGCTGGCGAGCCAGACCGGCAACTACCTGACCTCGGGCACGCAGCAGCGCATCGGCCGCGCCTTCCCGGCGCTCGGCGTCGACACGTTCGGCCGCTCGCAGCAGTACGTGAACGTCGACAAGGCCTTCGTGCAGTTCGCCGGCCTCACCGCCGGTCGCGCGTCCTCGTTCTTCGACTTCTACGCCCACGACTTCGAGATCATGGCCGGCACCCTCGGGTCCGACCTGCCCTCGACCAACCTCATCGCCTACACGGCGCAGTTCGGGAACGGCTTCTCGGCGACGGTCTCGTTGGAAGACCCGATCTTCCGCAAGACCCCGCTGTTCGGCAACGCGGCGACCAACGCCAACCTCGCCAGCCAGTTCAACATCTTCACCGGCAACTTCAACGTCTCGCCGGTGATCGGCACGGACGCGGCCGGCAACCCGGTGGGCCTCGCCTTCCTCGACGTCGTGCAGCGCTCGCGCATGCCCGACTTCGTCGGCGCCCTGCGCTACGACGCGGCCTGGGGTTCGGCGCAGATCTCGGCGGCGGTGCACGAGATCAACACCGGCAACGCCTCCTTCGCGATCAACGGCTTCAACGCCTCGGTGGGCGCTCCCGTGGCGCGGCCTGCGGGCACCACCTTCGCTCCCCGTGCTCAGAACGAGTACGGCTGGGCGGTGCAGGGCGGCCTCAAGGTCAACCTGCCCTTCATCGCGGCCGGCGACGCCCTGTACCTCCAGGGTGCCTACGGCGAGGGCGCGCAGCTCTACACCGGCTACTCCGCGCAGGCGGGCTCGTACAACGCTGGCGGCGCCGCGGCGGCGATCCAGGGTGCGGGCTTCAACCAGTTCTTCGCCGATGCGGTCGTCGACCCGATCACGGGCCGTCTCGACCTCTCGACGAGCTGGACCGTCGTCGGTTCGTTCCTGCACTACTGGACGCCCGAGTGGCGCTCGGCGGTGTTCGGCAGCTACGGCGAGATGGCCTTCGGCGGCGCGAGCCGTGCCAACCTGGCCGCGATCAACTTCAACGGCCTGTCGCCGAACCCTGTGACCAACGCGTTCTCGGCGACCATCCGCGACACGTATCAGTTCGTGGCCGGCGCGAGCCTGATCTGGTCGCCGGTGAAGGACCTCGATATCGGTGTCGAGGGCTACTACGCTCAGGTCGGCCTGAAGAACGGCCGGGCCGTCGACCAGAACAAGTCGCCGGGTCAGACCGTCGCCGCGATCGTCAACGGCGTGCCGGTCAACGCCGCGGGCGTCGCGGTCGCCACGACCAGCACCACGGACACGTTCCACGTCCGCATGCGCGTGCAGCGCGACTTCTAAGTCGCACCGCACCCCACGCAACGAGGCCCCGGCGCAAGCCGGGGCCTTTTTTCTTGGCCGATCCCCTGGCCGCTCGCCGGGAGCAGGGGAGGGCGCTCGCTGCGCCGCGCGTCAGGGAACGACCCGGCCCGGCGCGGGCGGCTGCGGTGCACTGAACGAGGCGATCGGCACGTCGCAGAAGCAGCGCGTGCCGAGCGGCCGCGGGCCGGGCATCGGGCACGAGAACGGCTGCAGGCCGGTCAGGCCCCTCTGCACCGCGTCGCAATTGTAGCCGACGCCCCGGCGCGGCCGCGGGCGGTCGTCGTAGTACGGATCGTAGGGCTGTGCGCTCGCGGTCGCGGTCAGGGCCGCCATCAGTGCCGCCGCCGCGAAGGGGGCGCGAACGAACCGTCGCATCTCTGCGTTCCTCATCGTGGTGAGCGCCACGCCCGGACGGGCGCGGCGTAGGGCGGCATCGCTAGCGGATGCCGCCGTCCGCGGCAACGCGAGGGCCGTCCGTGCGGCCGGGGAGGCGGACGTGACTCATTCCGGTCAGTGGCAGCGCACCCTCGACGCGATCCTGACGCTCACCGACGAGATCGCGCGCCTCTCTCCCGATTGCGCGGATCGCGCACTCACCATCGCGCGGCTGGTCCGCGACCTCGACCCCGCCGCCTTTCGGCGGCGCGAACGGCCGGAGGATTGTCTGGAGGAGGGGATGGAGGACGAACCGGAGGTCGGCCCGCTCCACCCGATTCGCTGAGACGGTCCGGAACGCGAAGCGGCCGCGTCCTGGACGGACGCGGCCGCAACGATCGCCGGCGAGGCGCAGCAGGTGAAGCCGTGCCGCGCCCGCCAAAAACGTCGGTCAGGAGGCGTTGTTCGAGAGGTCGTTGGCGGCGTTCTTGGCCTGCTCGGCGCCCTGCTGCATGGTGTTCACGCCCTGCTGCATCGCGTTCTTGGTGTGCTCGGCGCTCTGCTGCATGGCGCTCTGCGTCATGCTGCCGAACTCCTTGGCCTGGCTCTGGATCGCCGCGAACTGGCTGCGGATGAACTCGGCCTGATGCTGCATCGCCTCCTGCACGTCGCGCGACCGGACGAGCTTCTGCGCGAGATCGAAGGCCGCGTTCACGTTCTGCTCGGCGTACGCGAAGCTGCGGCTCTGCATCGACTGAGCATTCGAGCGCGCCATCTCGGCCGAGCCCTGGATCGTGTCGGCGGTCTTGCGCGCGGCGCTGATGAACGAATCGAACGCCTTGCGGGCCTGATCGACGCTCTTCTCCGCGAAGTCGCGCATCTCGGTCGGGATCTCGTAGGACGGGGTCGTGTTCATGTGGGGTTCCTCTCTCTCGCGCCGCTTCTCTCGTTGCGGCCGTTGTGCAGTGCACAATACCATACCGGCCGCAGAATGCCAGATCGGCGAGGGCCGTTAAGGTTGACGTCAGGATAACGCAGGGGCTGCGCATTTCGTGCCCGTGCGTGTCCGGCACGATTCCGTTAAAGCATCGGAGCAGATCGGGGCCGGCGAGAATCGGCTCGATCGGGGACATGCGGGTTCGAGGAGAGGCCGTGGACGACGCGCGGTGGATGGCGACGATCGACGCCGCGATGGCAACGCCCGGCCTCGCGCGCCTGACGGGCGGACGCGAGGTCGCCTGCCTCCTCCTCGACCCGGGGGCCGAGCGCGTGCTCTTCGCGAGTTCGGCCGCACGCGGACTGGGCGCCGCCATCGCGGATGCGCGCGGGCGCATCGATCCCTCCCTCGATCTCGGGCGGGCGCTGCGCGCCCTGAGGTCATCCGGCAGCACGCCGAAGCCCCATCTGGTGCGCCTGCGCTTCGATGCGGGCCGCCTGTCGCCCCCGGTCGTCTGCGCCTGCCTGTCGATGGCCGGGCCCGATGGCGCCCCGGTCCTGGCCGTCATTCCGGTGGATCCGCTGCCCGCCCTGCGCTCCCGGCGGAGTGCCGACTCGGCGCCGCGGGATGCGGCCCCGGAGACGAGGGACGCGGCTGCGCGGGACGAGACCGGGCGCGGCACCGTGCGCTTCCTGTGGCGCAGCGACGAGACGGGGCTCTGGACCGAAGCCTCTCCTCCCCTTGCCGAGACGGTCGGCACCTCGCCGGTCGGCTGCGACTGGGACCGGCTGCTCGCGGTGGCGATCGTGCCCGATGATGCCCGCCTGCTGCGCGAAGCGCTGGAGCAGCGCCGGACCTTCCGGACGCTGCCGGTGCGCTGGCGGCTCGGCGGGGAGGAGAATGCGGTTCTGATCGAGCTGTCGGGCGCACCGCGCCTGGGGGAAGGGCGCGCCTTCGCGGGGTTCAGCGGCTTCGGCGTGATCCATCTCGATCGGGTGGAGCCCGCTCCGCCCCTGCCGGCCCCGCCGCCCGCCGGCCCGGTTCGGCAGAGTCTGCGCGAGCGCGCCGCGGCGGTGGTGGCGATCGGGCGCGCCGGCTCGCCGGCCGCGGCGCCCGCGCCCGTGCCGCCCGAGGCGACGCAGGCCCCGGTGCCCGACCTTCCGGCCTTCGCCACGCTCGCGGGCGCCACCTTCGCGGGGTTCGCCGGCATGATGTCGGCGCCCTTCATGTCGGCCCCCCTCATGTCGGCCCCCTTGGCGAGCCTCGGGCTCGGCTGGCCCTTCGGCGGCGACGAGGCCCACCGCCGCACCGCGCCGAATCGGACCCCGGAAGCAGGCCGGCCGGCGGCGGCTTTCGCCCCCGCGGATCCGGTGCCGTCCGAGGCGGCCTCGCACGACCCGCTCCCCGACGAGACATCACCGGCCGAATCGGCGGAGCCGGAGGCGCCGCCGGAACCTGCGCCGGCAAGGTCTGAAGCTGTCGCCGCCGCCACGCCGCGCGACGTGGCGCAGGACCCGCCGCCCGTCGCAGCGCCTGAAGCGGAGATCGCCGAGCCGGACGCCGCGGAGGCCGCCGGGCCGGTCCTGACGGCGAGCCATCTCTCCCTCACGGAGCACGCCGCCTTCCGCGAGATCGCGCGGGCGCTGGGCGCACGCTTCGCGGGCGACGCCGCCGAGGAGGAGGCGATGCCGGCCGCGCCCGACGCGGAGGGCCGCGGGCGCGGCGAGGTCACGCCGTTCCGGCCGATGCCGGCCGCCGCCCGGGGCGACCGGTCCGCGTCGCCGATCACCCGGCTGCTCGAACGCCTGCCCGCCGGCGTGCTGATCCACCGGGGCGAGGAGCTGCTCTTCGCCAACCGGCATCTCCTCGGCTTGGTCGGTTACGAATCCGGCGCCGACCTCGCGGCCGCGGGCGGCCCCGGCCTGTTGTTCCGCGGTCGTGATCCCGCCAGCCTCCCGGTGGCCGAGGCCGGCCATCCGATCGGGCTCGCGACCCGCGGCGGCGGGACCGTCGCGGTCGCGGTGGCGCTCACCACCGTGGAGTGGGAGGGAGCGCCCGCGAGCCTCCTGCTCATCCGCCGCCTGCCGGATGCCGATCCGGTCCAGGGCCTGGCGGCGGCCGAGATCAACCTCGCGGTGCGCGAGACCCGGCTGCGCGAGGCCGAGGCCATCCTCGACGCCACCACGGAGGCCATCGCCACCCTCGACGAGCGGGGGAGGGTGCTGCGCCTCAACCGCGCGGCCCGGGAGCTGTTCGGCCACGACCTGCGGGAGGTCGCGGGCGAGGACTTCGCGGTCCTGCTCCCCCCCGAGAGCCGGCCGGAGGTCCGCGCGGCCTTGCACCGCGCCCGCCTCGGCGAGACCGGCAGCGCGGAGGTGGCGGCCCAGGGGAGGGCTGAGGCCCTCGCGCTCACCGCGCTGGCGCTCTCCGGCGAGGGCGAGCGCCGCTACGCGGTGCTGCTGCGCGACATCACGCCCCTGCGGCGCACCGAGGCCGAACTGCAGAAGGCCCGCCGCGAGGTCGAGGCGGCCAGCAGCCGCCGGGCGGAGTTCCTGGCCGCAGTCAACCACGAGATCCGCACCCCGCTGAACGCCATCCTGGGCTTCACCGAGGTGATGCTGGAGGAGCAGTTCGGTCCGGTCGGCGCCGAGCGCTATCGCGATTACCTGCGCGACATCCGCACCTCGGGCGAGCAGGCGCTGGGCCTCGTCACCGACCTGTTCGACCTCGCGCGGATCGAGGCAGGGCGGTTCGACCTGACCTTCGCGGGCGTCGCGCTCAACGATCTCGTCGGCGGCAGCGTCTCGCAGATGCAGGCTCAGGCCGCGCGCCAGCGGGTCGTGGTGCGCACGAGCTTCGCGGCCGGGCTGCGGCCGGTGCTGGCCGACCTCACCTCGCTGCGGCAGGCCTCCCTTCACCTGATCGGCAACGCGATCCGCTACACGGAGGCGGGCGGGCAGGTGATCGTCTCGACCGCCATGACCGACCGCGGCGGCGTGGCGCTGCGGGTGCGCGACACCGGCGTCGGGCTGACCCAGGACGAGATCGAGACCGCGCTCCAGCCCTTCCGGCAGATGGTGACGACGCCCGAGCGGCGGGGGCTCGGCAACGGCCTCGCGCTCCCCCTCACCAAGGCGCTGGTGGAGGCCAACCGCGGCACGCTCAACGTCACCAGCCGGAAGAACGAGGGCACGCTCGTGGAGGTGCTGTTTCCGCCGGGGCGGGTGCTCGCCGGCTGACCACGGCGCCTTGCCTCTCCGGCTCCGGCCGCGTACCGCCCCCGCATGCGTGCGCTGATCGACCTCGTCCACGCGATGCGACCGCGCGACCGGCGGCGCCTCGCCCTGATCGCCGCCGGCCTGGGGCTCGCCGGCCTGTTCGAGATGGCGGGGGTCGCCTCCGTCATCCCGTTCCTGACCCTCGTGGGCAATCCCGCGGCCCTCGACCGGGTGCCGCACATCGCGGAGATCCGCGCCGCGCTCGGGCTCGGCGACGACCGGGCCTTCCTGATGGCGATGGGCGGGGCCGCGCTCCTCGCCATCCTGGCGACGAGCGTCGTCAACGCCGCGCTGACCTACGCGCAGCTCCTGTTCGCGCATCTCGCGGGCTACGGCTTCGCCCGCCGGCTCTTCGCCCGCTACGTGGCGCGCGACCGGCTGTTCTTCGCCCGCACCAACAGCGCGGAGCTCGCCAAGAACGTTCTCTCCGAGACCGATCGGCTGGTCGCGGGGGTCTTGACGCCGAGCCTCGTCGTCGCCTCGCGGGTCGTGTCGGCCTCGGCGATCGCGCTCTTTCTCCTCCTGTACGCGCCCGGCCTCGCGCTGGTGCTCGGCCTCGGCTTCGGCGGCCTCTACATCGCGCTCTACCTCGTGATCCGCGCGCGGCTCTCGCGCCTCGGCGCCCGCGCCACCGCCGACAACGAGCGGCGTTTCCGGGTGGTGCAGGAGACCTTCGGGGCGCTGACGGAGCTGACGCTCTACGGGCGGGCGCGGGCCTTCGCCGGGCGGTTCGACGCGCCCGCCCGCGCCTTCGCGCGCGCCACGGCGGCGAGCCATCTCACCGGGCAGATGCCGCGCTTCGTGATCGAGGCCCTGGCCTTCGGGGGCGTGATCGTGGTGGTGCTCTTCGCCCTGGCGCGCGGTCTCGACACGGCCGCGCTGCTGCCGCTGCTGGGGCTGTTCGCCTTCGCGGGCTACCGCATGCTCCCGGCCTTCCAGAATATCTTCAACTCCCTGTCGCTGCTGCGCTTCCACCTGCCGACCGTGTCGCTGGTGGTCCGCGAGCTGGCGGCCGAGCGCGAGCCGCCGCCGCGCGACCGGGAGCGGCTGCCGTTCCGCGAGGCGATCCGCTTCGAGGGCGTCTCCTTCGCGTACGAGCCCGGCCGGACGACGCTGCGCGGCCTCGATCTCACCATCGATGCCCACACCACGGTCGGCCTCGTCGGCCGCACGGGCTCGGGCAAGTCGACGCTGATCGGGCTCCTGCTCGGCCTGCTCGCGCCGGGGGAGGGGAGCATACGGGTCGACGGGGTCGTGCTCGACGCGCGCACGCTGCCCGCGTGGCAGAACCGGATCGGCTACGTGCCGCAGGAGGTCTTTCTCATCGACGCCACGGTGGCCGACAACATCGCGCTCGGCATCGAGGATCCCGATCCGGCGGCGGTGGAGCGGGCGGCCCGTCTGGCGGGCATCCACGAGGTGATCGCCGCGCTGCCAGAGGGTTACGGCACCCGGGTCGGCGAGCGCGGCGCGCGCCTGTCGGGCGGCCAGCGCCAGCGCATCGGCATCGCCCGGGCGCTCTACCACGATCCCGACGTGCTGGTCTTCGACGAGGCGACCTCTGCGCTCGACGCCGAGACCGAGGAGACCGTGATGGCGGCGCTGTCCGCTCTCTCGGGCACGCGCACGCTGGTGATGATCGCCCACCGCCTCACCAGCCTCGCGCGCGCCGACGTGGTGCACGTGCTCGACGGCGGGTGCCTCGTCGCCTCGGGCCCCCCCGAGGCCGTGCTGCCGCAACTCGGGCGCATGGAGCCCGCCTGACTGGCCGGAGAGCCTGGCGGTAGCGATTCCGTTTCCCGCGCCGCGGCGTGGTGGAGATGAATTTGCTACAGATCGAGTGTGAGAGAGAAGAGTCTATCGGAAGACAAGTCGACGGATGATGAGGGCGGCTTGGACTGGAAGAGGAATCTTCCACAAGTCGCTATCCCAGGGTTCGCGATGCCTCGACGCCTTGGCGGATTTGAGCTAGGCGTGCGCGGTGATCGGGGCGTCCCTGCCCCAGCGTGACCGCCTCAGGAGAATTGTCATGGCCGACGCCGCCTCCACCACCCAGGATAGTGGCCGCAAGCCCGGCCACGGCCGCGTCTACGGATCGATCACCGAGACCATCGGCAACACCCCGCTCGTGCGCCTCAACCGCCTGCCCAAGGAGCGCGGCGTCGAGGCGGAGATCCTGCTCAAGCTCGAATTCTTCAACCCGATCGCCTCCGTGAAGGACCGGATCGGCGTCAACATGATCGACTCGCTCGAAGCCTCCGGCACGCTGAAGCCCGGCGGCACGCTGGTCGAGCCGACCTCCGGCAACACCGGCATCGCGCTCGCCTTCGTGGCGGCCGCGCGGGGCTACCGGCTGATCCTGGTCATGCCCGAGACGATGTCGATCGAGCGCCGCAAGATGCTGGCCTTCCTCGGCGCCGAACTCGTGCTGACCCCCGGCCCGCAGGGCATGAAGGGCGCCGTCGCCAAGGCCGAGGAGCTGCTCAAGGAGATCCCCGGCTCGGTGATGCCGCAGCAGTTCAACAACCCGGCCAATCCCGAGATCCACCGCAAGACCACCGCGGAGGAGATCTGGAACGACACCCAGGGGCAGCTCGACGCCTTCGTGGCCGGCGTCGGCACCGGCGGCACCATCACGGGCGTCGGCCAGGTCATCAAGCCGCGGCTGCCGAGCCTGCGCGTCATCGCGGTCGAGCCGGTGGACTCGCCGGTGCTCTCGGGCGGCAATCCCGGCCCGCACAAGATCCAGGGCATCGGTGCCGGCTTCGTCCCGAACGTGCTCGCCCGCGAGGTGATCGACGAGGTCGTCACCGTCTCGAACCAGGCCGCCTTCGACACCGCCCGCCTGCTGTCGCGGCTGGAAGGCATTCCGGGCGGCATCTCGACGGGCGCCAACGTGGCGGCGGCGCTGGAGATCGGCGCCCGGCCGGAGTTCCGCGGCAAGCGGATCGTCACCGTCGCCTGCTCGTTCGCCGAGCGCTACATCTCGTCGGCCCTCTTCGAGGGCATCTGATCCGGTGGCGGGCCCCGGTCTCGGGAAAGACCGGGGCCCGTCATCAGGCCACCAGTTCGGGCTTGCCCTCGCAATCCGGCACCGCGCGGCGGAAGAGGGCGGCGCAGCGCGATTCCCGGTGCACGCTCAGGATCGAGGCCCGGTCGATATCCGGGTTCTCGGCCAGGATCCGGCGGACATCCTCCACGAGATGCCCGTAGCGCACCGCGTCGTAGCCGCTCTCCAGCGGGCTCACGGCGATGTAGGCTTCCACCACCAAGACCTTCTCGGCCGAGTCTCGCGTCACCTCGGCGGCGATCCAGGCGGATTTCACGAGACGGTTCGGCATCACCATCGGCGTACCTCCATTCGACGCGCAGCCGCTCTTCCCGGCGGCGACATGCCGCAAGACTGCGCCAGGCCGCGCCGGGATGAAAGAGGGCGCCGCCCGATTCCCGCCGCAATCGCCATGCGGTGCCCGAGGGTGAGGGGTGCGGGAACCGAAGGAGTGCCGGGGCGATCGGATCGCAGAGGCCACCTTCGCAGCAATCCCGTCGATGGACGAGCGCGGGGTGTGGTTTGCACGGAATCCGGAGCCCCTCGCCGTCATTTCCGGCCGGCTCGCCAAGCCGCGCCCGGAGCGCTTCGCCGAGACGCCGCCGCTTCTCCTGGACCATTGTCGATCCGGGCCTGACGCTCGCCGCACCACGGCATCGCCGTGGTGGACGGTCGTGTACCGTGGATGGCATCGGGCCGGCGGCTCCAGCCGTCACCGCAGGCGGCGGAAGCCCGGTCCTTCGTAGATCCGGATCGCCGCGTCGGTGCCGCGCTCCCCGCCCGCCACGCTGTCGTGCCAGAGGGCTTCCGTGGCCGCCTTCGCGATCTCGTCCTGCCGCGCCGCGAGAGCGATCCGCAGCTTCACCAGGGCCAGCGCCCGGTTGCGGTGCTGGCTGCGCCCCTCCCGACACGCGACCACGAGGCCGCTCGGCCGATGGCGCACCCGCACCGCGCTCTCCGTGCGGTTCACGTGCTGCCCGCCCGGACCCGCGGCCCGGAAGGTGTCCCAGGCGAGGTCCCCGGGTGCGATCCCGTCCGGGAGGGCGGCGGCGAGCGGGTGGGCGGCGATGCGCACGAACCAGTTCTTGCGCCGGTGCCCGGGCCGCAGCGGGCTCGGGCAGCGCCAGAGCACGCTGCCGCTCCAGCCGGCGCAGAAGGCCTCCGCCGTCTCGCCCTCGATCAGCAGGAGGGCGGAGCCGCCCCTGTCCTCCAGGCAGGCGGCCGCGAGGCCCGCCCGCTCCGCCTCGCCGAGCACCAGGGGCACGAGGCGCTCCACCGCGAGCCGGCACTCGGCCGGGCCGCGCCCGGCCGTGAGATGCAGGATCATGGCCGGTCTCCGCGCTGGCCCGCGTGCTTGGCGCGGCGGGCCTCGCCGCGCTCGCGCAGCCGCGCCCGCTTGTCTCGTCGCGCTGCCTCCCCGCGCTCCGTCGAGCACTTGAAGGTGACGAGCGGGCGCAGCACCGCCACCACGCGGACCAGCCCCGCCTCCACGAGGTCGCCGACCACCCGGGTCGCGTCCTTGTAGGCCTCGGGCGCCTCCTCCCAGAGCAGGCGCTCGTCGCCGCAGACCACGGCACCGCCCCAGGGGTTGCGGGTCAGATCCTCCCGCCGATAGCGGCCGCGCAGCTTGCCCTTGGCCTCGTGCCGGGCGAGCTTGCGGCCGGCGCCGTGCGCGAGGGACCAGAGGGCGTCGGCCCGGTCCGGCACCGGCTCCGCCAGGATGCTGACGTCGCCGCGCGAGCCCGGGATCACCACCGGCCCGCGATCGGCCGGCGCCGCCCCCTTGCGGTGCAGGTAGCAGCCGCAGGGGCCGGCCGGCGTCACGGCGTTGTGGCAGAGGTCGAACAGGCAGGCGCCGCCCGCCCCGAGGGCCGCGAGGACGCGGTGGGCGACGAGGTCGCGGTTCGCCCGCGCCCAGGCGACGGCGCCGTCGTGGGCCGCGAGGTAGGCGGCGGCCTCCGGCGTGCCGGCCGCCAGCCCCTCGGCCCGGAAGCGCTCCGCATGCACGCGCAGCACGGCCTCGCCGAGGCCGCGGCTCCCGCTATGGACGAGGAGCAGGACGTCCGTGCGGGAAAGCCCGAGGCCTTCGAAGGCTGCCTCGTCGTGCACCGCCTCCACCACCTGAATCTCGGCGAAGTGGTTGCCGTGCCCCACCGTGCCGAGGCCCGCGTCGTGGGGCGTCGGCGCGAGGCCGCGCGCGGCGAGCCACGCGGCCGTGTCGCCGTCCCAGGGCGCATCAAGCCCCTCCAGCCGCGGGGCGAGCCGGTCGGGACGCGCCTTGCGGCGGTCGAGGTCGGTGCGCCACAGCGCCATGCCGCAGCCGATGTCGGTGCCGACGAGGGCCGGGTGGATCATGCCCTCGGCCAGGAAGGCGGCCCCGACCGGGCTGCCCTTGCCCGGATGGAGATCCGGCATGCCGACCGCCTCGATCATGCCGGGGAGGCGGGCGGCGGCGTCGAGCTGGTCCAGCGCCTCGCCCTCGATCCAGGTCGAGGCGGAGGCGATCACGCGGACCTTCGGCCCGCGCGTCACGATCGATGACGTGCTCATGAAGTCTGAGAATCCGGTCCCGCCTCGGCGAGGTCGGGAGTCGCGCGAACGGAGTCGGTCGCCGCGGCGTCGGCCGCGCTTCCGCGATCAGGACGGAACGGCCCGAACAATCAGGCCCGGTCGCGTCGATGCCCCGTCAGCGAACGGGGCGAGTGGGCACAGGCCGCATGTCTCGCCTCCCGGATCAAACTGCGGCCGGACGGGCCGCAGCCGGGCCGTCTAGCCGAGCTTGGTGATTCGCGCAACTGGCAGCGCCGCAACTTCGGCTCCGGCCCCGAGTTGTCCCGGTCCATGCAGACGGTCCAGGGAAGAAGGAGTCGCGGATGGCCAAGGCAGATCGGCCCGGGACGGAGGAAGCGCGTCCCTCGCTGCAGGATTTCGATCCGTACACGGACCGCAACGGCCAGGACATGGGCCAGGACAGCCCGCTGGACGTCGGCTTGGCCCGCCGGACGCAGCGCGACGTGAAGAGCGATCCGACCGACGAGGCCCGGATCGCCCGCGAGGCGTCGGACTTCAACCGCCTCGACGCGATCGGCGCCACCGACGCGGTGGAGGCGACCGAGGCCGAGACCCCGCCGGAGAATCTGCGGCGGATCAGCGACCCGTCCGCGCGGCCCGCCGCCGCGGAGGCGATCGAGCGCGCGACCGCCGTGGTCGGCGAACCGGACAAGTGAGCCAAGGGGTGATCGAGTCATGACGCGCAAACCCGACGACGTGGTCGGCCGGCCCGGCGGTCCCGCGGCCGGCGACGGCCACCAGACCCCGCAGCAGGCGGCCATCACCGGCCAGGACGGCGGCGGCCGCGACGAGGCGAGCCGCGCGGGCGAGTGGTCCAAGGCCGGCACGCCCGGCCGCCCGCCGGCCTCTGTGGGCGGCAGTTCGGGTGGCCATTCCGACCAGAAGGCCGCTCAGGGTCCCCACGAGGACGAGAAGGTCGCGGGCGGCGAGTACCGGACCGAGAAAACCAAGGGCCGCGTGGATTGGTGAGGAGAGGCCGATGAGCCAGGAGAAGGAAAAGCCGGCCCGCACCGACCGCCCGGTCACGGCCGACGACCTCAAGGGCGTCGCCGCCGTTCCGCAGGACGGCGAGAAGGACGGCGATGCTTCGGGCGCCCATCCGGGCAAGAAGCAGGGTGACGAGGTCGACCCGGGCACGGGCTGACCGCACCCCCTCGACGGCTGCGCCCCTCTCCGCCATCTCCGTCGGGGACGCGAGGAGACACGCATGGCGACGCGAGGATTCACGGGGCGCCGGCCGCCGCAGCCGGTCGAGGAGCGGCTGCCGCCCGGCCAGTACCTGACCGAGGATTTCCCGGTCCTGCAGCTCGGGCCGACGCCGCGGATCGACCTCGCGCGCTGGAGCTTCACGCTCTCGCACGGCGCCAAGCCCCTGAAGCGCTGGACCTGGGCCGAGTTCGCGGCGCTGCCGCGCACCCGCTGGACGGGCGACATCCACTGCGTCACCAAGTGGTCGAAGTTCGACACCGCCTGGGAGGGCGTGTCGTTCGACGACATCCTGGCGGCGGCCGGCCTCGCGGCGCCCACGGACTTCCTGCTGGCCGAGGGCTACGACGATTACACCACCAACGTGCCGGTGGCCGACCTCGTGGGCGGCAAGGCCATGGTGGCGACCGCCTATGCGGGCGAGCCGATCCCGCCCGATCACGGTGGCCCCGCGCGGCTGCTCGTGCCGCACCTGTATTTCTGGAAGAGCGCCAAGTGGGTGAAGGGGCTTCGCTTCACCGCCAAGGACGAAGCCGGGTTCTGGGAGCTGCGCGGCTACCACATGTACGGCGACCCCTGGCGCGAGCAGCGGTTCTCGGACGACTGACGTGGCGCGCGGCTGGCAGGAGGCGGCGATCGTCGCCGTCGCGGCGGAGACGCCGCGGGTACGCCGCTTCACGCTGGCGCCCCGCCATCCCTTCGTTTTTCGGGCCGGCCAGCACGTGGACGTGCGCCTCACCGCGCCGGACGGCTATCAGGCCCAGCGCAGCTACTCGATCGGGTCGAGCCCGGAGGAGAGCGCCCGGTTCGACCTCCTGATCGAGCATCTCGACGACGGCGAGGTCTCGGGCTTCTTCGCCGAGGTGGCGGCGGCCGGCGACACGATCGAGTTGCGCGGCCCGATCGGCGCATTCACCTGGGAGGCGGGGCAGGGGGGACCGCTCCTCCTCGTGGGTGGCGGCTCGGGCGTCGTCCCGCTCCTGTCGATGCTGCGCCACCGCGCCCACGCCGCCCCGGGCGTGCCGGCGCTCCTCGTCTACTCCGCGCGGGTGCCGGAGGAGGTCATCGCCCGCGAGGAGTTGCTGCGGCGCGACGCCGAAGAACCGCCTTTCGGGCTGATGCTGAACCTCACCCGCGTCCCCGGCGGCCGTCGCCTCGACGCCGCGCGGATGGCGGAGGCGCTGGACCGGCTCGGAGCGCCTGCGCACTGCTTCGTCTGCGGCAGCAACCCGTTCGTGAGCGCCGCGACCGACCTCCTGGTCGATGCCGGGGTGCCGGCCGGCCGCATCCGCACCGAGCGCTTCGGCGGCTGAGCCGAGGCCCGGTTTCGCCGCGAGGGCAGCCGTGGAGAACGGCCGAGGCTGTCACCGGGGCGACATGCACCCGACCGAGAAGGGCGCGGTACGGTTCATGAGGACATCCATGCCGACCTGTCGCCTTCCGGTCATCGCCCTCCTGCTCGCCGCCTCCTCGGCGGCGGTCGCGCAACAGCAGCCCCAGACCTTCCCGGCGACCCTGGCCGGCCACGCGGTCCTCCCCGCGCAGACCTTCATCCCGGCGCCCGCCGACGCGCCCGCGGACCTGACGGTCTCCGGCAAGTTCACCACAGGCCGCCGCGTGGAGGCGCCCGGCACGGTCGAGGCGCAGTCGATGGGCCGGCCGACCTCGCTCAAGCTGCCGTTCCGGGGCCAGCCGCTCCAGGGCCATTCGGGCATCAAACGGCTGCCCGACGGCACCTTCTGGGTGCTGACCGACAACGGCTTCGGCGCCAAGGCCAATTCGCCGGACGCGATGCTCTATCTCGACCGCTACCGCATCGATTTCGACACGGGCGCCGTCGAGCGCCTCGACACCGTCTTCCTGCGCGATCCCGACAAGCGCGTGCCGTTCCGCATCGCCAACGAGGGCACCGAGGCGCGCTACCTCACGGGCAGCGACTTCGATCCGGAGAGCGTCCAGATCGTCGGCGACGACTTCTGGATCGGCGACGAGTTCGGCCCCTACCTGATCCAGGCCGACCGCACCGGCCGGATCGTGGCGGTAGTGGAGACCAGCGTCGGCGGCAAGCCGGCTCGCTCGCCCGACCACATGGCCGTGACCACGCCCGCGACCCCGACCGGGTCGGTGAGCTTCAACGTCCGGCGCTCCAAGGGCTTCGAGGGCATGGCGGCCTCGCCCGCCGGCCGCCGGCTCTACCCGCTGCTCGAAGGCCCGCTCTGGGACGCCGAGGCGAAGGATTGGGAGAAACGCGACGGCCGCGAGGTCCTGCGCATCCTCGAATTCGACGTGGCCTCGCGCAGCTGGACCGGACGGTTCTGGACCTATCCGCTGGAGGCGAACGGTCACGCCATCGGCGACTTCAACATGATCGACGCCACGACCGGCCTCGTCATCGAGCGCGACGACGGCGAGGGCACCGCCGACAAGGCCTGCCCGGAGGGCCAGAAGCGGCCCGACTGCTTCGCGATGCCGGCCCGCTTCAAGCGCGTGTTCAAGATCGAACTCACGGACGCCAACCAGGGCGGCCCGGTGCGCAAGATCGGGTCGATCGACCTGATGCGGATCGCCGACCCGGCCAAGCGGGCCCGCAAACCGCTCACGGACGGCGCGCTCGCCTTCCCGTTCTTCACGATCGAGAACGTCGAGGTGGTCGACGACCGGCACATCGTGGTCGGCAACGACAACAACCTGCCGTTCTCGGCCAGCCGCGAGCCGAACACCGTGGACGACAACGAGTTCGTGCTGCTCGAGGTCGGCGACTTCCTGAAGGCCAAGTAGAGGCCAAGCAGGGCGGGCCGCGGTCGGGGCCGGGCGGCATCCACGGACGATGCGGCCTGCCCGGCCTTGCCTCGGTTGCGCGACGGGGCGCCTTGGGCGATGACCGCCGGTGCCCCGCCGCGCCGGCCGTGTCGCGGGAGCGGCCATCCTGCGAGCGCCCATGCCCGACCCGCATCTGCCCGACCCGCATCTGCCCGACCCGATCGCCGTCCGCGACCGCCTGATCGTCGCCCTCGACATGGCGAGCACCGACGAGGCCGAGCGCCTGATCGAGCGCCTGGGCGATGCCGCCTCGTTCTACAAGATCGGCTATCGGCTCGGCTACGCGGGCGGGCTCGCGCTCGCCGAGCGGCTGGTGGCGGGCGGGGCGAAGGTCTTCCTCGACCTCAAGCTCCATGACATCGGCAACACCGTCGAGGAGGGCGTGCAGTCGCTGGCGCGGCTCGGCGCCCACCTGCTGACGGTCCACGCCTATCCGCAGACCATGCGGGCCGCCGTGCGGGGGCGCGATGCGGTGGCGGGCAGTGCGCTGCGCCTCCTCGCCGTGACGGTGCTCACCTCCTACGACGACGAGGACGCCCGGGAGGCGGGCTACGCGCTTCCCGTCGCCGACCTCGTGGCGGTCCGCACGCTGGCGGCGCGCGAGATCGGCATCGACGGCATCGTCTGTGCGGCCACCGAGGCCGCGCAGGTGCGCGACCTCGTCGGACCCGGCCGCCTCATCGTCACCCCGGGCATCCGCCCGGCCGGATCGGAGACCGGCGACCAGAAGCGCGTGGTGACGCCGGCCGCCGCGATCCGCGCCGGCGTCGATCACATCGTCGTCGGCCGCCCCATCACCGCCGCGGCCGACCCGCGCGGCGTGGCCCAGCGCATCGTCGCCGAGATGGCGGACGCGCTCTGATCGAGCAGGGAGGATGACCATGCCCAAGGGATACTGGATCGGCCGCGTCGACGTGACCAATCCCGACACCTACAAGAACTACGTGGCGGCGAACGGCGCCGCCTTCGCCAAGTTCGGCGGGCGCTTCCTCGTGCGCGGCGGGCCGTTCGAGGCGGTGAGCGGCAGCAGCCGTGCCCGCAACGTCGTGATCGAATTCCCGAGCCACGCGGATGCAATGGCCTGCTGGCACTCGCCCGAGTACCAAGCCGCCCGGGCCAAGCAGGAGGGCGGGGCCGAGATCGACCTCATCGTGATCGAGGGCTACGACGGCCCGCAGCCCACCACCTCCGCGCCGCCCCAGCCGGCGAACCCGGCCTCGGAGTAGGTCCGCATCTCGGAAAACACCTTCGCGGGCGGCAGACGGACGGGCGCGGACAGTGCGGGATCCCCTCTCCCGAGCGGGAGAGGGGTAGGGGTGAGGGTCCCGGGAGTGTGCCGCAGGAAGGCAGGACGGTATCGGCGACCAGCATTGAGGTTGGTTGCTGACTGAACCGCTCCGCTCCCCTCACTACGCCCCGTGTCTCACTGCGGCTCCCTCCCGGGACCCTCATCCCTGCCCTTCTCCCGCACGGGAGAAGGGTTCCCCGCGCATTGTGGGACGCGTGGCGATCTGATTCGGGTGCCCCGGGGAGCCCAAGCCGGCGCCGTCCGACGATTACGCCACCGCCTGCAGCGGACCGGTCCGGTCGTGAAAATCCGGGCCGTTGATGGTCTTCGCCACGTAGCCGGCGCGGATCACGAAGTCGCCGAAGCGCTCGCCCGGCTGCCGGTCCCGCCCGTAGGCCGCGAAGAGCGGATCGAGCGTGGCGCGGATCTCGCCGGCCGTGACGTCCTCGGAGTAGAGCTTCGAGAGCCGCGACCCGTCGAAGGCCGCGCCGAGGTAGAGGTTGTAGCGCTCCGGCCCCCGCCCCACGAGGCCGATCTCGGCGATGAAGGGCCGCGCGCAGCCGTTCGGGCAGCCGGTCATCCGGATGGTGATGTCCTCCTCGGCGAGGCCGTGCGCCGCGAGGCTCTCCTCCAACTCGGTGACGAGGTCGGGCAGGTAGCGCTCGCTCTCGGCCAGCGCGAGGCCGCAGGTCGGCAGCGCCACGCAGGCGAGGCTGTTGCGCCGCAGGGCGCCCGCCCCGGTGGTGAGGCCGTATTCCTCGACCAGCGCGTCGATCTCCGGCTTCCGGTCGGCCGGGACGTTGGCGATGATGACGTTCTGATTGCCGGTGAGGCGGAAGTCGCCCTGGTGCACCTCGGCGATCCGGCGCAGGCCCGACAGGTAGCGCGGCCCGCCCTCGTTGTCGCGGATGCGGCCGGAGGGCACGTAGAGGGTGAGGTGGTGGCGCCCGTCCTCGCCCGCGACCCAGCCGTAGCGGTCGCCGTTCGACTCGAACCGGAAGGGCTTGGGATCCTGCAGCGGCTTGCCGACGCGCCGCTCGACCTCGGCCCGGAAGGCGGCGAGGCCGTAGCGCTCGATCGTGTACTTGAGGCGGGCGTTCTTGCGCACCTTGCGGTTGCCCCAGTCGCGCTGGACGGTCATCACCGCCTCCGCGACCTTGAGGGCGTCCTGCGGCTCGCAGAACAGCATCACGTCGGCGGTGCGCGGGAAGGTGTCGGTCTCGCCGTGGGTCATGCCCATGCCGCCGCCGACCGTGACGTTCCAGCCCTTGAGCTTGTTCTTCTTGTCGAGGATCGCGATGAAGCCGAGGTCGTGGGCGAAGATGTCGACCTCGTTGGAGGGCGGCACCGCGACCACGGTCTTGAACTTCCGCGGCAGGTAGGTCTTGCCGTAGATCGGCTCCACCGCCTCGTCCTCGCCGCCCACCACGCGCTCGCCGTCGAGCCAGATCTCGCGCCACGCATTGGTCTTGGGCAGCAGCGAATCCGAGATGTCCTTGGCCAGCGCGTAGGCGGCCTTGTGCGCGCCGGTCTGGGCCGGGTTGGTCGCCGCCATCACGTTGCGGTTGACGTCGCCGCAGGCCGCGATGGTGTCGAGCAGCGCCGCATCGATCGCCGCCATCGTGCGCTTCAGGTTCGACTTGATGACGCCGTGATACTGGAAGGTCTGGCGCGTCGTCGCCCGCAGCGAGCCGTTGGCGTAGGTGCGCGCGATGTCGTCGAGGACCAGCCACTGCTGGGGCGTCACCACCCCGCCCGCGATGCGCAGGCGGATCATGAAGGAGAAAGCCTTCTCCAGCTTCTTCTTGGTGCGCTCCGCCCGCAGGTCGCGGTCGTCCTGCAGGTACATCCCGTGGAACTTCACGAGCTGCCCGTCATCGTCGGAGATCGCGCCGGTGGCGTGCTTGAGCAGGCCGTCCGCCAGCGTGCCGCGCAGGTAGCCGCTGGCGATCTTGATATGCTCGTTGGCCGACAGCGCCGCGGCGCGGGCCGCCTCGGCATCCGTGATCGGACCCTCGGCCGGCGGTGTCTCGTAGCTGCGCTCGCGGGGCGGAGCGGGAGTCTTGTGGTCGTCCATGGCGGTGATCCGTGCCAGGCGCGAAACCCCTCTCCCGGATGGGAGAGGGGCAGGGGTGAGGGTGGCTCGCCTTCAGGGTATGGCTTGAGGCGTCGAGCCGGTGAGGGGGACGGGGCAGCCTTCGTGTGGCGCCGTCTCCACCCTCATGTGGGATCTTCGATCCCCCTGCCCCTCTCCCATCCGGGAGAGGGGATCCCGCGATCATCGTGGGAAAGAGAGTCTCAGTAAACGTCCTGCTGGTAGCGCTTGGCGCGCTCCAGCCCCGCCACCGCCGCCTCGGCGGCCTCCGGCGAGAGGGCCTTCACCTCGGCGTAGGCCCGCACCAGGGCGGCCCGGACGTCCTTGGCCATCGCCTTGGCGTCCCCGCAGACGTAGAAGTGGGCGCCGTTCTCCAGCCACTCCACCACCTCGCGGCGCTGCGCGTAGAGGCGGTCCTGCACGTAGATCTTTTCGGGCTGGTCGCGCGAGAAGGCGACGTCGATGCGGTGGAGCGAGCGGTCCTCCAGGGCGTCCTGCCATTCGAGCTGGTACAGGAAGTCGTGGGTGAAGTGCCGGTCGCCGAAGAACAGCCAGTTGCGGCCCGGAGCTTCCGCGGCGCGGCGCTCCTGCACGAAGGCCCGGAAGGGCGCGACGCCGGTGCCGGGCCCCACCATGATGATGTCGGTCGAGGGATCGGCCGGCAGGCGGAAGTGCTTGTTGGGCTTCACCCGCACCTTCAGCTTGGCACCGGTGCGGATGCGGTCGGCCACGTGGACCGACGCGACGCCGGTGCGCGCGCGGCCGTGGGTGGCGTAGCGCACCGCCGCGATGGTGAGGTGCGCCTCGTCCCCCACCTCCTTGCGCGAGGAGGCGATGGAATAGGCTCGCGGCGGCAGCGGCCGGGTGATCTCGGTGAGATGCGCGGCCGTGAGCTTGGCCGGATAGGTCTGGATCAGGTCGATGAGGTGGCGGCCCTCGATCCAGGCCCGGGCCTCGCCGCTGTCGAGGAGCCGGCGCGCCTCTGCGTGGCCGGTCGCCTTCACGAAGCGCTCGATCGTGGCCGCGGACAGGGTGGTGATGTCCCGCTCGGCCAGCAGCGCCTGCCGGAGGGCCGCGTCGCCCGCGAGGTCGGCTGCCTTCAGGATCTCGTCGACCAGCGCCGGATCGTTCTCCGGGTAGAGTTCGAGCGAGTCGCCGGGCTCGTAAGGAGGCGCTCCGTCCTCGAAGGCGAGCGCGAGGTGGATCGTCTCCTTGTCGGAGCGCGAAGAATTCAGGTTGACGTGCTCGATCACCTCGACGGTGACGGGCGCGCGGCTGACCTCGGCCTCCTCGGCCTCAGCCCCGGCCGCGCGGGCGAAATCCACCGCCACGACGTTGCCGGCGGGCTCGGCCGGCGCCAGCGCCTTGAGCGCGTCCTTGATCCAGGCAGCGGCCGGCTTGTCGAAGTCGAGGTCGCAATCGACCCGGTCGAGCACGCGCTTGGCGCCCAGCGCCTCGAAGCGCGCGTCGAGATGTTTTCCGATCGCGCAGAATTCCGCGTAGGAGGTGTCCCCGAGCGCCAGCACGCCGAACTCGACGCCGTCGAGCCGCGGCGCACCCTCGCCCATCAGTTCCCCGTAGGCGCGCACCGCGCGGGCCGGCGGCTCGCCCTCGCCCCAGGTCGCCGCCACCACGAGGACGCGCTTCTCCTTCGGCAGCACGGCGAGGTCGAGGTCGGCGAAATCGACCACCTTCGGCTTGAAGCCGGTCTTGCGCGCCTGCTTGGCGATGTCGCCCGCGAGCTTTTCCGAGTTGCCCGATTCGCTCGCGAACAGGATCGTCAGCGGTTCGGCCGCCCGCGGCGGCGCGGCGGCCTGGGGCTGCTCGACCGCGGGCGCGCCGGTGCCGGCGGCGGCGTCGAGGCCGGCCAGGAAGCCCGCCAGCCATGCGCGCTGGATCGGGGTCGCCGCACCGAGGGCGGCGTCGAGATGGGCCCGCTCGGCATCGCCGAAAGGGGCCGTGCGGGGGAGCAGGGCGGGACGGGACATGGCACGCTTCATGTGTGATGCGGAGGGCCGCGAGTCAATGAGAATGTTCTGTTTAAAGAACGGCCCGGGAGGAGAGCAACGCTATCGCCATGTCGCGCTGCGGGAGAATTTTATTTTCCGTTCGCCGCGACCAGCACCGGCGTGAAGGGGGCGGTGGGCAGCGGCAGCGCCGTGGTGCTCTTCACCTTCTCCATCGCGAACCGGGAGGTGACGTTCTTGAGCGGCAGGGACTCGATCAGGCGCTTGTAGAAGGCGTCGTAGGCCTGCATGTCGGAGACGACGACCCGCAGCATGTAGTCGACGTCGCCGGCCATCCGGTAGAATTCGAGCACCTCCGGCATGGCCGCCACGGCCGAGGCGAAGCGGTCCAGCCACTCGCGCGAGTGATCGCTGGTCTCCACCGACACGAACACGGTGAGGCCGAGGCCGAGCTTCACGGGGTCGAGCACGGCCACCCGCCGGTCGATCACCCCGTCGGCCTCCAGGCGCTGGATGCGCTTCCAGCAGGGCGTCTGCGACAGCCCGACGCGCTCGCCGATCTGCGCGATGGACAGGGTGGCGTCCTGCTGCAGCAGGGCCAGAATCTTCAGATCGATGGCATCCAACGGTTAATCTCCGGACTGGGTAGATGGTTTTCCGGCTGTGAAGGCCCATCCATAGAAGAACCTTCTCTCTCGGGTGACGTCCAGTCGTATCGGTGGACCAATGGGTGCCCCGAAACGACGTTGCGGCGCGGCATTTCCTTCACCGCACAAGGCTGCCGTGCCTTGACACCGTTCGGTATAGCGAACACTTACCGGGTCGGACAAGCATCGTTCCCCATCGTCATCGCTCTTCGGGCTCGCCCCCGGGTCCATCAGGCACAGGTCCATGACGCAGTCTCTCGAACGCGCGGCGCAGGAGCTCGCTTCGGCGCTGGCTCCCCTCGACGTCGCGGCGCGCCTCGCTCTCATCGACCGCACGGTCGCCGGCCGGCTGGTGTTCACCACCAGCTTCGGCCTGGAGGATCAGGCCCTGACGCACCACCTGCGCATGGCCAAGTCGCGGGCCGAGATCGTCACCCTCGACACCGGCCGGCTCTTCCCAGAGACCTACGACGTCTGGGCCGAGACCGAGGCGGCCTACGGCTTCCGCATCCGCGCCTACGTGCCCGACCGCGAGGCCGAGGAGCGCTTCGTGGCGGAATCCGGCATCAACGGGTTCCGGCACTCGGTGGAGGCCCGCCAGGCCTGCTGCGGCTTCCGCAAGGTGGTGCCGCTCGGCCGTGCCCTCGACGGGGCGGCGGCCTGGATCACCGGCCTGAGGGCGGGGCAGTCGGCGAACCGCGCGGCGACGCCGCTCGCCGAGGCCGATGCCGCCCGCGGCCTCATCAAGATCAACCCCCTGGCGGACTGGTCGCGCGAGGACGTGGCCCGGACCGTCCACGACAACTTCGTTCCCTACAACGTCCTGCACGACCGCGGCTTCCCGTCGATCGGCTGCGCCCCCTGCACGCGCGCCGTGAAGGTGGGCGAGCCGGAGCGGGCCGGGCGCTGGTGGTGGGAGCAGGCCTCCAAGAAGGAGTGCGGCCTGCATGTGGCCGGCGCGCCGGGGGCCTCCGCCACCGGCCCGGCGCAATCGGCCGGCAATGTGTCGCAATCGTTCAATCCGGAGTTG
Organism: Methylobacterium oryzisoli; assembly: GCF_046557895.1. NCBI lineage: Bacteria > Pseudomonadati > Pseudomonadota > Alphaproteobacteria > Hyphomicrobiales > Methylobacteriaceae > Methylobacterium > Methylobacterium oryzisoli. The sequence continues at coordinate 65,401 of NZ_JBKIBX010000013.1, read as the reverse complement.
GCCGCATGAGCGCCGCCCTGAAGTCCATCGCTGAGGCCGCGCCGCGCCTGACCCACCTGCAGCGGCTGGAGGCGGAGAGCATCCACATCATGCGGGAGACGGTCGCCGAGACCGAGAACCCGGTGATGCTCTACTCCATCGGCAAGGATTCCTCGGTTCTCCTGCACCTCGCCCTCAAGGCCTTCGCGCCCGGACGGCTGCCGTTCCCGCTGCTGCACGTCGACACGACGTGGAAGTTCCGGGACATGATCGCCTTCCGCGACCAGCGGGTGAAGGAGCTCGGCCTCGACCTCATCGTCCACACCAACCCGGACGGGCTCGCCCGCGGCATCGGGCCGATCAGCCACGGCTCCGAGGTCCACACGGACGTGATGAAGACGCAGGCGCTGCGCCAGGCCCTCGACCGGCACAAGTTCGACGCGGCCTTCGGCGGCGCGCGGCGCGACGAGGAGGCCTCGCGCGCCAAGGAGCGCATCGTCAGCTTGCGCACCGCCCAGCACCGCTGGGATCCCAAGCGCCAGCGCGCCGAGCCGTGGCACCTCTACAACCTGCGCAAGAAGCGGGGCGAGTCGCTGCGCGTCTTCCCGCTGTCGAACTGGACCGAGCTCGATATCTGGCTCTACATCGAGCAGGAGAAGATCCCGATCGTGCCGCTCTACTACGCGGCCGAGCGCCCCGTGGTGCGGCGCGACGGGCAGCTCATCATGGTGGACGACGCGCGGTTGCCGCTGGAGCCCGGCGAGACGCCGGAGATGCGGACGGTCCGGTTCCGGACCCTGGGCTGCTACCCGCTGACCGGCGCGGTCGAGAGCCGGGCCGCGACGCTGCCCGAGATCATCGGCGAGACCCTGGCGGCGCGCACCTCCGAGCGCCAGGGCCGGGTCATCGACAAGGACGGGGCCGGCGCGATGGAGCGCAAGAAGCAGGAAGGCTACTTCTGATGACGGTGCATCAGTCCACCCGCGCGTTCGGCTACGAGGCGTTCCTCGCGGTCCACCAGCGCAAGGAGGTGTTGCGCTTCATCGCCTGCGGCTCGGTCGACGACGGCAAGTCGACGCTGATCGGGCGCCTGCTGCACGACACCAAGCAGATCTTCGACGATCAGGTGAGCGCGCTGGAGCGCGATTCGCGTCGCCACGGCACGCGCGGGGCCGAGATCGACCTCGCGCTCCTCGTGGACGGCCTGCAGGCCGAGCGCGAGCAGGGCATCACCATCGACGTCGCCTACCGGTTCTTCTCGACCGAGCGGCGCTCGTTCATCGTCGCCGACACCCCCGGCCACGAGCAGTACACCCGCAACATGGCGACGGGCGCCTCGACGGCGGACGTCGCGGTGCTGCTGGTCGATGCCCGCAAGGGCCTCAGTCGCCAGACCCGGCGCCACGCGCTGCTCGTCTCGATGCTCGGCATCCGGCGCGTGCTGCTCGCCGTCAACAAGATGGACCTGATCGGCTGGTCGCAGGATCGGTTCGAGGCGATTTCTGCCGCGTTCTCGGACTTCGCGGCGCCGCTCGGCTTCACCGATGTCACGGCGATCCCGCTCTCGGCGGCGAACGGCGACAACGTCGTGCTGCCCGGCGCGGCCGCGCCCTGGTACGCCGGCCCGCCGCTGCTGCAATACCTCGAAGAGGTGCCCGCCCATGTCGAGGAGGAGGTCGCGCCCTTCCGCATGGCGGTGCAGTGGGTGAACCGGCCGAACCCGGATTTCCGCGGCTTCTCGGGGCTGATCGCCTCCGGGCGCGTGGCGCCGGGGGATGCCGTGACGGTGCTGCCGTCCGGCCGCTCCTCCACCATCGCGCGCATCGTCACGGCGGACGGCGACCTCGACGCTGCGATCGCCGGCCAGTCGGTGACGCTGGTGCTCGCCGACGAGATCGACGCCTCCCGCGGCAGCGTGATCGCGGCGGCCGGCGCACCGCCGCGCGTGACCGAGCGGCTCGACGTGCGCCTGTTCTGGGTGCGCGAGGGCGACCTCACCCCCGGTGCGACGCTGCTCGCCAAGGTCGGCACCGTGACGGCGAACGCGGTGGTCGAGAGCATCCGCTCCCGCATCGACCCCGAGACCGGGCAGTCGGAGGCGGTCGACCGCCTCGCCGTCAACGACATCGGCGAGGTGACGCTGAGCCTCGACCGGGCCGTCGCGGTCGATTCCTACCGCGAGAATCGCGACACCGGCAGCCTGATCCTGATCGACCGGGAGACCACCGACACCGCGGCCCTCGGCCTGGTCCAGGCGCCGGCAGAGGCGCCCGCGAAAACCTCCGGCCCTCCGGGGACCGCGGCGGCGACGCAGGTTGAGCCGACGCGCGGCGGCCTGTTCGCGGGCCTGCGCCGGCTCTTTGGCGCGAAGAGCCTCGCGCTCCTCGCCGGGGCGGCGCTGCTGGCCGGAGCGGCGCCGTCGCCGGTCCAGGCCCAGAAGGTCCTGCTCAACGTGTCGTACGATCCGACGCGCGAACTCTACCGGGCGATCGACGCCGCCTTCGCGGCCGAGTGGAAGCAGAAGGCCGGCGAGACCCTGACGGTGCGGGCCTCGCACGGCGGCTCGGGCGCGCAGGCCCGCGCGGTGATCGACGGGCTGCCCGCCGACGTCGTGACCCTGGCGCTGGCCAGCGACATCGACGCCATCGCCGCCCGTTCCAAGAAGATCCCGGCCGACTGGCAAAAACGCCTGCCGTACAACTCGACGCCCTACACCTCGACCATCGTCTTCCTGGTGCGCAAGGGGAACCCCAAATCCATCAAGGACTGGGACGACCTCGTGAAGCCGGGCATCCAGGTCATCACCCCCAATCCCAAGACCTCGGGCGGCGCGCGCTGGAACTACCTCGCCGCCTACGCGCACGGCCTCGCGCAGAACGGCAACGACGACGAGAAGGCGCGCGCCTTCGTGGCCGCCCTGTTCAAGAACGTGCCGGTGCTCGATACCGGCGCCCGCGGCGCCACCACCACCTTCGTGCAGCGCGGCATCGGCGACGTGCTGATCGCCTGGGAGAACGAGGCCTTCCTGGCCGACGAAGAATTCGGCAAGGGCAAGTTCGACATCGTCGTGCCCTCGCTCTCGATCCTGGCCGAGCCGCCCGTGGCCCTCGTCGACGCCAACGTCGACCAGAAGGGCACCCGCGCGGCGGCCGAGGCCTACCTGCAGTTCCTCTACACGCCGCGCGCGCAGGCGATCATCGCCAAGCACTTCTACCGCCCGCGCGACGAATCGGCCGCCGCCAAGGAGGACCTCGCGCGCTTCCCGAAGCTGAAGCTCGTCACCATCGACGGCGAGTTCGGCGGCTGGGCCAAGGCGCAGAAGACGCATTTCGACGACGGCGGCGTCTTCGACTCGATCCTGAAGGCGCGCCAATGAGTGGGGCCGCGGCCCTCGGCCTGCCGGGCCGGGCCGCCTCGCGCCGGCCCTTCCGCCGGCCGAGCGCGATGCCGGGCTTCCGCCTCACCTTCGGCTTCGCCGTCACCTACCTCAGCCTCATCGTCCTGATCCCGCTCGCGGTGCTGCTCCTGCGCGCCTCGACGCTCGGGCCGACCGGCCTGTGGGAGGTCGTGACCGACAGCCGCAACCTCGCGGCGCTCAAGACCTCCTTCGGCCTGTCGCTCGCGGCGGCGGCCATCGACGCGGTGTTCGGCCTGCTGATCGCCTGGGTGCTCACCCGCTACCGCTTCCCCGGGCGGCGGGTGATCGACGCGCTCGTCGACCTGCCCTTCGCCCTGCCGACCGCGGTGGCGGGCATCTGCCTCGCCACCCTGTACTCGGGGAACGGCTGGCTCGGCGCGCCGCTGGAGGCGCTCGGCCTCAAGGTCGCCTACACGCCGCTCGGCATCCTGGTGGCGCTGGTCTTCGTCGGCCTGCCGTTCAGCGTGCGCACCGTGCAGCCCCTCATCGCCGAGATTGACCGGTCGAGCGAGGAGGCGGCCGCGATCCTCGGCGCCTCCCGCGCGCGGGCGCTCGCCACCGTCATCCTGCCCCCGCTCATCCCGGCGGTGCTCACCGGCTTCGCCCTCGCCTTCGCGCGCGCGGTCGGCGAGTACGGCTCGGTGATCTTCGTGGCCGGCAACCTGCCCTACGTCTCCGAGATCGCGCCGCTCCTGATCGTGATCAAGCTGGAAGAATTCAACTACACGGGCGCCACCGCCATCGCGGCCGTGATGCTGCTGATGTCCTTCGGCGCATTGCTCGCGATCAACCTGATCCAAGACTTCAGCCGCCGCAGGTTCGGCCATGTCTAGCCCGGCCCTGCCCAGCCCCGCCGCGCCGCACGCCGCCCTCACCGAGACGAAGGGCGTGCGCATCCTGCTGATCGCCACCGCGATCGGCTTCCTGGCGCTCTTCCTGCTGCTGCCGCTCGCGGTGGTGTTCGCGGAGGCCCTGAGCAAGGGCCTCGGCAACTACCTCGCGACCTTCGCGGAGCCCGACGCCCAGGCGGCCATCCGCCTGACGCTGCTCGTGGCGCTGATCTCGGTGCCGCTGAACGTGGTCTTCGGCATCGCGGCCTCCTGGGCCATCGCCAAGTTCGACTTCCGCGGCCGCAACCTCCTCATCACGCTGATCGACCTGCCCTTCTCGGTCTCGCCGGTGGTGGCCGGGCTGATCTACGTGCTGATCTTCGGCTCGCAGGGCGTGCTCGGGCCGTTCCTGCAGCGCCACGGCATCGAGATCATCTTCGCGGTGCCGGGCATCGTGCTGGCGACGGTGTTCGTCACCTTCCCGTTCGTGGCGCGCGAGTTGATCCCCTTGATGCAGGATCAGGGCACCACGGACGAGGAGGCCGCGTTAACCCTCGGGGCGAGCCCCTGGCGGGTCTTCCTCACTGTGACGCTGCCCAACATCAAGTGGGCGCTGCTGTACGGCGTACTCCTGTGTAACGCCCGGGCGATGGGCGAGTTCGGCGCTGTCTCCGTGGTCTCGGGCCGGATCCGGGGCCTCACCAACACCATGCCGCTCCACGTCGAGATTTTGTACAATGAATACAACTACGTCGCGGCTTTCGGGATGGCCTCTCTCCTGGCTCTCCTGGCCCTCGTCACCCTGGCGGGCAAGACCTTCCTCGAATGGCGCCACGCCGACGCCCTCGCCGGGCGGGGTGCGCACTGAGATGGTGGCGGGCTTCGCTCCCTCGAACGCCATCGTGGCCGCCCGCGGGCGCGCGGAGGCCGAGCCGGTCGCCGCCCGCACGGTGCGCAGCGCCGGCACGGAGGTGCGCGTCGACGGCATCGTCAAGACCTTCAGCGGCGACGGGCCGGCGGCGCTGGAGGGCGTGAGCCTCGCCATCGCGCCGGGCGAGCTGCTGGCGCTGCTCGGCCCCTCGGGCTCGGGCAAGACCACGCTCCTGCGCGTGATCGCCGGCCTCGAGATCCCGGATGCGGGCCGCGTCTTCTTCGGGGCCACCGACACCACCGACGTGCCGGTGCAGCGCCGCGGCGTCGGCTTCGTCTTCCAGCACTACGCGCTCTTCCGCCACCTCACGGTGTTCGAGAACATCGCCTACGGCCTGCGCTCGCGCGAGCGCAGCCGCCGTCCGGGCGAGGCCGAGATCCGGCGCCGCGTCGGGCAGCTCCTCGACCTCGTGCAGCTGCCGACCCTCGCCTCGCGCTATCCGGGGCAGCTCTCGGGCGGCCAGCGCCAGCGCGTGGCGCTCGCCCGGGCGCTCGCCGTCGAGCCCTCGGTGCTCCTCCTCGACGAGCCCTTCGGGGCGCTCGACGCCCAGGTGCGCAAGGACCTGCGCCGCTGGCTGCGCGAGATCCACCGCGAGACCGGTCAGACCACCGTCTTCGTCACCCACGACCAGGACGAGGCGCTCGAACTCGCCGACCGGATCGCGATCCTCAACCGCGGGCGCATCGAGCAGGTGGGCGCCCCCCACGAGGTCCAGGACGATCCCGCCTCGCGCTTCGTGATGTCCTTCGTCGGCGAGACTGCGCGGGTGGCCGCCGACATCGCGGACGGCCAGGTCTGGATCGATGGCCGCGCGGCCCTGCGCGCCCGCGAGGACTGGCCCGCGGGGCCGGTCGACCTCTGCCTGCGGCCCTGGCACCTGACGGTGGGCGGGGACGACGCCGCGCTGCTCGGCACGGTGCGCGAGTGGCGCCGCACCGCCCGCGGCACCGTGGCGGAGATCCTGCTCGACGGCTCGGACGTCCCCGTCGAGGTCAAGGTCACGGACGTGCACCGCAAGGGCGACCGCCTCGCCCTGCAGGCGAGCGAGGCCCGGGTTTTTCCGCGCGGCTGAGCGGGCCGTCCTACGCGGCCTCGGCCGCCCAGCGGCCGGCATCCGGCTGCCGGCCGATCAGCGCGAGGCCGTGCGCGATCGACTCGAACTGGTCCGACGTCGCCACGCGCTCCGCGCCGAAGCGCTCCACGAACAGGGCGCGGATCGCCGGGACGAAGGACGTCCCCCCGGTGAGGAAGACCTGATCGATGGCCCCGGGCGCCAGCCCGGCCGCTGCCAGCGCCTGATCCACCGCCCCGGCGATCCGCGCGATGTCCGGTGCGATCAGGGCGTCGAACGCCGCCCGGGTGAGCGTGCCGGTCACCTCCACGTCGGTCCCCTCGCCCCGGAAGGCGAGGTCGGCGCTCGGCGCCCCCGAGAGCGCGACCTTCGTGGCCGAGACCGCTTGGTAGAGCGCGAAGCCGAGATCGTGCTCGATCAGCGTGATGAAGCGCTCCAGCGGCGCGGGGTCCAGTGCCACGCCCGCGAGCTCCCGCAATTCCTTGAGGTCGCCCGACCACTTCATCAGGGCGAGCTGGTGCCAGCGCGACAGGCTGGCGAAGTAGTGCGCCGGCAGCGGCAGGATCTTGTCCCCCATCGAGCGGTAGCTGCCGCCCTTGCCGAGATGCGGCGCGACGAGGTGATCGACGATGCGCGCGTCGAAGGTGTCGCCCGCGATGCCGAGCCCGCTGTGGCCGAGCGGCGTGGCGCCGAGGCGGCCGTCGGGCCCGCGCGCGAATCGCATCACCGAGAAATCGCTGGTGCCGCCGCCGAAATCCGCGATCAGCACCGTGGCCTCGGCCTCCAGGCGCCGGGCGTAGAAGAAGGCGGCGCCGACCGGCTCGTAGGCGTAGAGCGCCTCGCGCACGCCGAGCCGCGCGAAGGCTCCGGCGTAGCGGCGCATCGCCAGGGCCTCGTCCGGGTTGCGGCCGACGAACCGCACCGGCCGCCCGACCACCACCCGGCTCGCCGCGAGGTCGAGCCCGCCCGCATCCTGCACCAGCGTGCGCAGGAAGGCGGCGAGCAGGTCCTCGAAGGCGAAGCGATCGCGAAAGATCCGGGTCTCGCGAAAGGCGCCGCTCGCCGCGAAGCTCTTGAAGGACTGGATGAAGCGCAGGCCGAGATGCCCTTCGACGAAGGCCTCGACCGCGAAGGGCCCGCCCGCCATGCGGGTGCGGGCGCTCAGGCCACGGCCCTCCTGCCAGAAGGCGAGGGCGGAGAGGTAGACGGCGAGGTCCGCGTCGCCGTGGCGGAACCGCACGGCCTCGACGCGGCCGTCGGCGTCGGCGAGCGCCACCACGGTGTTGGTCGTGCCGAAATCGATCCCGATCGAGACGGGAGGGGGCTGCGGGCCGGGCATCGGGACCTGGGCTGACGGGACGGGGAGGGGCGCTGCTCCTCGGGCCGCGGCGCGCCGCCGTCAAGCCGCCGGGGGCGATCCGGCACGGAGCGCGCGTGCGACCTCCCGGCGCAGGACCGGCAGCAGCTCAGCCTCGAACCACGGATGGCGCCGCAGCCAGCCGCTGTTGCGCCAGGACGGGTGGGGCAGCGGCAGCACCCGCGGGTGCGACCCGGCCAGCAACTCGCGCCAGCGCGCCACCGTGCCGGTGAGCCCGTCGGGCGAGCGCCCGAGGTGCCAGTGCTGCGCGTAGAGGCCGATGACGAGGATCAGGTCGAGGTCCGGCAGGCCGGCGAAAAGCCGCGCCCGCCACGTCTCGGCGCATTCGCGCCGCGGCGGCAGATCCCCGCCCTGGGCGTCGTGGCCCGGGAAGCAGGCACCCATCGGCAGGATCGCGATTCGGGCGGGGTCGTAGAACGTGGCCTCGTCGAGGCCGAGCCATGCGCGCAGCCGGCGTCCGGACGCATCCTGGAACGGGAGGCCGCTGCGCCACGCACGGTGGCCCGGCGCCTGGCTCGCGATGCACAGCCGCGCGCTAGCGCTGCCCTGCACGATCGGACGCGGTGCCACGGGGAGGGGAGGGCCGTGAAGCGGCGCCTCCGCGCAGAGCCGGCAGGCGCGAATCGCCGCCGCGGTCTCGGTGAAATCGCTCATCGTCGGAATGTCCGGCGCATCGAAGCGTCCACGCGCCTTCGGCGGCACGGTTCCTTCGGCATGGATGTTTCGATCGCAAGCTTGAGCGTTCGCTTCCCGCGATCCTGACGAGAGGGTGTCGTTGCGGCGACCTCGGTGTGGGCCGCGCGCAGGCTCATGCGCGACAGCCAAGGCTGGTTCTCAACGCTGGAGGCGCTGCCCCTCCGCATCTGCAAGCCATCACGCCCGAGGCCACCTGCATCAACGACGCGGGACAAACCCGATCCATTCAGCCCGCAACAGTCTCGTGGGCGCGGAGATGCGAGGCACAAGTTCGTGGTTGATGGGCACTATTCAATCCTCTTCATTCGCTCATCGTCGCATTGTTCGAGGCAAGCATTCCAAATTTACCCTGGAATAATTCAAATAATCCTCTCAGTGTCTAATGATGTGGCCGTTTGATTTTCCCGCTCTGGCGTGGGATCTGCGTCAGCCTGAACTTTGAAAGCTTGGTGGAGTCATCGACACTCCAGGCTGCCGACCCTTCCCCTGGTAGAGCCCATCCTCATGCGCCAGACGCCGTATCGCCCCCTGCGCGGATCCCGTGCGGCCATCGTGGCTGCCGGCCTGTGGTTCGCGGCATCTGGCGCTGCGGCACGGGACGAAGATGGGGGCCGCGGGTCCGAGATCCGCCTCGACGAGATCTCGGTCGATGGGACGGCCACACCGCGCGGGGTGATGCCGGCCTATGCCGGCGGTCAGGTCGCCCAGGGCGGACGCCTCGGCCTGCTCGGCAACACCGAGACGAGGAAGTCGCCCTTCAGCGTGAGCAGCTACACCGAGAAATTCATTCGCGACCGTCAGGCGCGCACGGCCTCCGAGGCGCTCGCCCTCGATCCCTCGGTGCGCGCCACGCAGACGACGGGATCGCCCTTCGATTCGTTCTACATCCGCGGCTTCCCGGTCAACGAGGGGACGAGCGGCGAGTTCGCCTTCGACGGGGTCTACGGCGTCGCTCCCAGCTTCCGCGTCTTCACCGATTACGCCGAGCGCATCGAGGTCCTGAAGGGTCCCTCCGCCGCCCTCTCGGGCGTGGCGCCCAACGGCGGCGTCGGCGGCGTCATCAACATCGTCCCGAAGCGCGCCGGGGAGGATCTGACCCGCTTCACCCTCGATTACGGCTCGGCCGCCCGCGGCGGCGGCCAGTTCGACGTGGCCCGGCGCTCCGGCCCGAACCGGGAATGGGGCGCGCGCGTCGTCGGCAGCCTGCGCGGCGGCGACACGCCGGTCGACCGCCAATCCGAGACGACGGGCGTCGGGGCGCTCGCGCTCGACTACCAGGGCGAGCGGTTCCGGGCGTGGCTCTACCTGCTGGCACAGACCGACCGCTTCACCGCGCCGCTGCGCCCGTTCCTGCTGCGGGCCGGCGTTCCCGTCCCGCGGGCGCCCGACGGCCGTCTGACCATCACCCAGCCCTGGGAATACGCGAACGTCGACGATCGCGGCAGCCTGCTGCGGCTGGAATACGACCTCACCGATCAGGTCACGCTGTTCGGCAATGCCGGCGGCTCGCAGACCGGCGTGGAGCGCTATTTTTCCTCCGCCCCGACGATCACCAACCTGCGCGGCGACACCACCACGACCCCGCAATTCTACAGCCTCGGTGTCGATCGCACCACGGTCGACGGTGGGGTGCGGGCCGGATTCGACACCGGCTTCGTCCGCCACGCCCTCGTGATGCAGGCGTCCCGCTACAGCGAGGACACGGCCCGCCGCTTCCCGCCCGGCAACGGCACCTACCTGTCGAACATCTACAACCCGGTTCTGGCGCCCATCATCGCGCCCACCGTGATCGCCTCGCGCCCGCGCCTCTCCGACAGCACGCTGACCGGATTGTCCATCGCCGACACGATGTCGGTGTTCGACGAGCGCATCCTCCTCACCCTCGGCGTACGCCGCCAGGGCATCGAGGCCCACAACTACGTCTCGAACGTCGGCACGCTGGCCTCGTCCTACGACCGGAGCGCGACGAGCCCGCTGGTGGGGATCGTCGTGCGGCTCTGGGAGACCGTCTCGTTCTTCGGCAACTACATCGAGGGCCTGAGCCGCGGCGACGTCGCCCCGGCCACGGCGACCAATTCCGGCGAGATCCTGGCGCCCTACGTCGCCCATCAGGTCGAGGCCGGCGTGAAGGTGGATTGGGGCACGCTCGGCACCACGTTCAGCGCCTTCCAGATCACCCGGCCGATCGGGGAGCTCAGCCCCCAGGCCCGCTTCGCGGAGACCGGCGAGCAGCGGGTCGGCGGGCTCGAATTCAGCGTCTACGGCGAGATCACCCCGCAGGTCCGGGTCCTCGGCGGCCTGACGCTGCTCGACGGCGTGCTGACGAGGACGGCCGTGGCCGCCAATGTCGGCAACACGCCGATCGGGGTGCCGCGCGTGCAGCTCAACCTCGGTGCCGAATGGGATCTGCCCTGGGTGCCGGGCCTCACCCTGAACGGCGCCGTCATCTACACCGGCCGCCAGTTCATCGACACCGCCAACACGCAGGCGCTGCCGGACTGGGCGCGCCTCGATCTCGGCCTGCGCTACACCACCCTGATCGAGGGGCGCCGGACGACGGTCCGCGCCACCGTGCTGAACGTGACCGGGACGAATTACTGGACCGGCGTGGCCTCGTTCGGCACGTTCTTCCAGGGCGCTCCCCGCACCTACCTCCTGTCGATGTCGGTCGACCTGTGACCGGCCCTCGGCGGGGCGGTCACGACGGACCTCGGCCGAAGCGAGATCTCCGTTCGGCCGGACCGGACAAAAAAAGAAGCGCGGCGGGGGCCGCGCTCTGGGAGGTGTCGAAACGTCTGGAGTGGCCCCTGTCTCGCACGAAGCGGGTCAGCGTGGCCGTGCGCTGTCACACACCGCGCAACGCCGCGAGGTCGAGGGGCAGCGAGCGCAGCCGCTGGCCGGTGGCCGCGAAGATCGCGTTCGCGATCGCGGGCGCCAGCACCGGCACGCCCGGCTCGCCGATGCCGGTCGGCGCCGTGGTCGAGGGCACGATGTGGACCTCCACCACCGGCATCTCGCTCATCCGGGTCGGCTCGTAGGCGTCGAAATTCGTCTCCTGCACCGCCCCGTCCTTGAAGGTGATGCGGTTGCGCAGCACCGCCGAGAGGGCGAAGCCGACCGCGCCCTCGACCTGTGCCCGGATCACGTCCGGGTTGACCGCCACGCCGACATCCACCGCCGCGACGATGCGCTTGACCGTCACCTTGCCGGCCTCGGCCGTGACGTCGGCCACCATCGCCACGTAGGAGCCGAAGGATTCGTGCGCGGCCACGCCGAGCCCCTGGCCGGGCTTGGATGGTCGCCCGGTCCAGCCCGCCTTCTCGGCCGCGAGCCGCAGGGCCGCCGAGAGCCGCGGCGCCTTCTGCAGCAGCGAGAGCCGGTACTCCACCGGATCCCGGCCGGCCGCGTGGGCGAGTTCGTCGATGAACACCTCCATCGCCTGCGCGGTGTGCGAGTGGCCGACCGAGCGCCACCACAGCACCGGGACCGCGTCGCGCACGTTGTGCACCTCGAAGCGATAGGCCGGCAGCGCGTAGGGCGTGTCCGCCGCACCCTCGACGGTGGTCGCGTCGACCCCGTCCTTGACCATCATCGCCTCCATCGGCGTGCCGATCAGGATCGACTTGCCGACGATGCTGTGCTCCCAGCCGGTGATCCCGCCCTTGGCGTCGAGCCCGGCGCGGATGCGGTGGTAGGCTGCCGGCCGGTAATAGCCGCCGGTGATGTCGTCCTCGCGGGTCCAGACGAGGTGGATGGGGTTCTTCTCCCCCGTCGCCTTCAGCACCGCGGCGGCCTCCGCAATGTAGTCGGCCGAGGAGGTCGCCCGCCGCCCGAACGAGCCGCCGGCCCAGAGCGTGGTGATGCGGATCTTGTCCGGCGTGGTGCCGAGGATCTGCGCCGTCACCGCCTGCTCGATGGTCTGGAACTGCGAACCGGCATGAATCAGGTAGCCGTCCGCCGTCTTCTCGATGGTGGCGTTGAGGGGCTCCATCGGGGCGTGCGCCAGGAACGGGAAGCTGAACTCCGCCTCCAGCACCTTCGCGGCGCCCTTGATGCCGGCGGCGGCATCGCCCTGGCGCGCCGCCACGAGGCCGGGCTTGGCGGCCATCGCCTTGTAGGCGGCGGCCTGCGCCTCGGAGGAGCGGGTCTCGGCGCCCGCCTCGTCCCAGGTGAGCGCCAGCGCCTCGCGGCCCTTCATGGCCGACCACGTGTCGCGGGCGACCACGGCGACGCCGCTCGGGATCCGCACAACGTCGACCACGCCCCGGACCTTGCGGGCCGCCGCGTCGTCCACGCTCTTCAGCGTCGCGCCGAAGCGCGGTGCGCGCGCCACCACGGCGGTGAGCTGGTTCGGCCGGCGCACGTCGAGGGCGTAGATCGCGCGGCCCGTGGTCTTGTCCGCCGAATCGAGGCGCGGCAGCGCTGTGCCGATCAGCCGCCACTCGCCCGGCTCCTTCAGGCGCGGGTTGTCCGGCACCGGCTGCGCGGCGGCGGCCGCCGCGAAGGCGCCGAAGCGGGATTCCTTGCCCGTGCGGGCGTGGCGCAGCACGCCCTTCTCCACCGTGATTTCGCCGGCCGGCACCTTCCACTCGGCGGCGGCGGCGGCCACCAGCATGGCGCGGGCGGCGGCCCCCGCCTTGCGCAGCTGGACCCAGGAATTGGCCACCGCGGTCGAGCCGCCGGTGCCCTGGATCGGCCCGAAGGCGAGGTTGGCGTAGAGGGCGGCGTCGGCGGGCGCGAAGGCGGCGCGCATCTGGCCCCAATCGGCGTCGAGCTCCTCGGCCACGATGGTGGCGAGCCCGGTCGTGTTGCCCTGGCCCATGTCGAGGTGCTTGATCAGCACCGTGACGCTGTCGTCCGCACCGATGCGCACGAAGGCGTTGGGCTGGGTCGGCACCTTCGAGAAGTCGGGCGCGCCGGCGGCGCGGGCGGTCGTGCCGGGCAGGTCGAGGTGGAAGCCGACCACCAGGGCGCCGCCCACGGAGGCGGCCCCGGCCAGGAAGGCGCGGCGGGAGGAAACGGGAGCGCGGGCGCGCAGGGCGTGGAACATGGGCGGCCTCCGGCTGACGCATCCTTCGCCTGCGGCGGTCACCGGACCGGCGGCGCGGCGGATGCGGAATCAAGAACCTGTGGGAACGGTCCGGGGCGGCGGGACCCGCCCGGTCTGGTTCCCGCTCAGGCGAGGGAGCGGGCGGCGTCGTGGACCGCCGCCTTGATGCGCTGATAGGTGCCGCAGCGGCAGATGTTGCCGTCGAGCGCGCTGGCGATGTCCGCGTCGCTCGGGGCCTTGTTCTCGGACAGGAGCCCGATCGCCGACATGATCTGGCCGGACTGGCAGTAGCCGCACTGCACCACGTCGAGCTTGCGCCACGCGGCCTGGACCGCCTCCGCGACCTGGCCCGAGACCCCCTCGATGGTGGTGATCTTGGCCTCGGCCACGTCGCCGATGCGGGTCTGGCAGGCGCGGGCGGGCTGCCCGTCGATGTGCACCGTGCAGGCGCCGCACTGGGCGATGCCGCAGCCGTACTTGGTGCCGGTCAGGTTGAGGTGATCGCGGATCGCCCAGAGGAGCGGCATGTCGGGGTCGGCATCGACCTCGTGGGTTCTGCCATTGACGGTCAGCTTCGGCATCGCGGTCTCCGACGAGAGGCGGGGCGACAGGCTGGAGCTGTTCCAGCCTCCCAGGGTGTGGCGCGACACCTGCCACCGGCGCAAGCGGTGCCGGTGTGCGCTGCCGCACATCCAACTCGCGCCCGCTGCACCGCGTCGGCGGCGATCCCGCGCAATTCGCGCGGTCAGGTCAGGGCAACCTTAATGATTTTCCGCAACGCTCCGGCTCCCACCCGCCTGATCTGAGCCCCGCGAGACCCGCGGCGGTGCCCAGGGAGCCGCGCGACCTCACCCCATGTCCGAACTCACGGCGCAGATGGTGCAGCGGGGGCGCGGCCCGACCGCCGAGGAGGCGGCCCGGCGCCGGCAGCGGGCGCGCGACGTGCGCTCGGTGCGCGAGCGGCTGACCTCCTCGATCGGGCTCGAGCGGGCCTTCGACTACGAACTCCTGCGCATCTTCGCGCAGTACCGGGTCGGCGCGCTCCTGCCGCTGGTCCTCCTGGCGCTCTCCATCGGGGCGGCCTCGGTGTTCTGGGCACCGGTCCTGTGGAGCGGCCTGTGGTGCGGCGGCGTCATCCTCGCCACGGGGGTGGGCACCGCGCTCTCCCGCGGGTTCCTGCGCGAGGATCCGGAGGCGCTCTCGCTGCCGGCCGCGCGGCGGCGGGCGGTGATCGGCGAGGTGCTGCGCGGCGTCGCCTGGGCGATGCTGGTGCTGGTGCTTCTCTCGGTGGACGCGCCGAACGCGCGCGCCTTCGTGCTGTTCGTCATGGTCATCGTGGCGGCCGTCACCACGATGCTCGCCGCCACGGTGCCGCTCGCGGCGCTGGCCGGCCTCGTGCCGCTCACCCTCGCCACGCTCTGCGTCCTCGTCGAGACGCGGACGATGGAAGCGGCGCTGCTGGTCCTGATGGCGGTGGGCGCCCAGCTCTTCTTCCTCGTGCTGGCCCGCCACCTCTTCGCCTCGACGGTGGCGGCCCTGCAGTCGCGGGCCGAGAAGGACGCGATCTTCGGCGAATTGGAACAGGCCAAGGCCAATTCGGACGAGGCGCGGCGGCGCGCCGAGGAGGCGAATCTCGCCAAGTCCCGCTTCCTCGCCACCATGAGCCACGAGCTGCGCACGCCGCTCAACGCCATCCTGGGTTTCTCGGAGGTGATGAAGAACGAGGTCTTCGGCCCGCACGCCGCCCCCTCCTACCAGGAATACTCCACCGACATCCACGACAGCGGCCTGCACCTGCTCAACCTGATCAACGAGATCCTCGACCTCTCGCGCATCGAGGCCGGTCGCTACGAGCTGAACGAGGAGGCGGTGGCCCTCGCCTACGTGGTGGAGGAGTGCCGCCACATGATGACCCTGCGCGCCCGGGCCAAGAACCAGACCTTCCGGGAGATGGTCGACCCCTCGCTGCCGCGGCTGTGGGCCGACGAGCGGGCGATGCGGCAGGTGGTGCTCAACATCCTGTCGAACGCGATCAAGTTCACGCCGCCGGGCGGCGAGATCACCATCAAGGTCGGCTGGACCTCGTCGGGCGGGCAGTACGTGAGCATCCGCGACACCGGCCCGGGCATCCCGGAGGACGAGATCCCCACCGTGATGTCGTCCTTCGGCCGCGGCTCGCTGGCGATCAAGACCGCCGAGCAGGGCTCGGGGCTCGGCCTGCCCATCGTGAAGGGCCTCGTCGACCTGCACGGCGGCGGCTTCCAGCTCAAGTCGAAGCCCCGCGAGGGCACCGAGGTGATCGTCACCCTGCCGGCCGCCCGGGTCATGGACGCGCTCGGTGCCGTCGACGTGGCGGGCGAGGACAAGCCGCCGGGCCGCCCCGCGCGCGCCGCCTGACGCGCCGCCGCCGCTTGCCCTGACCCTTGCCCTGACCCTTGCCCTGACCCTCGCCCTGCCGCTTGCCCCGTCCGGTGCCCGGGACTAGGGTCCGCGCCGCTTGACGAACCGGCCGGAATCGTTCCCGGCCGCCCTGCCGAGCGGCAGGTTCTTCCTGAAGGTGGAGTGTCCCATGGGCTTTCTGGCCGACGCCCTCTCGCGCGTGAAGCCGTCCGCGACCATCATGATGACCCAGAAGGCGCGGGACCTGAAAGCGCAGGGGCGCGACGTCATCAGCCTGTCGGTCGGCGAGCCGGATTTCGACACGCCCGACCACATCAAGCAGGCGGCCGTGGAGGCGATCGGGCGCGGCGAGACCAAGTACCCGCCGGTCTCCGGCATCGTGCCGCTGCGCGAGGCGATCGCCCGCAAGTTTAAGCGCGAGAACGGCCTCGACTACAAGCCCTCGCAGACGATCGTCGGCACGGGCGGCAAGCAGGTCATCTACAACGCGCTCCTCGCCACCCTGAACCCGGGGGACGAGGTGGTGATCCCGCGGCCCTACTGGGTCTCCTACCCGGAGATGGTGGGCCTGTGCGGCGGCACGCCGGTCTTTGCCGACACCACGATGGAGAACGACTTCAAGCTGCAGCCCGAGGAGCTGGAGCGCGCGATCACGCCCAAGACCAAGTGGCTGATCCTGAACTCGCCCTCGAACCCCTCGGGCGCCGCCTACGCGCACGCCGAGATGAAGCGGATCACCGACGTGCTGATGCGGCATCCGCACGTCTGGGTGCTCACCGACGACATGTACGAGCACCTCTGCTACGGCGACTTCACCTTCGTGACGCCCGCCCAGGTGGAGCCAGGCCTCTACGAGCGCACGCTGACCATGAACGGCGTCTCGAAGGCCTACGCGATGACCGGCTGGCGCATCGGCTACGCGGCCGGCCCCGAGCCCCTGATCAAGGCGATGGACTTCGTCCAGGGCCAGCAGACTTCGGGCGCCGCGACGATCTCGCAATGGGCGGCGGTGGCGGCCCTCGACGGCCCGCAGGAGCACCTGGCGCGCTTCCGCGCCGCCTTCCAGACCCGCCGCGACCTCGTGGTCTCGATGCTCAACCAGACCAACGGCCTGCGCTGCCCGATGCCGGAGGGCGCCTTCTACGTCTACCCGTCCTGCGCCGACCTCATCGGGCGCCGTACGCCCGACGGCACGGTGATCGAGACCGACGAGGACTTCGTCACGGCGCTCCTGGAGAGCGAGGGCGTGGCGGCGGTCCATGGCTCCGCCTTCGGCCTCGGTCCCAACCTGCGCATCTCCTACGCCACCTCGAACCAAGTGCTGGAGGAGGCCTGCACCCGCATCCAGCGCTTCTGCGGCGCCCTGCGCTGAGCGGCACTCCCCGGGACAGGGCCTCAAGGAATCCCTTGACCGTCCCGGCGAACCGTCCTATCTGCACCGCACCCGAGGCGGCCGCATGACGGTCCGCCCGTCGGTTGGGATGCCAGCGACACCGCGGCGTCCTGATGGGGGATAGTTTAACGGTAGAACAGCGGACTCTGACTCCGTTAGTCGTGGTTCGAATCCACGTCCCCCAGCCATCCGCTATCAGCGTTACTTCCCTTTTCATCACAGAACGGATTGTGACGATCGGCGCGCGGTCGGGACCTTTCGTTTCTGCTTCGCTTTTGCGAATGGCGTTCTCCGCCAGGACGGCATCGCGCTTGAGGCGGTGAGCGTCGAGGATCGAACGCAGTCCCGAAGTGAACCGCCGACGTGAACCACCCCGGGATTTCCCGGAAGCTCCACCTCTCGAGGGGATGGAGCCATGACGCAGCGAACTCCCGTTGACCTGAGGGCGATGCCGCGGCCCGGAGTCCGCGGCGATTGACAGGGCGGGGGGATGAGGCGACCTCAAGCCCGGCGAAGCCGCGCCGGGGAGCTTTCGTGTCCGCATACTCCGTCTCCAAGCCCGAGCTGATGCCGGGCCAGAACGACACCGAGTTCCGAGCCTTCATCCAGAACTTCCTCGCCTTCAGCGCCCGCGTGGCCCAGTGCCGGGCCGGGTTCGGGTCGCAGATCGGTTTGTCCGGCGTCGCCTACACGACGCTGATCTCGATCGCCCATCTGGAAGGGGAGGAGGGGGTCGGCGTCAGCCGGCTCGCCGAGCACCTGCACCTGTCGGGCGCCTTCGTCACCATCGAGGTCAACAAGCTCGTCACCGAGGATCTGGTGGCGAAGCGCCGGCACGAGCGCGACCGGCGCCGGGTGCTGCTGAGCATCACCGACGAGGGGCGCCGCCGCCTCGCCGGCCTGCGCCCGGTCCTCGCCCCCGTCAACGATGCCCTGTTCGACTGCCTGAGCGCGGAGGAATTCCGGATTCTCGCCGGCCTGATGGCCCGCCTGGTGCCGTGCGGGGACAAGGCCACCGCCCTGCTGGAGGCGCTGACCGAGCCGGGCAGGCGCGCCGCCCCGGCGGCCGGGTAGCGGCCGCACCTCCTCCAAGGCCGCACCCGCCCGAGGCGGCGCTCGATCAGGCAGCGCGCTCGATCCGCAGGCAATCTTCGCCGAAAGAAAAGGCTTGCCTGATCTCCGAAGATAGCTTTGTATCAAAGCTATCTCGCGGGGACGGGCGATGGCCTTCGATCAGCGCGCATTCCGGTCTGCCTTGTCGCAATTCGCCACCGGCGTCGCCGTCATCACGGCGCGGGGCGGCGACGGCGAGGCGATCGGGCTCACCATGAGTTCGTTCAACTCCGTCTCGCTCGACCCGCCGCTGATCCTGTTCAGCGTCGACCGCCGGGCGCACAGCCTGCCGGCGATGCGCGAGGCGGCGGGCTACGCCGTCAACATCCTCAGCCGGTCGCAGGAAACCCTGTCGAACCAGTTCGCTCGCTCGTTGAGCGACAAGTGGAGCGCGGTCGAGCACACCCTCGGCCACGCCGAGGCGCCGCTGCTCGCCGGGGCGCTGGCGCATTTCGAGTGCGAGCCTTTCGCCCGCCACGACGGCGGCGACCACGAGATCTTCCTC
This sequence comes from Methylobacterium oryzisoli, assembly GCF_046557895.1. Taxonomy (NCBI): domain Bacteria; kingdom Pseudomonadati; phylum Pseudomonadota; class Alphaproteobacteria; order Hyphomicrobiales; family Methylobacteriaceae; genus Methylobacterium; species Methylobacterium oryzisoli. Next base: position 46,636 of record NZ_JBKIBX010000013.1, on the reverse strand, counting down.
GGCCGCGTCGTGCGCTTCACCGCCCACGGCGACGCGCCGCCGCTCGTGTTCTTCCGCGGCCGCTACCACGGCGTCTGTGCGGGCGACGACCGCGCGCCCGCGTGGCCCCTGCCGATGCACTACTGAGCCGGACCGACCGGTTCCGTCTCTTCTCGCCACGTCTTCCGCCGAGGCGACGAAAGCTCCGGCGCACCATTCCGGGAAGGAAACGACCATGAAGACCGGAAGTCAGCACATCGCCTCGCTGAAGGACCGGCGGGCCCTCTACATCGACGGCCGGCGGGTGGAGGACGCCACGCGCCACCCGGCCTTCGCCCGCACGATCGCCTCGGTCGGCCGCCTGTTCGACTTCGCCAGCGACCCGGCGAATGCCGAACTGATGAGCTTCGGCACGCCGGAGGGCGGGCGTGCCAACCGCATCTGGCAATTGCCGGAGAGCTACGGCGACCTCGTGGCCCGCCGGCAGGGCCTTGAGGCCTGGACCGGGCTGCATGCCGGCTTCCTCGGCCGCGCTCCGGACCACGTCGCCTCCTGCATCGCCGGGATGGTCATGGGGCTCGACGTGTTCGAGGAATACGACCGGGACCGGGCGGGTGCGCTCGCCGACTACTACACCTATGCCCGCGACAACGACCTCTACCTCACCTACGTCATCATCAACCCGCAGGCCGACCGCTCCAAGAGCGCCGCGCAGCAGAAGGACGCCTTCCTGACCGCGGGCGTGGTCGACCAGGACGCCGCCGGCATCACGGTGCGCGGCGCCAAGATGCTCGCCACCGGCGGCATCATGGCCAACGAGGTGCTGGTCACCTGCATCCAGCCGCTCCAGCCCGGCGACGAGCCCTACGCGCTGTCCTTCGCCATCCCGATGGACACGCCCGGGCTGACGATCCTGTCGCGCAAATCCTACGAGGCGGCCGCGGCCCACGTCTTCGACAATCCGCTGTCGAGCCGCTTCGACGAGAACGACGCCGTCCTGTACTTCGACGACGTCAAGGTGCCGTGGGACCGTGTGTTCGTGTTCAAGAACATCGCGATGTGCCAGAAGCAGTTCCACGCGACGCCGGCCCACGTCTACCAGAACTACCAGGCGATGATCCGCCTGTCGGTGAAGGTGCGCTTCCTCATCGGGCTGGCCCACCGCACCGCCGAGATGAACGGGATCCTCGCCTTCCCGCAGGTGCGCGAGACCCTGGGCCAGCTCGCCGCCGAGGGCGGCATGATCGACGCGCTGGTGGCCGCGATGGAGGCCAAGGGCACGCAGAGGGGCCGCTACTTCGTCCCCGACCGCCACACCCTCTACGCGGCGCAGACCCTCACCCAGCAGCTCTACCCGAAGATCCTCAACACCCTGCGTGAGCTGGCCGGCGGCGGCCTCATCATGCTGCCGTCCTCGGTCGAGGACTTCGCCAACCCCGACATCGCCGCCTTGATCGGGAAGACGCAGCAATCCCCGGCCGCCACCGCCGAAGACCGGGTCAAGTTCTACAAGCTCGCCTGGGACGCGGTCGGCTCGGAATTCGCCTCGCGCCATCAGCAGTACGAGATGTTCTACGCCGGCGCGACCTTCGTCACCAAGGGCCACTCGTACCGCACCTACGACTGGGCGGCGGCCGGCGCCCTCGTGACCGGCATGCTCGGCAGCTACGACCTCGGCCGCGAGCTGCAGGCCGCCCGCGCCGCCTGAACCCCCTGCTTTTCCCCCATCGTTCCTCAAGGAGATGAGCCGTGGCCATCAACAAGGTGCACGACGAGTTCCGGGCCGTCGACATGACCGAGGGCTGGGAGGTGCCGCCGGGCTATCCCGCCGGCATCCGGCAGAAGATCCTGTCGGGCGCCCTCGACGAGGCGGGTCGGCGCGGCAGCCGCAGCCGGCTGCTGCGTTTCGAGCCCGGCGTGTTCACCACCGCGCCGTTCGTCCACCAATACTGGGAGGAGGTCTTCCTCGTCTCCGGCGACCTGACGGTCGGCAACGACGAGCAGGGCAACGGCGGCGAGGCGTTCAAGCCCTTCACCTATGCCTGCCGGCCCCCGGGCGCCTTCCACGGCCCGTTCAAGTCCGAGGGCGGCTGCCTCCTGTTCGAGCTTCATTACTTCGACCCGGTCTGAGCCGGCCGACGATGACCGCCCCTCCGCCTCACGCCGGTCCCGAGCCGAAGGTCCGACCCGCATGATCGCCCAGCAACTCGTCAACGGCCTGATGCTCGGCGCGATCTACGTCTTGGTGGCGGTCTCGTTCACGCTGTCGATCGGCATCCTGAACTTCCTCAATTTTTCGATTCCCGGCCTGTTCATGGTCGGCGGGATGGTGACCTGGATCCTGATCGGCAAGGGCCTGCACTGGAGCCTCGCGGTTCTGGGTGCGATCGCGGCGGCGGGGCTGGTGGCGCTCGCCGTCGAGCGGCTGTCCTACCGGCGCAGCCAGGCGCGCGAGCCCGAGGTGCCCCTCGTCAGTTCGCTGGGCTTCCTGGTCCTCCTGGAAAACCTCGCGCTCGTCGGCGCCGGGTCCGATCAGCAGGCCTTCCCGGCGCTGGTGCCCGACTTCAACCTGCGCATCGCCGGCCTCGTCATCGGCGGCGCCCAGCTCATCAGCCTCGCGGTCGCCCTGGCGCTCGTCGTGGCGATCTCCCTGGTGCTGTCGCGCACCAGCCTCGGCCGGCAGGTCCGCAGCATCGCCGAGAACCGCGAGACCGCGGTGATCCTCGGCATCGATGTCGGGCGGCTGGTGCCGGCGATCTTCCTCCTCAGCGCGGTGGTCACGGCGCTCGGCGGCGTGCTGTTCGCCCTCAACTACCTCCAAGTGTCGCCGTTCATGGGCGAGGGCGTCGGCTTCAAGGGCGTCGCCGCGATGATCCTCGGCGGCATGGGCAGCATCTGGGGCGCCGTCGTCGGCGGCCTGCTGATCGGCCTGACCGAGGTTCTGTCGATCACCTATCTGGGCGCCGACGTCGTCAACGTCACGGTCTACGGCCTGCTTCTCGCCGTGATGGTGCTGCGCCCGCAGGGCCTGTTCGGCCGTCCTCCGGCTCGGGAGAAGCTGTAATGACCGGCTACCAGTCCGGCCTTCTGGTCATCCTCTGCTTCAACGTGATCGCGGCCTACGCGGTCTATCTGCCGATGGCCGCCGGCCAGCTCAACCTCGGCGTCGCCGGCTTCATGGCGACCGGGGCCTACGCCGCCGCCTACCTTACCAACGAGGCCGGCTGGCCGATGGGCGCAGCGATTCCCGCCGGCGGCGCCTGCGCCGGCCTGCTCGCGCTGCTCGTGGCGGTGCCGATCCTGCGCACCCAGGGCATCTCCCTCGCCCTGGCGACCTTCGCCCTCGGGCAGGTGATCGCGGCGATCTTCCTCAACCTCGAAGTCGTCGGCGGCGCCGCCGGCTACACGGTGACGGCCTATGCCGGGCCCGGGGCCGTGTTCGCCGCGACCGCCGCGATCGTCGCCGCGGTGCTGCTGCTCTCGCGCACCCGCTTCGCCCTCTACCTCACGGCGATCAAGAGCGACCCGGTCGTGACCGACCTGATGGGCGTCGACGTCCGGGCGGTGCAGGTCGGCGCGCTCACCCTCGGGGCGGTGGTCGGCGGGCTCGGCGGCGGCCTCTACGGCCACCATTTCAGCTTCGTCGAGGCGCAGCATTTCAACGTCGCGCTGAGCATCTTCACGGTGCTGTACGTCCTGCTCGGCGGCGTCCAGACGGTGTGGGGGCCGCTCGTCGGCGCCGCCTTCTTCACCCTGCTTCCCGAGGTGCTGAGGGTCGGCGGCGGCTGGCGCTACGTCCTGTTCGCCCTCCTCATCATCGGCTTCATGGCCCTGCGGCCGCAGGGGCTGGTGACCGCCGGCGCCCGCTGGCCGGCGCGCCTGCGCGGGCGCGCCCTTCGCGCCGCCGGGCGCCCGGCCGCCGAGGCACGCCTGAGCACGGAGATCTCCGGATCATGACCGCGCTTCTCGCCATCGAGCATCTCTCGATCGCCTTCGGCGGCCTCCAGGTGCTGCAGGACCTCAGCTTCACCGTGCCCGAGGGCCAGGCGACGGCGCTGATCGGCCCCAACGGCGCCGGCAAGACCACCGTGTTCAACCTCGTGAGCGGCGTCTATGAACCGACCGCCGGGCGCATCCTGCTCGCCGGGCAGGACATCACCGCGCTGCCCTCGCGCCAGCGCATCCGGCACGGCATCGCGCGCAGCTTCCAGAACGTCCGGCTGATGGACCACCTGTCGGTGGTGGACAACCTGCTCGTCGGCCAGCACGCCACCACGCGCGGCCTGCGCGACCTCCTGGTGCCGTTCCGCCTCGTCCCCAATCACCGCTGGCGCCGCGAGGCGATCGATGCCCTCGCCGAGGCCGGGCTCGCGGCCTGCGCCGACGCGGCGGTGGGGGCTCTGCCCTACGGCCTGCGCAAGCGGATCGACCTCGTGCGCGCCACCCTGGCGGGGGCATCGCTGCTGATGCTCGACGAGCCCGCCGCCGGCCTCAACCCGACCGAGACCAACGCCCTGCGCGACCACCTCGCCCTGCTGCGCCGGCGCGGCGTCACGCTGCTCGTCGTCGAACACGACATGCAGTTCGTCGGCGAGGTCTGCGAGCACGTCGTGGTCCTCGATTTCGGCCAGAAACTCGCCGAGGGCACGCTGGCGCAGGTGCAGCGCGACGAGCGGGTGCGCGCGGCCTATCTGGGGCAGGCGGCCTGATGCGCACGCTCCTCGACATCGCCGGGCTCTCGGTCGCCTACGGCCACGTCACCGCGCTGCAGGACCTGTCGCTCGCCGTACCCGAGGGCGGAATCGTCGCCCTGCTCGGGGCCAACGGGGCCGGCAAGACCAGCCTGCTCAAGGCGGTCGCCGGGGTGGTGCGCCCGCGCAGCGGGCGGGTGGTCTTCGACGGCCGCGACATCACGGCGGCGGGCGTCCCCGCCCGGCTGGCCGGCGGCCTCGTGCTGGTGCCGGAGGGGCGCCGGATCCTGGTCTCGCTGACCACCGAGGAGAATCTTCTGGTCGGCGCCCATCTCCGGCGCGATCCCGACGGCGTGCGGCGCGACATCGCCGCGATCTACGAGCGGTTTCCGAATCTCGGCCGACGCCGCCAGATGGCGGCGTCCTGCCTCTCGGGCGGCGAGCAGCAGATGCTCGCGGTCGGGCGGGCGATGATCGCCCGGCCCGGCTGCTGATGCTCGACGAGCCGTCGCTGGGCCTGTCGCCGCTGTTCATCGGCCACCTGTTCGCGCTGATCCGCGAGCTCAACCGCGACGGGATCACGATCCTGCTCGTCGAGCAGAACACCGCCCAGGCCCTCGCCGTGGCCTACACGGCCGCCGTGCTGGAACTGGGGCGGATCGTGATGGCGGGCGACCCTGGGGAACTCGCCGACGATCCGCGCCTCGCCGAAGCCTATCTCGGCCGCACCGCGGGCGAGCCGGCCGCCCTGCACCGAGGCGCCGCGGCGGGCCCAGGTCATTCAACACACGGGCAAGTCGACCAACCAGAGAGGGCCGGGTGATGACAGTGACGGGCAAGTGGATCGGTGCGGCGGCCATGGCGGTTTGTCTGCTCGCGGCGCCGGGCGCCGGGGCGGCCGAGATCGTCCTCGGCTTCTCGATGGCGAAGACCGGTCCCTATGTGAGCCTCGCCAACACCAACGAGGTGGCGGTCGACATGGCGGTCGCCGAGATCAACGCAAAGGGCGGCGTCGGCGGCCACACCCTGCGGCTGGTCAAGTTCGACACCGGCGGCGACCCGAAGCAGGCCGCCCTCGCGGTCCGCCGCTTCGCCGAGGACGACAGGGCGTTGGCGGTCATCGGCCCGTTCAGTTCGAGCGAGGTCCGTGTCGCGTTCCCGGCCGGTGAGCGGCTCGGTATCGTGCAGATCTCGATGTCGTCCTCGGCGCCCAACCTGACCAAGGGCTTCTCCTACGCCTTCCGCAACACCCGCGACGAGGGCAAGGTCATCGATCAGGTCCTGGCGACGCTCAAGGACAAGAACCTGCCGCGCGCCAGCGGCGCCATCGCGTACGCCACCGACGACGTGGTGTCGAAGTCGATCGGCACGGCGGTCCTGCCGGGCCTGCTCGCGACGTACGAGATCCCGGTGAAGGGCAGCGTCGACTTCCAGTACAACGCCTTCGACCTGTCGCCGCAGGTCTCGCGCCTCGCTCAGATGCAGGCGGACGTCATCGGGCTCGGCGCCCCGCCCGAGGCGGCGGTGAACCTCTCCAAGGAGATGAAGCGCCAGGGCGTGAAGGGCCGCCTCATCGGCGGCACCACGATCGCCGACCCGGAGCTGCCGCGGCGCATGGAGGGCGCGGGCGAGACCCTGACCATCGGGACGACCTTCTTCACCCCGCTGAATGCCCGCACGCAGGCCTTCGCCAAGGAGTTCGGCCAGCGGACGAAGGCTGCCGGCATCGCCCGCCACGAGCCGAACCAGCAGGACGCCGCCGCCTACGACATCGTCTACCTGATCGCCGAGGCGGCCTCGCGCGCCAAGGTGACGGCCGAACCGGGCAAGCTCGCCGCCGAGCGCACGGCCGTCCGGGACGCCCTGGCGTCGCTGAAGGACTTCGATGCGCTGGAGGGCAGCATCTCGTTCGGCGAGGAGCGCGACGCGATCAAGCCGATCTACGTCGTTGAGGTGAAAGGCAGCGAGTGGGCGCTGCTCGACACCCGCAAGGCCGATTAGAGTATTGTCCGACGACGTGGATACCCCTCGCGCGCGCTTTTCGGGAGCACTCCGCGGCGGACCTCGCCGAGGCCGCTCAGCGGGATCGCGCGCCGGTGGGTCGGGACGGCACGGGCCGCATCTCCAGATCGTCGTTGCCGTCCCGGCGCGCCCGACCGGTCCGTCTGTCGACCTCAAGCTCGAACAGGCGGTGCTCGACGGATGGATCGCCGCCGCACCGGGCGTCGTGCTTCTCGGAGAAGCCGACCTCCACGATCCGGTCGGTGCCGCCTTGACGCCCGAGGGAGTGGTGGACGCCTGAGCCCGCCGTGCGGCCGGCGGCGGCGCTCCGCGATGAGCGCCGCCCTCCATCCCGCCTTGCGCCGTCAGAGCTTGCCGACGAGGGGGCAGCCGCCCTGGCTCATGGGCTTGAAGGCCTGGTCGCCGGGGATCGTCGCAAGCTTGTTGTAGAGGTCCCACGGCCCCTTCGACTCGGCCGGCTTCTTCACCTCGAACAGGTACATGTCGTGGATCTTGCGCCCGTCCGGCCGGATCATGCCCTTGCCGAACAGCGGGTCGTCGGTGGGGTTGGCCTTCATCCACTCCATCACGACCTTCGCGTCCTTCGACTTCGTCGCCACGACGGCCTTCAGGTAGTGCATCAGTCCGGCGTACACGCCGGCCTGGTTCATGGTCGGCATGTTGCCGTTCGCCCGTTTCGCGAAGCGTTCCGAGAAGGCCCGCGTGCCGTCGTTCAGGTCCCAGTAGAAGGCCTCGGTGAGCACCAGCCCCTGCGCCGTCTGCAGGCCGAGCGCCTTGGCGTCGAGCACGTAGAACAGGAGCGCCGCGAGCTTCTGCCCACCCTGCGTGATGCCGAACTCGTTGGCCTGCTTGACCGCGTTGATGGTGTCGCCGCCGGCGTTCGCCAGCCCGATCACCTTGGCGCCCGACCCCTGCGCCTGCAGCAGGAAGGACGAGAAATCGTTGGCCGGGAACGGCACCTTGGCGGAGCCGAGGACCTTGCCGCCGTTCCGGGTGACGACGGCAGCGGTCTCGCTCTGGAGCGATTGGCCGAAGGCGTAATCCGCCGTCAGGAAGAACCACGTGTCGCCGCCGCGCTTGACCATGGCGCTGCCCGTGCCGTTGGCGAGGGCGTAGGTGTCGTAGGTCCAGTGCACGGTGTTGGGGGAGCATTGCGGCCCGGTCAAATCGGTGCTGCCGGCCCCCGAATCGATGAAGATCCTGTTCTTCTCGCGCGTGATCTGACTGACCGCGAGCGCGACCGACGACGTCGGCACGTCCAAGATGGCGTCGACCCCCTCCCGGTCGTACCATTGCCGGGCGATCCCGGCTCCGATGTCCGGCTTGTTCTGGTGATCGGCGGACACGATCTCGACGGTGACGTCCTTGCTGATCGCCGCGAAGTCCTCTGCAGCCAGTTGCGCCGCGACGACCGAGCCTTTGCCGCCGATATCCGAATAGACGCCCGACATATCGTTCAGGACACCGACCTTGACACTCGTCTGTGCCAGGACAGGTGCCGTCGACAGTGCGAAAAATCCGACGGACAGCAGCAATTGCTTCACATTCATCGAGCGAGCCTCCCGACCTGAACTGGTTCTCGGTGCAGAAGGTGCTACTCGGCCGGACTCGTCAAGCACGAAGATGGCCGCCGGCCGGTCGGAGCAGGTGCCGGTCCGGTGGCGCAATCGGCGTCGCTTCCTGCGTCGCCGCTTCGATCGTGCGGGCCCGATCTCCCACGATGGCGACGGGAAGCGGATCAGCCGGATCGCCCGCCGTACCGGATTCTCGCCGCCGCGCGCCGTGGCGATCCGGGCGGGTCACGAGCAACCGGATGAAGCCGCAGCCACGGTCGGGCAGATCTGACCGTCATGCCTCCGTCATCATGAAGTTCCTAAAAATTCCATCGGCGCGTCAGGGTCGACCGCGGCATCGGCGGAGCACACGACATGCAGCAGGTCGACCTCTTCACGCAGGTGATCGTCCCGGTCATCGGCGGCCTGGGCATCTTCATGCTCGGCCTCGAGTTCATGTCGAACGGCATCCAGTCGCTCGCCGTCAACAAGATGCGCGCTCTGCTTGCGCGCATCGCCGGAACACCCGCCAAAGGTGTACTCGCCGGCACCTTCATCACCGGCGTCATTCAATCCTCGACAGCCATGACCGTCATGGTGGTCGGCCTCGTCAACGCCGGCGTGGTCGGCCTGCGTCCGGCGATCGCCGTCATCATGGGCGCCAATATCGGCACGACGCTCGGCAACGGGCTCATCGCCCTGCCGCTCGGGCCGCTCGGCCTCCTGCTCGCCGGCATCTTCGCGCTCATCCACATCTTCGCGAAGACCGACCGGATCAAGAACATCGCGCTCGCCTGCATGGGCTTCGCGCTCATCTTCTACGGCCTCAACCTGATGACCGGGGGCCTGCGTCCGCTGCGCTCGATGCCGGAGGTGATGTCGGTCATCTCCTCGCTCCGGGCCGACACCTACCTCAACCTGATCTACTGCGTCCTGATCGCGGCCGGCATCACGGCCATGATCCACTCCTCGTCGGCCACGATCGGCATCGTCATGGGCCTGGGTGCGGCCGGCATCCTCGACTGGAAGACGGCGGTCGCCTTCTCGCTCGGCGCGGATCTCGGCACGACCATCACGTCCTGGATGGCGTCGCTGAACCTGTCGAAGAACGCCAAGCGCGCGGCCTACGCCCACATCTCCTTCAACATCATCGGCGTGATGGTCACCGTTCCGCTGTTCTTCGTCTCGATGGACGTGCTCACCTGGGCGATGCAGTGGTTCGGCGGCGATCCGGGCGTGCCGGTCGTCGTCAACGGCAAGGAGACCTTTCCGCTCGTGCCGGTGGCGGTCGGTGTCTATTCCACCTTCTTCAACATCTTCAACACGCTGCTGCTCTATCCCTTCGTGGGCGTGTTCGAGCGGGTGCTGATGAAGGTCGGGGCCTCCTCGCTGGACGACGTCGAGGACTACGCGCAGCCCCGCTTCCTCACGGGCGAGGCGGCGCGCGATCCCGCGACGGCGCTTCCCGCCATCCGCCGCGAGATCGGCCGCTACCTGGAGGCGGCGCTGCTGCTGCTCGACATCGCCCGCGGCAAGCCCGACGCGCCCGACAAGATCGAAGAACACTACGCGGCCATGGACGTGCTCAACCGCGAGATCCGGTCCTACACGGCCGGCCTGTTCAAGGCGGATCTCCCCTATGCGCGCGCCGACCTCGTGGCGAGTCTCATCGAGGAGGAGGACTTCACGGCGAGCCTCGGGGAAACGCTTCACCAGATCGCCCGGCGCGTCGAGCGCCAGCCCTTCGGACCGGCCGGCCGCGCCCTCGTCGACCGCATGATCGGCGACGTGGCGGACGCGATGCGCGCCGTGGTGCCCATCGATCAAGCCAGCCCGCCCGTCGCGGCCGACGCCGCCTCCCGCCTGCCGGCCGTCGCCGAGATGCGCGCGCAGGCGCTGCGGCTCGGGGCCGACCTGCCGTGGGAGGAGCGCGGCGCGATCCTGGCGCTGCTCGGCAGCGCGGAGCGCGCCTACTTCCTGATCGAGCGGCTCGATGCCGAGCGGCAATCGGTGTCGCGGGAGATCGCCGCCTCGTCCGAGGCGCCGCGCGAGGTCGGCGGCCTCGGACCGGTTCCCGCCCCAATCTGACCCGATCGCCCGCGGCGCCGTCGACCGGCGCGCCCCGACCTGCGGTGGACCCTCATGCTTCGCGACCTCCGCCCCTCCGGGCGCTCCAGCCTCCCAGCCGTGCTGTGCGCGGTCCTGATGGCCGCGGCGGCGTGGCTGCCGGCCGCTCCGGCGGAGGCCCAGGACATCGCCGGCGCCGGCTCGACCTTCGTCCAGCCCCTGCTGAACCGCTGGTCGCAGGACTACCTGCAGGCCGAGCGGACGGCCGAGTTCCAGCCGGTGGGGAGCGGCCTGGATTACGAGGCGGTCGGCTCGCAGGCGGGCGTGATGCGCCTGACGGAACGGGCGGTGGACTTCGCGGCCACCGAGGTGCCGCTGTCCGACGACGAACTGGCGCGCTACGCGGTGCGTCAATTCCCGATCGTCGTCGGCGGCATCGTCGTCGCCGTGAACATCGAGGGCCTGGGCGACGCGCCGCTGCGGCTCAACGGCGAGGTGTTGGCCGACATCTATCTCGGCAAGGTGACCTCCTGGGCGGACCCGGCGGTCGCCGCCCTCAACCCCGACATGCGCCTGCCCGACGCGCGGATCACGCCGGTCCGTCGCGCCGACGGGTCCGGCACGACCTACGCCTTCACGGATTTCCTCGCGCGGGCCAGTGCCGCGTGGCGCCCGATCGGCGTCGGCCAGACCGTCGCGTGGCCGACGGGGCTGGCCGCGAAGGGAAACGACGGCGTCGCCCGGACCGTCCGGGAGACGAAGAACGCGATCGGCTACGTCGACTTCGCCTCCGCGCAGCGGGCGGGCTTGAGGCGGGCGGCCCTCCTCAACCGGGCGGGCCGGTTCGTGGTCCCGGAGCCGGAGGCCTTCCGGGCCGCCGCGGCCGGCGCCGACTGGCGGAGCGGCCGGGCGTCCGCGACGTCGCTGGTCGACGCTGCGGGGGAGGGCGCCTATCCGATCGTCGCCGTGACCTACGTGGTGCTTCCCGCCGCCACGCCGCCCGGCCGCGCCACCCGCAGCGCGCTGACGTTCTTCGACTGGGGCCTGGAGCGCGGGGCATCCGCGGCGGCCGGCCTCGGCTACGTCCCGTTGCCGCCGCCAGCGGTCGAGCAGGTCCGCGCCTCCTGGTCGGCCGCCAAGCGCTAGAAGGCCCTCGTCGTCGCGTGAGGGGTGACGGCTCGGACGTGCCTCGCCGTCACGGCTCGCCATGGGTGACCGCGTCCGACAGGACGGCCGCGAGGGCATCCGCCATGGCCGTGTCGTCGCCCGCCATGCCGTCCATCGCCGCCATCCGGGTGACGGCGGTGGCGGCGATCCGCTCCTCCACGGTGTCTTCCGCATAGGCGTAGTAGATCACCGCATGCTGCCCGTCTCGGTGGCACCGGCCCTCGATCTGCTGCAGCTGGATCGCGCTGTGGCGCATGTCGTGGATCACGAGCGCGCGCGGCCTCTCGCCGCCGGGCAGCTCGTGCTGGTGCAGCGAGATCGACTCCGTGACCGTGAAGATGACGGCATCGAGCAGGCCCTGCTGGAAGGCGAGCCGCGTCGCCTCGTTCGCATCGGCCGGCTGCTGCCCGTTGATCTCGCCCACGCGCCAGCGCTGCCCGCGCAGGTTTTCCGCCAGCAGCGCCGAGGTCTCCAGGAACGCGACCGAGACCGCGACCTGCTCGCCGTTGGCCAGAAGATCGCTCGCGAAGGCGGCACTGCCCGCGACGCGCAGGAGGCTCGCCTTCTGCCGGAAGCGCAGGTCCGCCGCCCAGCCTGCCGGGCGCCGGGTGGAGCCGCCGAGGAGCCCGAACTCGCGGCGGAACTCGCGCCAGGACGCCTCGTACAGGCGGCGCTCCTCGGCGCCGAGCGCGGTCGGGGCGAGCTCCCGCTGCACCTCCGGCCAGCCGGCGATGTCGGCGGGACGGCGCCTCAGGCCGATCGCGTCGCGGCCCCTGTAGAGCAGATCCGCCATCACGCGCCGGTCGCGCTCGTTGGGGGTCCAGGACCAGTTCGTCCAGCGCCCCTTCGCCCGACCGATCCCGAGCGCGCGCATCAGCACGCGGAAATCGGCCAGGGACGACACGGGCCGCCCGGCGGCGTGGCCGAGCAGGCGGCCGAGGTAGAACAGCTCGTGCGGCGCCTGCCCGGCCGTCGCGCTCATGTAGAGGGCGAACGTCGCCTGATCGGCGAGCTGGCGGCAGGCCATGCTCTGCTGGGCGTAAGGGTTGCGCAGGCGGTGCGCCTCGTCGAACACCACCACGGGCCACGCCCGCTTGAGCCGCCCCTCACGGGCCAGTTCGTTGTTGCGCGCGCGGACCGAGCGCCGGGTGCTCGCTGCCGGCGGCGCGAACAGCGCCTTCGTGCGCTCGTAGTTGATCAGCGTCACGGCCTTCTCGGCGAGGCCGCTGTTCGCGATCGTCCGCCGCCATTGCGGCAGGCCGCCCTTCGGGCAGACCACGAGGATGTCGCGCTCGGGCATGGCAGCCAGGGCGGTCCACGCGGACAACGTCTTGCCGAGCCCGGTCATGTCGCCGAGGAGGAAGCCGGGCCGGCCCTCCGCGCGGTGAGCGAGAATCGCCTCGCGCGCCTCGCGCTGATGGGCGCGGGGCACGAGGCGGAGGGACTCGGTCTCGGCTGACATCGCGTGGAGAGGCTGGGGCCGTCTGGACCGGGGCGCACCCCCCACCGCCCACGCGGCGGGGAAGGCCGGTCAGCGCCGAACGGGCCGGCGTGACCGTCCTGGGTGGCAGATCGCGGTTCGGTGCGGACTATCGCCGCCCGGACGCCCCCGCATGCAGGTCCCGCTCGACGGCGGCGAGCGCGCTGGCATGCGCCTTGGCTTCGGTGACGTGCGGCCGGTCGGATCGCTCGACGAGCTTGCCGCGCTTGCGGATGGCCCACTGGTACTGGCCGCCCGGCTTGGTGAGGGGGGCGACTTCGATGGAATAGGGGTGAATGCTCTCGTCAGTCATACCCGCCATATAGGGGTTTCCGCCGGCCGGTGCCACCCGCGCCAGCCGCAAGGCGGCACTTCGCCGAGCGCGACCGTGAGAGCTGCGGCGTCGGCAGGGTATCGGAAGGAGCCCGACAGGGCCGGCATCCACGGAACGTCGGAGGGGTGGTGGTGCCCGCAGAGGGAATCGAACCCCCACGCCTTGCGGCTGACGATTTTGAGTCGTCCGCGTCTACCAATTCCGCCATGCGGGCCCGGCGCCGGTCTGCCGTGGGGCCGACCGGGTGTCAATCCCGTGCGTCAGGCCGGCGCGTCCGCTTCGAGCCGCGCCGCGGCCTTGGTGGGGATGTCCATCGCGGTGCCGCGCCAGACGATGCCGCGGGCCACCCAGGCGGCGAGCCAGAGCGGCGGCAGCAGCAGGTCGCGCGCGAGGCAGGCGGCCGGCATCCGCCAGGAGCGGTGCCAGCCGTTGCGGGCGGCGAGCCCCCATTCCGCGCCGTACCACAGGCCGAGGACCGCCATCGCGGCGAGGCCGCCCGGCAGGCCGCCGCCGGCCGCGACGCAGCCGAGGATTGCCGGCGGCACGGCGCTGGTGCCGATCTCGGGGGCGAAGAACAGCGGGAAGGTGACGCGGCGCAGCCGCGCCCACCGCACCTGGCGCGACCAGATTTCGGCGAGCCGGCGCGGCCCGAGCGGCTGCGGGAAGGGGGCGCCCACGAGGTGGACCCGCCGGCCGGCCGCCCGCACCAGCTTCGTCGCCGCCGCATCCTCGGCGATCTCCGCGCCGAGCGCCCGGATCCCGCCCTGCGCGTCGAGAAAGGGGCGGTGCCAGAGCATGCTCTTCCCCTGCGCGAAGCCGAGGCCGAGGCTCTCGCCCGCGTATTGCCAGCGCGCCTGCAGGGTGTTGAGGAAGGCGCATTCCACCTCGGCCCAGAAACCCTGCGGCCGGGCGCCCACCGGGGTCGAGCAGACGAGGCCGGTGTCCGGCCGCCACGCGGCCCGCAGGATCTGCAGGTAGTCGGGCGGCATCAGCACGTTCGAATCCGCCAGCACGATCCAGTCGTGGCGCGCCGCCTCCCAGCCCCGCACGCAGTTGTTGAGCTTCGGGTTCGCGCTCACCCGCTCGTCGCCGATGATCAGGCGCGCGGGCACGCCGGGATGCTCCTCCATCAGCCGGCGCACCAGCGGCACGATCGGGTCGCCCGCCCGCGCGACGCAGAAGACCAGCTCGTAGGCCGGATAGGCGAGGTGGAAGCCCGAGCGCAGTGTTTCCTCGCTGAAGGTCTCCAGCCCGCAGACCGGGCGCACGATCGAGATCGGCACCGGCGCCGTCGCCCCGCCCCGCCGGGTGCGGCCGATGCGGCCCATCGCGATCGCGAGGCTGCCGAGGTTGATCAGCATCAGGCCGAGGCAGAGGGCGGCGGCGAGGGCGGTGCCGGTCATGCGGGATCCTGGAACGAACCGTCGGGGCGGCGAACCGCACGGTTCCTCAAACCCGCGCCGTGTTGCAGCCGTGTGACGAACCCGCCCCCCTGGACGCTCGACACCATCCGGCTAGGTTCCGCGGAGACCTCCTGCCCGCCCGGACCGCTCCCGATGCTCCAGCCCGATCTGCGCCCGACCCTCGCGGCGCCCGACGACGACCCGTACCTGTGGCTGGAGGAGATCGACGGAGCGCGCCCGCTCGCCTGGGTCGAGGCGCAGAACGCCGCGACCCTGGAGGCCTACGCGGACGGGCGCTTCGCCGCCGACCGGGACGGCCTGAAGGCCGCCCTCGACCGGCCGGACAAGATCCCGGGCGTCACGCGCCGCGGCGGACGTCTCTACAATTTCTGGCAGGATGCCGAGCACCCGCGCGGCCTGTGGCGGCGCACGACGCTCGAGTCCTACCGCAGCGACGAGCCGGCCTGGGAGGTGCTGCTCGATCTCGACGCGCTCGCCCGCGAGGAGAACGAGGATTGGGTCTGGGCCGGCGCGATCAGCCTGCCGCCCGCCCATGAGCGGGTGCTGCTCCAGCTCTCGCGCGGCGGCGGCGACGCCACGCTGCTGCGCGAGTTCGACCTTCCGACGCGGCGCTTCGTGCCGGACGGTTTCGCGCTGCCGGAGGGCAAGAGCTATCCGGCGTGGCTCGACGCCGACACCGTGCTGCTGGCCAGCCCGCTCGGCGAGGATATGGCCACGCATTCGGGCTATGCCCGCACCGTGCGCCTGTGGCGCCGCGGCACCGATCCGATGCAGGCGCCCGTCCTCTTCGTGGCCGCACCCGAGAGCATGGTGGTGTACGGCGCCCCAGACCGGGGCGTGGAGCCGGAGCGGGTCGTGTTCGTGGAGCGCACCGGCTTCTTCGACGCCGCGATCCACATCGGCGACCGCATCGGGCCGAAGACCCGGCTCGATCTGCCCACCGACGCCGAGGCGCAGTGGCACCGCGGCTTCCTCGCGGTGCGCCCGCGCAAGCCCTGGACCGTGGGGGCGACGACCTACACCCCCGATACCGTGCTCGGCATCGGGCTCGACGCCTTCCTGGCGGGCGAGCGCAGCTTCCGGGTGCTGTTCGAGCCGGGGCCGCGCCGCGCCCTGCAGGGCTTCTTCTGGACCGGCGGCCAGCTCGTCCTGTCGGTCCTCGACGACCTCACGGCGCGCTTCCCCGTCTTCACGCCCTCGCCCGAGGGCTGGAGCGAGAGCGCGGTGGGCGGGCTGCCGGAACTCGGCATGGTGCAGGTCTGGTCCTTCGACGGCGAGGAGGAGGAATCGAACGGCGACCTGCTCGCCGCGGCCAACGATCCCGTCACGCCCGCGACCCTGATGCTGACGCGCTCAGGCTCCGCCGCCCCTGCCGTGCTGCGCCAAGCTCCCGCGCTGTTCGATGCGGACGGCCTCGTGGTCACGCGCCACGAGGCGGTGTCGGTGGACGGGGAGAGGATCCCCTACGTGCAGGCGGGACCGCCGGGGGAGACCGGCGAGGCGCCGGTGCATCTCTCCGGCTACGGCGGCTTCCAGGTCTCGAACCTCGCGGGCTACTCGGCGGTGATCGGCCGGCTGTGGCTCGCCAAGGGCGGCACGCGGGTCGTCGCCAACATCCGCGGCGGCGGCGAGTTCGGCACGCGCTGGCACGAGGCCGGGCGGCGCGAGGGCAAGGCGCTCAGCCACGACGATTTCGCCGCGGTGGCGGCCGACCTCGTGCGCCGGGGCGTGACCCGGCCGCAGCGCATCGCCGCCGAGGGCGGTTCGAACGGCGGCCTCCTCGTCGCCAACATGCTGACCCGCTACCCCGAGCGGTTCGGCGCGCTGCTGTGCACCATCCCGCTCATCGACATGCGCCGCTACCACCGGCTCTTGGCCGGCGCGAGCTGGGTCGCCGAGTACGGCGACCCGGAGGCGGCCGAGGACTGGGCCTTCCTGCAGCACATCTCCGCCTACCACGCGGCGGAGCCCGGCCGGCCCTACCCGCCGATCCTGATCGCCACGACACGCCGCGACGACCGGGTGCATCCGGGCCACGCCCGCAAGATGGCCGCCAAGCTCCAGGCGATGGGTTACGACGCCCGCTTCTACGAGCCGGAGGCGGGCGGCCACTCCTACGGCAAGAACAGCGCCGAGACGGCCGCCTTCGCGGCGCTCGGGATGGCCTTCCTGCGCCGGTCGATCGGCTGGGAGCCGCAGGTGGCCGGGGGCGTGGCCTGATCTCAGGCCGCGAAGCGCGCGAGCCGGAAGGGCGCGAGGTCGATGGCTGAGCGGCCGGTGGCCACCCGCTCGGCCAAAGCCGCGCCGACCCCGGCCGAATGCTTGAAGCCGTGGCCGGAACAGGCCGAGACCACGAGGATGCGGTCCGAATCCGGGTGGTCGTCGATGATGAAGTGGTGGTCGGGGGTGACCGTGTAGAGGCAGGCCGCCGCCTCCACGACGCGCGCAGTCACGCCGGCGAGGCGCCCTGCGACGTGGGCGCGGTGGAAGTCCTGCGATTCCTCGGACGCGACGACCCGCACGGCGGTCTCGGCCCGCGTCGCGGTCCGGTACTGCTCGGTCGCGAGCTTGATGCGGCGCTCGCCCGGCATCGGCGGGAAGCCGTAGAGGTAGTCGCCGGCGCGCGGCCCGTGCATCCAGATGAAGGCCGGCGCGGCCGTCCCGTAGGCGGCCTCGTCGTCGAGGGCGAACCAGTGCAGCACCTGCCGGCGCACCGTGAGGAGGCGATCGAACGGCGCACCGAGGAGCGGTGCCGCCCAGGCCCCCGCGGCCACCACCGCGCGCTCTGCCCGGATGGTCCCCGCCTCGGTCTCGATCCGCACCGCGCCGGTCTCCGGCACGATCGCCCGGACCGTGAGCCCGGCGCGGATCTCCGCCCCGAGTTCGGTGGCGCGGCGCAGCTGCGCGGCGATGCAGGCCTCCGGCCGGACGTAGCCGCCGCCGGGCTCGAAATAGGCCCGCTCCGCGCCGGTGAGCCCGAGGAACTGGGGAAAGCGCCGGCCGATTTCGGCGCCGTCCAGCACCGCGTGCGGGATGGCGCAGGCCGCGGCGCAGGCGATCGAGCGGTCGACGAAGTCGGGCTGCCCGTGATGGATGGCGTCGCTGTCGCCCGCACTCATCACCAGGAGGCCGCAGGCGGTGAGCAGGCGCTCGCCGGTGGCCGCCTCCAGCTCGCGCCAGATCCGGTGCGCCGCGACCGCGAACGGTCCGTAGACCGGCCCCTCGCCGACGCCCTGGCGGGTGATGCGGCTCTCGCCGTGGCTCGATCCCATCGCGTGGGGCGGCGCGAAGCGGTCGATGCCGATGGCGCTAAGACCGCGCCGGGCGAACTGGTAGAGCGCCGCGCTGCCCATCGCGCCGAGGCCGATCACCGCGACGTCGGCTTTGGTCGGGGTCGAAGGCATCAGGGGCCTCGGCAGGGGAGGAGAGGGGCTCAGCGGCACCAGTCCCGGATCAGCGCGGCGTAGATCCGCTCGGCCGTCACGATGGCGTCCGTCGCGCACCACTCGTCGGTCTGGTGCGCCTGCCCGGGCTCGCCCGGGCCGAGGATCACGGTCGGGCAGCCTCCGTAGGCGCCCTGCAGCACCGAGCCGTCGGTGAAGTAGGGCAATCCGATCACCTCGCCGATCACCTCGCCGATCTTCCCGCCCGCGCCCGGCCCGACCTCCCGGACGATGCGGGCCGCGGCGGTCGCGAACGGGTCGTCCGGGGCGGTCCCGACGGCGGGCAGGTCGGCGAGCGGGGGATCGAGCGCGACCTCCGGCCCCATCGCCTCCCGCAGCCGGTCGAGCGTGGCGGCGTGGTCCTGTCCCGGCAGCGTGCGCAGGTCGAGGGTGAAGGTGCAGCTGTCCGGGATGACGTTCACGGCCTCGCCGCCGTGAAGGCTCGTCACCGCGAGCGTCGGCGCGCCGAGCAGCGGATGGGCGGGCAGATCGATCGCGAAGCCGCGCAGGGCCTCGGCCGCCCGCGTCGCCTTGAGCACTGCGTTGTCGCCGAGATCGGGCATCGACCCGTGCGCCGTCGCGCCGCGGGTGCGCGCCCGCAGGTGCAGCGCGCCCTTGTGGGCGAGGGCCAGACGGTTGGCGGTCGGCTCGGCCACCACGAGGCCGCTCGCCTCCGCCAGCACGTCCTGCCGGGCGAGGTCGGCGGCACCGCGGCAGCCGGTCTCCTCGCCGGCCGTCAGCACCAGGGTGATCCCGCGGGCCGGCGCGGGGGCCGTGCGCGCCCGCGCGACGACGGCCGCCACGAAGGCGGCGACCCCGGCTTTCATGTCCGAGGTGCCGCGCCCGTAGAGGCGCCCGTCGCGGATCTCGCCGAAGGGATCGACCGACCACGTCGCGCTGCCGAGCGGCACCGTGTCGAGGTGGCCGGTGAACACCAGGGGCGCGAGCGCCGCGTCGGTGCCCGCGAGCCGGGCGATCAGGCTCGTGCGGCCGGGGGCGAAGGCGTGCTCGGTGACGGCGAGGCCCGCCTCCCGCAGGAGCGCTGCCAGATGCGCCGCGCAGGCCTCTTCCGTGCCGGGCGGGCTGATCGTGTCGAAGCGCACGAGGTCGAGCGCCAGGGCTACGGACTCTTCCATCGGGTGGACTTTCCTCGCAGGGACGTGTCGCCCAGGGTGCGGCCGCCGGGCCTTCGCGGCAAGCCGCCGCGGCGTCAGCGCCCGCCGCCCTGCGGCGGTGCATCCTCGCTGCCGTGCTGGCTCGCGGTGCGCCACGACGGGTCGAGGAGCAGGGCCGCGGGCGCGGCGACGACGGCCAGGGCCGAGGCGAACATCATCCAGCGGACGGCGCGCGGGCGGTAGGACAGGGTCACGACCAGCAGGAGGCCCGCGCCGATCAGCGACCCGAGCCACTGCACCGGCCCGAAGTTCCACCCGTCGAGCCCGGCGGCGACGAGGAGCGAGAGGAGGATCAGGCTCCAGCCGGCGGCCCGCAGCAGCACGGCGCGCCCCGGCGCCAGGGCGGCGGTGGAGACGGCACCGTGATGCCGCGGGAGGCTGAAGCACAGGGCGCACAGCCCGAGGAAGCCGAGGCCGAGATTCAGCGCGACGACGAGGGGAGTCATGCCCGTTCGCGCCGCAATCCGGCTTCCTCGCGCCCGGCCGAAACGGGCTGGACCGCGGTGCGGGCCTGGGCGGCCGGCCTCGGCCGTGCCTCGGCATTGCTCCGGCGCCCGCGCGTAGGGGCGACGTAGCGGGTGATCTTGTGCGCGATGAGCGCGAAGGCCGCCGCCAGGGCCAGCATGGCCGCGTCGAAACCGAGGAACCACGCGGGATCGTCCCAGACCGTGCGGGCCGTCAGCACGTCCGCGACCGCGACCGCGACGAACAGGCCGGCGGCGAGCGCCATCGCGCCGCTCCAGGCCCGGCGCGGCGGCGGCACGAAGGCCGCCAGCGTCACGGCGAGCCACGTGCCGAAGAAGGCCCAGATCTCCCACGCTGCGCGCCCGGCGAGGTCGAGCGGCAGGAGCCGGTTCGCCAGGAAGAAGGCCGCGACTGCGGCCGGCAGGCCCGCGACGGTGCCGACGTTCAGGCCGTGAACGAGACGCCAGCCGAGACCGGGCGCCTGCCCGGCCTTCGGCAGGCGCGCCACCGTCCAGAGCACGAGCCCGGTCGCCACCATCGCGCTGCCCATCAGCCCGCAGAGGAAGAAGAGCAGCCGCAGCACGGGTCCGGCGAAATGGGCCTCGTGCAGCCCCACCATCGTGGTGAAGGTCTTGGCGGCCGGACGCAGGCCGCCGGCCCGCACCTCGACCACCGCGCCCGTCGTCCCGTCGAAGGCGACCTGCGGGTGCTCGTGCGAGAGGCCGTGCGGCTCCTCGAACACCGCCACGACCGTGGCATTGGCGTCCTTCGGGTTGACGATCGTCAACCGTTCGAGCGGCTCGTGGATCGTCGCGACCGCCGCGCGCACCATCGGGCCGATCGGCGCCAGCACGCCGGGGCGCTCAGCGGCCGGGCGCGGCTGCGTGATCTGGCCGGATTCGGCGAAGAAGGCCCGCTGGTCCCCCTTATAGGCCGCCGTCACGCCCCAGGGCATGTACAGCAGGGCGAGCGTCACGACGCCCGTGTAGGTGATCATCAGGTGGAACGGCAGCGCCAGCACGCCGGTGACGTTGTGCGCATCGAGCCAGCCGCGCTGCGCCGCCTTGTCCCGGCGCAGGGTGAAGAAGTCCACGAAGATGCGCCGGTGCGTGATGACGCCGCTCACCAGCGCGACCAGCATGATCATCGAGCAGATGCCGACGATCCAGCGTCCCCAGAGCGGGGGCAGGTGCAGCTCGAAGTGGAAGCGGTAGAAGAAGTCGCCCCCCTTCGTCTCGCGGCGCGCGGCCGGCTCGCCGGTGCGGGCGTCGAGCTGGACCAGGTTCGGCGGCGCGCCGGGCCGCGTGCGCCAGAACAGCTCGATCAGCGGCCGGTCGGGCTGCGGCAGCCCGATGAACCACATCCGCGCCTCGCCGGCATGGGCCTGCATGTGGGCGACGGCGAATTCGGCCGCCCGGGCCTGGGCCTCGGGCGTGATCGTCGCCTCACGCCGCAGCTCGGGCTGCATCCAGCGGGTGATCTCGCCCCGGTAGTAGCTCGCCGTGCCGGTGACGAAGACCGCGAACAGCACCCAGCCGACGATCAGGCCCGACCAGGTGTGCAGCCAGGCCATGCTCTGGCGGAAACCTTTTCTCATGCTGCAACCCCGAGCGGAGGAGCGCCCATCACCAGCCAGAGCGCAGCGCCGAGCAGGGCGGCCACGATCCCGACGATGGCGAGGGCGCGCAGGAGAGTGCGCGTCGCGAACACCACGATCACGACCACGACCATGATCGTGAAGCTGAGCAGCGTCGCCGTTGTGACCGCCTCCGCCCGCGAGAGCGGCAGGGTCAGCGACAGCAGCGCCGTCGCGAGCGCGGCGACGCCGTAGCCGCCACCGACGGCCAGGACGATGCGGCCGAGCACGGCCGCACGCCCGAGGAGAGCCGCCGCAGCGGTGGGGGTCCGGGTCATCCCGCGCGTCTTACCAGCGATAGCGCAGGGCCGCATAGACCGTGCGCGGCAGGCCGTAGAAGCAGGTCGCGTACGAGAAGCAGCCGGTCACGTAGCGCTCGTCGAGCAGGTTCTGCGCGTTGACCTGGAGGTCGAAGCCCGTGAGCTTGGGGTCGAGATACTTGAGGTCGTAGCGAGCGAAGGCGTCGACCAGCACGCTCTCGGGGACCCGGAAGGTGTTGGCCGGGTCGCCCCACGACCCGCCGAGGTAGCGCACACCGCCTCCGAGGCTGAGGCCGAGCATCGGGCCGGATTGGATGCGGTAGTCGAGGAACAGCGAGGCGGTCCGGTCCGGCACCTGAACCGGGCGCAGCCCGACGAGCGGCACCTGCTGGCCGGTGACTTGGTTGTAGGTGGTGCTGGTGTCGCGGGTGTTGCGCAGGTCGAGGAACGAGACGCCGCCGATCAGGTTCAGGCCCTCGGCGAGGGTGGCCTTCGCCTCGAACTCGACGCCCTGCACCCCGACCTCGCCGGTCTGGAGGCTGAAGCCGTTGTTGGCCGGGTCCGGCGTCAGCGAGTTGGAGCGCTTGATGTCGAAGGCCGCCGCGGTGAGCAGGATGTTGGTGCCGGGCGGCTGGTACTTGATGCCGGCCTCGTACTGCCGGCTGGAGATCGGCTCGGGAATGCGGCCCGCGTTGCCGAAGGCCGGGTCGAAGATGCGCCCGTTGGTGATCGGCTCGAACGCCTCGCTGTAGGAGACGTAGGGAGCGACGCCGCTGTCGAACAGGTAGAGCAGGCTCGCCCGGTAGGTCATGGCGTCCGCCGGCACGTTCTGGAACGCCGAGACGCCGGTGGCGAGCGTGGTGGTCGGCCCCTTCTGGCGCGCCACGTCGTAGCGCCCGCCCAGCGTCAGGACGAGGCGGTCGAGCTTGATCTGGTCCTGCAGGTAGACGCCGGTCTGCTCGGCGGTGATGGTGGAGTCCGTGGTGTAGGGCGGGACCGCGAAGTTCTGGTCGTAGTTGGGAAACAGCGCGTTCAGCGCCGTCGCCGGCAGGAACGGTCCCGAGAGGGTCCGGGTCTGGAGGGTCTGGTGATCGACGCCGAGCAGGGCGGTATGGGCGAAGATGCCGGTGTCGAACTTGGCCTCGAAGTAGTTGTCGATGGTGTAGGCGTCGATGCCGACCTGGGTCGCGATGCGCGAGCGGCTGATCAGCGGCCCGGTGGTCAGCGTCGTCGGCGGGAACAGCGGGGTGACGGAGCTGAACGAGGTGTAGACGCTGCGGTAATCGCCTTCCGAGCGCAGGTAGCGCCCGGCCGAGTGGAAGCGGAATGCCTCGTTGAAGCGGTGGTCGAGGATGTAGCTGACGGAGGCCTGGGTGCGGTCCGACTGCTCGAATCGGCGGTCGCCGTCGTAGAAGTTGACCGGCAGGCGACCGACGATGCCGTTGCCGAAATCGCGCGGAAAAACCGTGCCGAAGGCCGGGAAGCCGCCGTAGAAGCCCGAGAACGGGTCGCGCTGGTAGAGGCCGAGCACCGTGAGCGAGGTATCGGCGGAGGGGCGCCAGGTGATGCTGGGCGCGATGAAGGCGCGCTCGACCTTCGTGGTCACCACCGGCCCGTCGCCGGTCCAGCCGAGCCCGATCACCCGGTAGGCGAACTGCTCGGTTCCCGGCACCGTCGTCTCGGAGGTGATCGGACCGCCGACGTCGAAGCCGCCGCGCACCTCGCTGAAGCCGCCGCCCTGCACGAAGATCTCGCCGTGGCGGAAGAATTGCGGAACCTTGGAGACGAGGTTGACGATGCCGCCGGGCCCGGCCTGCCCGTACAGGACGGAGGCCGGCCCCTTGATGATGTCGATGCGCTCCAGGCGATAGGGATCGACCGACGGGAACGCGTCGCGGCTGCCGGGCAGACGCAGGCCGTCGAGGTACAGCGGCGCCGTGAAGCCGCGGATCGAGAATTGCTCGAGGCGCGTCGATCCGGCGCCGCCCCGCTGCTCGGTGGTGACGCTCGGCGTGTAGCGCAGGGCCTGATTGATGGTGAGGGCGTTCTGGTCCTCGAGCTGCTCGCGGCCGATGACGGAGATCGACTGGGCCGTCTCGACGAGTGGCGTGTCCGTCTTCGTGCCCACCACGCTGCGGGAGGCGACGTAGCCCGGCACCGGGCCGCGCGGGCCGCCGGGCGCCGTGCCGGCCGCGTTCGTCGACCGGCCGACACCCTCGACGTCGATGGCGTCGAGGGCGACCTCGCCCCCGTCCTGGGCCGCGGCCGTCAGGATGCTGCCGCATCCGAGCAGCAGCCCCGCCGCCAGATTCCGCCCGAGCCGCATGCGATCGTTGCCACGGCGGTATTGCGGGGAGAACGGAGCGGCACTCGGCATGATCAGACTCACGATGTACGATGCAGCACGCCCGGACATCGCTCAGGCAGCTGCGCTTACTGATGTTGCATGGCAACGGTATCGATATTGATGCAAGCGCTATGTTTGTTTCTTATAATAATTACAGTTCGGAAGTGCGCCGATATGGTGGTATGCACTCCGGCATGCGCCGCGATACTTGGGAGATGGCGAAGTCGATGGTGCGTCAGAACCCGCGCCATCTCGCCGATGATGGGCTGGAGACAAGTTTTCGCCTGATGCGGCACCGTCCGAGAAGCGATAACACTCAGAAGAACGCGGTGAAATCATGCAGAGCACCAGTCGGAATGCGTGATCCGCAATGCAGCGGGCTTGAAGGATCGCCGCATTCCTGAGTCAGATCCGGTCTGAGCGCAGCCCGCCTAGCATACTGACGTGCAGTACGTGATCATGTGATCCAGAGGCGGTCCGGCTTCGCCGAACCCGCCTTGACCGGTGCTGCGAGATGTTCGGTCGGCGGTTGAGGCCGGGTGTCGGTGCCTGGGCAAGTGGCTGTGCGACCGTGCCATTCAGCCCGGAATGCTTCGCAGCGATCACCGGGTGCGGCTTTGCAACAGTGCCGCGCTTCGCGACCGTGCCGTGGCCGCTCGCCGGATTCCGTGTCGCTTTTTCGGTGCCGACGCCTACCGTGGCGGTCTCGCGCCCATACCGAGATGCCCCGCATGACCTACCGTTGCGACCACATCCATCTGCGCAGCCGCGATGCCGTGGCCGCCGCGCGCTTCTACGTCGAAGCGTTCGGCGCCCGCGAGATCGGCCGGGACGGCACTTCCACGGTAAGCCGCGTCATGCTCGATCTCGGAGGGCTCACCGTGTTCATCGAGCAGGCGCCGGAGGGACTCGCCCCCGCGGCCACACCGCCCCACCTCGGCATCGAGCATATCGGCTTGGCAGTGGGCGACATCGAGGCGGCGGTCGCCGACCTGCAGGCCCGAGGCGTCCCCCTCGTCTCCGGCATCACCGACCTGCGGCCCGGATTGCGCATCGCGTTCTTCGACGGGCCGGATCACGTCCGCATCGAGATCCTGCAGCGGGGAGAGCCGGTGCGGGCGTGAGGCGATGCACGGCGCGAGGCCCGGACGGGGCGCCGGGCCGGGAGGGGGCGAGGCCCGTCGCGGACGGTCAGGCCTTCCACGCCACCGCGGGCTGGAGCGGGCGATCGGCGGATCGTCCGATCGCTCTGGCTGACGCGAACGCGACGAGCGCCCTGAGCGCCGCGAAGACGACGATCAGACCGAACAACACCGTGAGGGCATCGGCCTGCGTCGTCAGATAGCGGATCGGTCCGCCGAGGACGGCGAGATCGGACACGTAGGCGAAGCACGAAGGCGTGCCGTTGATGGCCGCGTGGAGCGCACAGGCCGACCCGGCCCACACGCCCCCCTGCAGCACCAGCATGATCTGAGAGCCCAGAACGGCGACGAAGTAGACCGACAGCAGAAGCAGAATGGCCGATATCGTCGAGCCTGCGAGCGCGGCGATCCGCGAGGTCGATCGCCCTGTGTGAATCTGAGTCGTCGCCATCAGCCGATCTTCACCGAGCGCAGCGCCTGACGATCCTCGTTCCGCCACCGGATGTGACGGCCGAAGGGCCGCGGCGCCTGCACGATCCTGGCAAGGTGCATGCCAGGGAGGGCGGGGACCGTGGCGCTGGTCTCGCGGGACCGCCATCCGCGCCGGCTCTCGACGCCTCCTCGGCGGACCACGCCGCAGACAGCCCGGTCCAAGACAATTGAACACGGCACTGCGGTGGGGATGAACAGGCCGCCTTCAAGGCCTCCCCTTTTCCCGAACGACTTAAGCGAAGCGGAAGGAGATCCGGGATCCAGCGCAAGATGTCGCGAATTATTGTATATTTGCGACGGTACAAAATCAGAGCCGCTGCGCGGCTCATTTTCTGCTGGATCCCGGATCTCCTTCCACTTCGTTTCAGTCGTCCGGGAAAAGGACCGGCGCGAGAACCTGCTCGTCTGAGTTTGCAGCTTGAGGCCGACCGCGATCTCATCCGAAGGTGCCCAGCCGACTGGTCCTGCAGGCGGTCCCTTGATGCCTCCGACGCCCTCGCGTCCTCCCCATCGTCATGCGGTCACGTACCGTGGCGCGTAGAGCGACCGACGGCATCATGCCGGTTCGGCACGCAGCCAGCCCATAAATCTGGCACAGTGAGATGAAGCCACCGGCTCCGGTGGCTGTGCTCCGCAAGAGCCACCACGGCTTCGAGCGTCGCCCGCCGGCCGATCAGGCCCCGGGCCAAGGCCGGTCGGTGGCATGTCCGATCCTCCGCCGACGGGACGCTCCCGGCGAGCTAAATCCGAGGAGAAGAGCGGCCGGGCAGGGCGCATCGCGGCCCTCGCTTCCTGCCGCGTTCTTAGGCATACTGCATACCAGAGTTGCAGGCCCGAAGCCCATCCGGTAGAAGGTGTGGAGCGGATGTATCTTTTCGATGCCCGCGCCCACCGAGACGTCAGGTAGCACCGGGATCGCCGTCGCATGCCCAACCCGATCGGTTCGTCAAAGCTCCGCGCCCGCGCCCTCGGCTTCCGCCTGTTCAGGCCGATCCTGGCGGGTGCGACCCTGCGGGAGCGCGTCGTCGCGTGCGTGGGCGCGCTGGTCGGGATCACGCTCACCGGCCTGATCTGCGGGCTGGTCTTCGGGGAAGGCCCGCATATTCCGCTCATCGTCGCGCCCATGGGCGCATCGGCGGTGCTGCTGTTCGCGGTGCCCGCCAGTCCTCTCGCCCAGCCGTGGCCAGTGATCGGCGGCAACACGATCTCCGCCTTCATGGGGGTGCTGGCGGCCCACCTGATCGCGGATCCGGTCGTGGCCATCGGCGTCGGCGTCTCGCTCGCCATCGCGGCGATGTCGCTCACGCGCTCGCTCCACCCGCCCGGCGGAGCCGCCGCCTTGACGGCGCTGATCGGCGGGCCTGCCGTCACCTCGGCCGGCTTCCTCTTTCCGCTGCTCCCCGTCTGCATCAACTCGGTGATCCTCGTTGGCCTGGGGATCGCCTTTCACAAGATCTCGCGACGCAATTACCCCCATGTTGCGGTACCCGCGGCTGCGAACACGCACGGGACCTCCGACCTCCCGGCCCCGATCCGGGTCGGCTTCACGCCAGAGGATGTCGATGCGGCCCTCGTCACCCTGGGCGAGACGTTGGACATCGACCGCTCCGACCTCGACAGGCTCCTGCGGCAGGTCGAGTTGCAGGCACTGGTCCGCACCCAGGGCGAGCTGACCTGTCAGGAGGTCATGTCGCGCGACGTGGTCACGATCGGCCTCGACGGGTCCTCGGAGCGGGCGCGCTCGCTGCTGCTCGCCCACAACATCCGGACCCTGCCGGTGGTCGATGCCGCCGGGCGGCTCGTGGGGGCGCTCGGCCTGCGGGACTTGGCGCTCCGGGATTCCGGCAGGATCGCCGAGGTGATGTCCGAAGCGAGGATCGCCGCGGTCGACGACCCCGCGGTCGGTCTCGTCCCGGCGCTCACGGACGGACGCACGCACGCGATCTTCGTCACGGCCGCGGACCGGACGGTGCTCGGCGTCATCACGCAGACCGACGTCCTGGCGACCCTGGCCCGCACCGCGTCGGCGAAGGCCTTCGGGCTGCCGGCGGAGGACGCGGCCTGACGGCGCTCGCACGGCGGACGCGGGTCGAGTCGACCGCGCCCGCGTGACGCGCAGATCCAGGAGCGGCTTCACTCCGGCAAGCCCCACGGTCGGACGAGGGGTACGACCCGCCGATCCTCACGCGGTGCCGGCCTGGTGGGCTGCCGCGGCAGCCCGTTCCGCAGACGCGTTCGGATGCCGCGCAAGGCGGTCGGAGCAATCTCGCGCGGTCCGGAACCGGGACGGCATTCCGTGACTTCTGCATATTCCAAGCAAGCTTCATCCGACGGTGACGCCGCCTGCCGGGCTCAAGGGTCCGGTCGCACGGCTGCGTCATCGCCATCGCGACCCGGGGGTGGGAGCCGATCCCCGCGGCCCTATATCAATTGGGCTCAATTTACTGCGGTTCGAGGCATTTGCGGCCTGGACTGGAGGGAGTTCCGCTGCCGATGCCATCGTCACCCGAGAAGCCCAGGAACTCCGGACCGCCGACGCCGGTGTCAGGGAGCGGGCCGTCCGGCGTCGAGGACGTGCACCACGACATCTTCTTCGCTGCGGTCGAAACGACCCGGATGCCGATGATCGTCACCGACCCTCACCAGCCGGACAACCCGATCATCTTCGCCAATCGCGCCTTCATCCGCATGACGGGCTACGACCGCGACGAGCTGATCGGGCACAATTGCCGCTTCCTGCAGGGACCGGACACCGACCGCGACACCATCGCCGAGGTGCGCTCCGCCATCGCCGAGCACCGGGAGTTCGCCACCGAGATCCTGAACTACCGCAAGGACGGCTCGACGTTCTGGAACGCCCTGTTCGTCAGCCCGGTGTTCAACCGGTCCGGCGACCTCGTCTACTTCTTCGGCTCGCAGCTCGACGTCTCGCGCCGCCGCGACGCGGAGGAGAGCCTGCATCAGGCGCAGAAGATGGAGAGCCTCGGCCAGCTCACCGGCGGCATCGCCCACGACTTCAACAACCTGCTGCAGGTCATCTCCGGCCACAACGAGGTGATGCTCGCCCTGCTCGATCACCCCACCATCGACGTCAGGCGCATGCGCCGGGCGGGTGAGGCGGTGCGCGAGGCCGGGGACCGGGCCGCGAAGCTGACGCATCAGCTCCTCGCCTTCTCGCGCAAGCAGCGGCTGGAGGGCCGGCTCCTCAACCTGAACGGCCTCGTCCAGGGCATGAGCGAGATGGCGGAGCGGACGCTCGGGGACGACGTGGTGCTGCGCCAGCAACTCGCGTCGGACCTGTGGAACACGCGCATCGACCCGACCCAGGCGGAGGTGGCTCTGCTGAACGTCCTCCTCAACGCGCGCGACGCCATGTCGGGCGGGGGCACGGTGACGGTGAGGACCGAGAATCTCCTGGTCGAGGACGAGGACACGGCGCTCTTCAAGATGGTGAGCCCGGGCGCGTACGCCGTCATCTCGGTGACGGATACCGGCAGCGGCATGCCGCCCGAGATCCTGGCGCGCGTGATGGAGCCCTTCTTCACGACGAAGGACGAGGGCAGGGGGACGGGGCTCGGCCTCGCGATGGTGTACGGCTTCGCCAAGCAGTCGGGCGGAGCGGTCAAGATCTACTCGGAGGTCGGCCACGGCACCACGGTGCGGCTCCTGTTTCCGGCCAGCGACCAGACGATCGAGGACGAGCGCAAAACCTCGCCGCGGGCCGCGGACCGGCACGGGACCGAGACGGTGCTGGTCGTCGACGACCGGCCGGACGTCGCGGCGACCGCGGGCATCATCCTGGAGGATTTCGGCTACAGGGTCACGGTGGTGCATGGGCCGCAGGCCGCCCTGGAGGTGATGGACGGCGAGGCGCGCATCGATCTGCTGTTCACGGACCTGATCATGCCCGGCGGCATGAACGGGGTGATGCTCGCCCGCGCGGCGCGCGAGCGCCAGCCGAAGATCAAGGTGCTGCTGACCACGGGCTACGCCGAGGCGTCCCTGGAGCGCACGGATGCGGGCGGCACCGAGTACGAGGTCATCAACAAGCCCTACAAGCGCATGGACCTCGCCCGCCGCGTGCGGCGGGTGCTCGATGGGCCGACCGGAGTGGGTTGAGAGCGTTCTCCGCTCCCATCAGGCCGCGACCGGTCGATGTGTCCCGTCACACCGTCGAAGCGCGCGTTCTCCCTCAGCCTTCCCGGATCGAGGAGTGGCTGGGATGAATGATTCGACCGCGCTGAAATGGATCTCGTTCGCCTTCGCCGTCGTCTGGACGGGCGCGATGCTGTGGTGGTCCGCGCCGCTCGATGCCGCGGCGATCGTCATCTGGCCGGTCGCGGGCGCGGTGGCCGGCCTGCTCTGGTACTGGCTGATGAGCCGCTGGCAGCATTGGTACTTCGGCCCGAAGCGCGATTCCTGATCGCGGGCGCCATCGACTGGACCTGGGATCGGCCGCGATCGGCAGGGCTCACGTCCTCGCCGACAGCACGGCTGTCCGGGGAAAAACTCTTCGACAAGGATGTCGCGGGATCCCCTCTCCCGTGCGGGCTTGTAGATGCACACATCGCCGAATGAGACACGGGATCGCCTCTCCCCGCGTGCGGGGAGAGGGCTGCTTGCACCTTGTCGTGCAAGCAGCGAGCCCGAAGGGCGAGGGTGAGGGGGCGCTGCCGGATGAGGCTCTTCCGGAACCGCCCCCTCACCCTCGGCTGCCGCCTCGTCTCGCCCCCGACAAGGGGGGCTCGACCCTCTCCCCGCACGCGGGGAGAGGAGACCATGCACGACCCGGAGTGTGAATCCGCAAGCCCGCATCGGAGAGGGGTTCCCCGCGCCATCGATTTCCTCCCGGACAGCCGTGCGCCGACAGGGGAGGGGACGCGTTCCGCGGTGCCGGGGTCCGGTCCCGGCGGCGTGCCTGCCCTCACGCCTCCGGCCCGCCCGGTGTCGCCGCCGGGCCGTTCGCCGCGTTCACCAGCTCGGCGATGCGCTCGTCGGCGTGGCGGAGACGACGGCAGAGCTCGCGATTGATATTTTGCAGCACCATCGCGTACGCGTGAACATCGGCCTTGTAGTAGGCGTAGAGATCCCGGGCGGTGAGCTCGTACAGGGTGACGCGGCTCTGCGCGACCAGGGTGGCCGATCGGTGCTGCACCTCGATGAGCGTCATCTCGCCGAAGAAGTCGCCCGGGCCGAGGCGGTTGAGGGCGATGGTGCCACCGGACGCGCAGCGCTTGCTCACCGCAAGCTCGCCGGAATGAACGACGTACATCGACCGCCCCGGCTCGCCCTCGGTGATGACCGTGGTGCCCGCCTCGACGTGACGCTCGACCAGCTTTGCTACGAGGAGATCGAGGCTCGCGTCCGACAGGCCGCCGAAGAACGGCGTTTCGACCAAGAACGCCTTCAGTTCGGGCGAACCGACAGCCATCGGTCTGTTCCGCTCCCGCTGCCGCAAGTCGGCCGGGCCGCATCCTCGCCAAGCCTGCATCGGTCCGCAACAGCGTTTGACGGCGGGAGCCGGACTGCGGAGCGGATGCGTGCCGCTCAGACGCCGAAGAACACGCGGCGGAAGCGGGCGAGCGCGACGACGAAGTAGACGCTGCCCAGGGCCACCAGCGCGAGCAGCTGCGGCCAGACGACGGAAAAACCCGCGCCGCGGTAGAGCACGGCCTGCGCGAGGGCGACGAAGTGGGGCGTGGGACTCACGGCCTGCACCGCGTATTGCAGCCAGACCGGCATGCTCTCCATGGGCGTGCTGCTGCCTGAGAGGAGCTGCATGAGCAGCAGGATCGGGATCACCAAGAGGCCGAACTGCCCCATCGTGGTGGCGATGGTGCCGAGCAGGATGCCGAGCGCCGCCACCGCCAGGGCGTAGAGGCCCGTTCCGACCAGGAACAGGGCGATGGAGCCGGCGACCGGCACGCCGAGCACCCCCTCCACGACGAGGACCAGCGAGCATCCGGCCCCGACGAGGATCACGAGCCCGTTGGCGATCACCTTGGCGAGCATGATCTCGACGGGCACCAGCGGCATCACCAGCAGGTGCTCCACCGTGCCCTGCTCGCGCTCGCGGATCAGCGCCGCCCCGGTGAGGATGACGGTCAGGAGCGTGATGTTGTTGATCACCTGCATCACGGAGGTGAACCAGCTGGTCTGGAGGTTCGGGTTGAACTTGGCGCGCGTCACCACCCGCACCGGGGCGGTGTCGTTGAGGTCGCGGCGGGCCGCGAAGCGGGCCACCTCCTGGGCGACGATGGTCTGGATGTAGATCGAGCCGTTGCCGGCCTGGGTCATGGCCGTGGCATCCACGTCGAGCTGGATCGCGGCCGGGTGGCCGGACAGCACGTCCCGCTGCAGGCGCGGCGGCAGGGCGAGCACGAAGACGAGCCGGCCGGAATCCATGGCGGGGTCGACCTCGGCCGGGGTGATCGGCACCACGCTCTTGAACAGCGGCGGGTTGAACGCGCTCACGATCTGCCGCGAGAGGTCGGACCGGTCCTCGTCGACCACGCCGATGGTCAGATTGCGCACCTCGGTCGAGGCGCCGGAGGCGACCGAGTAGACGGCGAACGTGAAGGCGTAGACGACGAGGAACAGCATGACCGGATCGGCCCGGATGCTGCGCAGCTCCTTGACGATCAGGCGCAGCACGTTCGCCGCATGCGTCCGAAAGCCGGGGCGGAACGGCGCCGACGCACCGGGCTGTGCGGCGCCTGGCATCTCACGCCTCCTGCTTGCGCAGGAAGAGCTGCGACAGGATCAGGAACCCGAGGGCGAACCCGGCCAGCACGACGATGTTGAGCCCGAGTTCCGTGAAGGGCAGGCCCTTGGTGAAGGTGCCGGCGGTGACCGGCTGGTACCAGGCGGGCGGCAGCGAGAGCCCGATCAGCCGCGCGCTGCCCGAGAGCGAGGCGATCGGGACGAGCAGCCCGGAAAAATTGACCGCCGGGATCACCGACAGGAGCGCGGTGGCGAAGACCGCCGCGACCTGGCTCTTCATGAAGGTCGAGATCAGCTGGCCGAATCCGGTCGTGGCCGCGACGTAGAACAGCGTGCCCAGCGCCAGCGCCGCGAACGAGCCCTTCACGGGCACGTCGAACACGACCAGCGCGACGAGCACCAGAAGCCCGAAGCTGATCATGCCGATGGCCAGGTAGGGCAGCTGCTTGCCGAGCAGGAACTCGACCTTGGTCACCGGCGTCGAGCGGAAGTTGGCGATCGACCCGGTCTCCTTCTCGCGCACCACCGCGATGGCCGACATGATGGCGGGGATCAGGATGAGCAGCAGCATCATCACGCTCGGCACCATGGCGTTGACGCTGCGGAAGGCCTGGTTGTAGCGGAAGCGCGTCTCCACGCTCACCGCGTTGCCGGACGCTGCGTCACCCGTGCGTTCGAGCGCCAGCTGGTGGGCGTACTGGTTGGCGAGCCCGGTCACGTAGCCCCGGCTGGTCTCGGCCCGGAACGGCATCGCCCCGTCGAGCCAGACGGCGACTTCCGGTGAGCGGCCCGCCTGCAGGTCGCGGCCGAAGCGGGGCGGGATCTCCAGGGCGATCTGCACGCGCCCGGCGCGGAAGCGCTCGTCCAGCTCGGGGGCGGACCGGATCGGCGGCTGCTCGCTGAAGTAGCGCGAGCTGGTGAAGGCCTCGACGAGTTGCCGGCTCTCCGGGCTGTTGTCCTGGTCGAAGGCCGAGAAGCGCAGGTTCTCCACGTCGAACGAGATGCCGTAGCCGAAGGCGATCATCAGCAGCATCGGTCCGATGAACGCGAAGGCGATGCGGATGGGATCGCGCAGCAGCTCCATGGTCTCGCGCCGGGCATAGGCCCAGAGCCGGCGGGGATCGAACCGGTGATGATGCGGTGCGGCGGGTGGCGGACCGGCGGGCGCCGTCTCCGCGGTGGCCTGCGCCCGCCGGTCAAGGCCGGCCGCCTCGGCGAGGTAGTCGATGAAGCAGTCCTCCAGCGAGGTGCTGCCGCGCGCCCGCACCAACTCGGCCGGGGGGCCGACCGCCAGCACCCGGCCGGCATGCATGAGCGAGATGCGGTCGCAGCGCTCCGCCTCGTTCATGAAGTGCGTGGAGAGGAAGATCGTGACGCCCTCGTCGCGCGAGAGGTCGATCAGCGTCCGCCAGAAGGCGTCGCGGGCGATCGGATCGACGCCCGAGGTCGGCTCGTCGAGGATCAGCATCGCCGGCCGGTGCAGCACGGCCACCGCCAGCTGCAGCCGCTGCTTGATCCCGAGCGGCAGGCTGTCGGGCCGGGCGTTCTTGACCGGACCGAGGTCGTAGCGGTCGAGCAGCTCGGCGATCCGCGCCGGGGCTTCGTGCGCCGGCAGGTGGTAGAGCTGGGCGTGCAGTTCGAGGTTCTGCAGCACCGTCAGCTCGCCGTAGAGCGAGAAGGCCTGCGACATGTAGCCGACGTTGCGGCGCGTCTCCATGTCGTCGCCGCCCACGGGGCGGCCGAACAGCCGCGCGCTCCCCGCCGAGGCGGGCAGGAGGCCGGTGAGCATCTTCATCGTGGTGGACTTGCCGCAGCCGTTCGAGCCGAGGAAGCCGAAGATCTCGCCGCGGCCGATGCGGAAGCTGACGTCGTCCACGGCCGTGAAGCTGCCGAAGCGCCGCGTCAGGTGCTCGGCCTCGATCGCCGGCACCGTGTCGAGCGCGGGCGGCCGGGGGCGCAGCACCACGGGCTTATGCTGCGCCTGCTTCTCGGGAGGCAGGAGCGCGATGAAGGCCGCCTCCATGTCGGGCTCGGCCGTCCGGGCGAGCAGGGCGGCGGGCGGGCCGCTCGCGATGACGTGGCCGTCGTCCAGGGCGACCAGCCACTCGAAGCGCGAGGCCTCGTCCATGTAGGCGGTCGCCACGATGACGCTCATGCCGGGCCGCCCCGCCCGGATCGAGCCGATCAGGTCCCAGAACTGTCCGCGCGAGAGCGGGTCCACGCCGGTGGTCGGCTCGTCGAGGATCAGCAGGTCGGGGTCGTGGATGAGCGCGCAGCACAGGCTGAGCTTCTGCTTCATGCCGCCGGAGAGCTTGCCCGCCGGCCGGCCCTCGAAGGGATCGAGGCCGGTCGCGGTGAGCAGGTCGGTGATGCGGCGGCGGCGCTCCGTACGGCCCTGTCCGAACAGGCGGCCGTGAAAGTCGATATTTTCGAAGACGCTCAGGGTGGGGTAGAGATTGCGGCCGAGGCCCTGGGGCATGTAGGCGATGCGCGCGCCCTCCCGCCTGCGGTGAGACCGCTGCGCCATGTCGCCGCCGAGCACCCGCACCTGTCCGCGCTGGATCCGGCGCACGCCCGCCACGAGGGCGAGCAGCGTCGATTTGCCGACGCCGTCCGGCCCGATCACCCCCACCATGCGTCCCGCCGGCAGCGACAGCGACACGTCGTCGAGCGCGACCGTGGCGCCGTAGCGGTGCGAGACGTGGTCGAGCCGGGCGATCTCGGCCGCGTTGCTCATGCCGACCCCCTCATGGCAGCTTCACGGCCAGGTCGTCGGGCCAGGGGACGTCGGGCTTGGTGCGGACGAAGCCCATGCCGCGCACGCCCGTCTTCACCCGCCTGTGATATTTTTTCAGGACCTTGGGATCGATCTGCAGCTTGACCCGGAAGGTGAGTTTCTCGCGCTCCTCCGCGGTCTCCACGCTCTTCGGCGTGAACTGCGCCTCGGCGGCCACGAAGCTGATCGTCGCCGGCAGGACGTATTGCGGAATGGGGTCGAGGATGATGCGGGCCTCGTCGTTGAGCGCGAGCGGGCCGGCCTGCGCGGCCGGCAGGTAGATCGTCATGTAGACGTCGCTGAGGTCGAGCAGCGTCAGCACGCGCGTGCCGGCGCCCACCACCTCGCCCTCCCGCGCCAGCCTGTACTGCACGCGCCCGTCGCGGGGGGCCCGCAGCACGAGATCGACCAGCACGGCCTGGAGCCGCTGCACGTCCGCCTCGGCGCTCTGCACCGCGAAGGCGGCCTGTTCCTCCTGCGCCTTGGCGGCGTCGAGGCCCGCCTTGGCGGCCTCCGCCCTGGCCTTGCGCTGATCGAAGATCTGCTTGGTCATGAAGCCCTTGCCGACCAGCTCCTTGCCGCGGTCGTAGTCGGCATCGGCGAAGGTCAGGTCGCTCCGGCGCTGGGCGATCAGGGCCACGGCTTCCGCGAGACTCTTCTTGGCCCGCAGCACCTGGGCCTGGGCGCCGCGCAGCTGCGCCTCCGTCTCTGGCGAGGAGATGGTGGCGACGACCTGCCCGGCCGTGACCTCGTCGCCCTCCCGGACGAGCAGCGTCGCGATCCGACCCGCATACTTGGCCGCGACATCGACCTGGGTCGCCTCGATGCGGCCGTTGGACTTGGCGATGCCCTCCGGCATCGTGGCGCCGCGCAGCCGGTCGATCAGCTCCATCAGGCGCGAGCGCGCCAGGGCCGGCGCGGGCGCGCTCGCGCCGACGGCGACGCCCATGGCGAGCAGGAGCGCGCAGACGCGGTTCGGGCTCATGCGGTCGCGTCCGGCGCGGCGCGGCCGAGCAGACGCAGGGTGTGTCTCGCGATCATGAGCTCCTCGTCGGTCGGGACGACCCGGATCTGCGCCCGGCTTCCCGGCGCATCGATCCTGGCGGCACCGGCGCGGTTCGCGTCGTGGTCCAGCTGCAGGCCGGCCCACCCGAGGGCCGCGATGGTGCGCTGGCGGATCTCGGGCGCGTTCTCGCCGATGCCGGCCGTGAACACGACGGCGTCGAGCCCGCCGAGCGTCACCGCCAGGGCGGCCGTCGCCTGCGCCACCCGCCGGCAGAAGAAGGCGATGGCCATCGCGGCCTCCGGCCGCTCGCTCGCGAGCAGGGTCCGGACGTCGCTGCTGAGACCGGACAGGCCGAGGAGCCCGCTTCGGTGGTACAGCATCTGGCCGACCTCGGCCGGATTCATGCCCTCGTGCTCGATGAGGTGGAGCACGACCCCGGGGTCGAGCGCGCCGCAGCGGGTGCCCATCGGCACGCCGTCGAGGGCGGTGAAGCCCATGGTCGTCTCCTGGCTCCGGCCGTCCTGCAGGGCGCAGAGCGAGGCGCCGGAGCCGAGATGGGCGATCACCACGCGTCCGCCCGCGATCTCCGGCGCGATCTCCCGCAGGCGCCCGGCGACGTACTCGTAGGACAGGCCGTGGAACCCGTAGCGCCGCACGCCCGCGTCATGGACGGAGCGGGGCAGGGGGAGGCGCTCGGAGAGTTCCGGATGACCGCGATGGAAGGCCGTGTCGAAACAGGCGACCTGCGGCAGGTCGGGCCGGCGCCGACGCAGCACCCGGATGGGATGCAGGTTGCCGAGCTGATGCAGCGGCGCGAGCGAGATGAAGCTCTCGAGCGTCCGCAGCACCGCGTCGTCGACCAGCATCGGCTCCGCGTAGGCCGGTCCGCCATGGACCACGCGGTGGCCCACGGCGACGATGCTTCGGTCGCCGGCATGGCGCAGGAGCCAGTCGGCGACGTGGTGCTGGGCCGCCGCGGCGTCGGGCACGTCGTCGGCCGCGAAGCGGCGGTTCTCCAGTGCGGCGCCGCCGCCGTCCGTCACGGTCAGCGCGGGCGCGCTGCCGATGCCGCTCATCGCGCCGCCGAGGAGCGGAATCGGCTCGACGCCCCCGACGCCGTACAGCTTGAACTTGATGGACGAGCTGCCCGCGTTGACGACAAGGATGACGTCGCTCATCTCAGCCTCGCGCCGCGGCGGCGCTCCCGGGGCCGGATCCGGGGCTCGGCGTGGTCAGCGGGCTCGGACGGCGACGCGCGACACGACATCGTTCACTCCCGGGATCGGCCTGCGCGGATCGTCGCCACTCGGATCGTTTGTGCCGAGAAACGCCGGAAAAATGCGTCACATCAGGACTGATGCGCCACCGAAATAGCAAAAATCCATAATGCTGCGCTATTCGATTTGTTAATAAAAGATGTTTTCGTGTAAGAAGCCGGAAAACTCGTCATGAGTTTTGGCTGATCATGAAAAGCGAGCGTTCACAGACGCGGCGATGCTTGCCCGGCCGAGGGTTCAATGCGGACGCGTGCGGCATGACGGTGCTGCATCGGCCCAGGATTCTGACGAGATTCAGCACATCTCCGTGCGACGAGACATGCTCGGGCCAACGCCTCTCATCACCGTTTGGTTGCATCAGGGCAATGACTCTTATCCTTGGTTGCTTCTCCGCCGCTCTCCATCTCGGGCGCGAACCGCTATCCCCCGGACGGACGCCGGTCCTGCGGAATCCATCTCGGCCGAGGCGGGCGCCATGACCTGGCAGGAGCGCCAGGGTTCTGCTCCCGCCCAGGCATCCGCAAGACCAGCCCGTGGTGCAGGACGTTAGTGCTTATAATTGTTAGTCCCCCGTCCGGCATGGTTCGGGTACGAGAGCGTTGCGATCAATAATGAGAAGATCTACTCTGGCGCTGGAGAGTCAAAGCCAGTTGCTGAGTACGAACGTCCCGTTCCGAGCGGATGGACGACCGATGCTGCGCCCTCGCCTGATCCCGCCCGACGACATCTTCCCGCCGAACCCTTGGGCGCTGGAGGCCGTCCGCTACGATGAGAGGGTGGCGCGGGGGCTGACCGGGCAGGCGGAGACGATGTTCGCGCTGTCGAACGGCTATCTGGGCCTGCGCGGAGTCGTCGAAGAGGGCACGCCCGTCCGCGAGGCGGGCACCTATCTCAACGGCTTCTACGAGCACCGTCCGATCTCGTACGGCGAGCACGCCTACGGCTTCCCGACGGTCGGGCAGAGCATCCTCAACTGCCCCGGCGGGACCGCCCTGAAGCTCTACGTCGATGACGAGCCGTTCGTCGTCCCGGAGGCCGAGGTGCTGAGCTTCCGGCGATCGCTCGATTTCCGGAGCGGGACGCTGAACCGGGACGTGCGCTGGCTGACCCCGGCGGGCAAGCGCCTGCACCTGCGGACCTGCCGCTTCGTCTCGCTGGCCCACCGCCACCTCGCGGCGATCGCCTACGAACTCACGGCCGAGGACGCCGAGACCGAGGTGGTGATCGCCTCCGAACTCCGCAACGAGCAGCCCCTGGCCACCGACACCACCGATCCCCGCTTGGCGGAGGGCTTCGTCGGTCGGGTGCTGCACCCGACCGGGACGTGGTCCGAGGGGCTGCGCGCCATCCTCAGCTACCGGACCCAGAGTTCGGGGCTGGTGCTCGGCTGCGGCATGGACCATGCCGTCGCGGCCGATTGCGCCCTCACCACGCACGCCGTCTGCGAGGACGATCTCGCGGCGATCTCCTTCCGGGGCATCCTCGCGCCGGGCGAGTCGATCCGCATCCACAAGTACCTGAGCTATCACTACTCGGATAACGCGAGCCCCGAGCAGATCCGGTCCCAGACCGGCTGGACGCTCGACCGCGCGATCGAGAGCGGCTTCGCGGCGCTCCTCGCCCGCCAGCAGGAGGACGTCGCGGCCTTCTGGGCGCGGGCCGACGTGACGGTGGACGGCGCCGGCCCGCGCACCCAGCAGGCGATCCGCTGGAACCTCTTCCAGCTCATGCAGGCCTCGGAGCGGGCGGAGGGGCACGGGATCGCCGCCCGCGGGCTGACCGGACGGACCTACGAGGGGCACTATTTCTGGGACACGGAGATCTACGTCCTGCCCTTCCTCGTCTACACGAAGCCGCTGATCGCCCGGAGCCTGCTGAAGTACCGCTACGACATGCTGGACAAGGCGCGGGCCCGGGCGCGGGAACTCGGGCATCGCGGGGCGACGTTTCCCTGGCGGACCATCAACGGCGAGGAGGCGTCCGCCTATTACGCGGCGGGCACGGCGCAGTATCACATCAACGCCGATATCGTCTACGCGCTGCGCAAATACGTCGAGGTCAGCGGCGACGAGGAATTCCTGCGGCGATACGGGGCCGAGATCTTGGTCGAGACGGCCCGCCTGTGGTGCGATCTCGGCTTCTTCTCGGAGCGGCTGGGCGGCCGCTTCTGCATCAACGGGGTGACCGGACCTGACGAGTACACGGCTCTCGTCAACAACAACTGCTTCACCAACCTGATGGCGCGGGAGAACCTGCGCTACGCCGCCCGGACCGTGCGGGACCTGGCGCGCGAACATCCCGACAGCTTCGCGGCCCTCGTCCGCCGGACGGCCCTGGAGCCTGCCGAGACGGAGGCCTGGGAACGGGCCGCCGAGCGGATGTACCTGCCCTACGACGAGCGGCTGCAGGTGCACCCGCAGGACGACAACTTCCTCGATCTGGAGCGCTGGGACTTCGACGGCACGCCGGAGGAGCACTATCCGCTCCTGCTGCACTACCATCCGCTCAACCTCTACCGCTCGCAGGTCATCAAGCAGGCCGACACGGTCATGGCCATGTTCCTGCTGAGCGATCAGTTCACGCCGGAGGCCAAGCGGCGGAATTTCGAATACTACGATCCGCTGACCACCCACGATTCGTCATTGTCCGTCTGCATCCAGAGCATCGTGGCGAACGAGATCGGATTGCGCGAGAAGGCGTTCCACTATTTCAACTTCGCCCTGGCGATGGACATCTCCGATATCGGCGGGAACATGGTGAACGGCGCGCATATCGCGGCCATCGGCGGCACGTGGCTCGCGCTGACCTACGGGTTCGCGGGACTGCGCGATACGCAGGGGCGCATCACGTTCAATCCCTGCCTCCCCGAGGCGTGGTCGCGGCTGCGATTCTCCCTGACGGTGCGCGGCCGGACCCTGCAGCTCGACATCGGCCACCGCGCCGTCACGTACCGGCTGCTGGCCGGCGAGGGGCTGGACATCTGGCACGCCGCGGAGTGCCTCAGCCTCTCGGCGCAGGACCCCCTGATCACCAGACCGATCCGGACACCATCCGGAGAAGCCCATGGTTCCCAGAGCTGAGGAGGGGCAGCGGCTGCACCGGACGGCGCGGTGGCCGCCCAGCGTGCCGAGACCCGCCTCCGCATCTCAGCGATGGACGGCCGAGCGACCCGCCCCGGGGACTCGGCCATCCGTGGGGCGGCTCCGCGCAGCAAACGTCTCGCCGCGCCTCAGGCGGTGCGTTGCCGCAACCGCGCGAGGCTCTGCCACGCCGGCACCAGGACGGAGCTCGTGAGCGGGATCAGGAGACCGCCGACCACCAGGCCGACAAGGCCCGACGCGATGGCCGTGACCAGCCACTCGACGAAGCCGTGGGCCGCCGGGATCAGCGCCGCGACGCGCGCCGCCGCATCGTGGATCCAATGGGCCGGACCCGTCAGGCCGTAGGTCTCCGCCCCGTGGATCAGGATGCCACCGCCGACCCAGATCATCGCGGCCGTGCCGACGATGCCGAGGAGCGCGAGCAGGACGGGCATGCCCTTGACCACGGCCCGCCCGATGCCGCGGCCGAGACTGCCCAGGGGCGGGGGCGCGGTGGTGCCGGCCAGGGCGACCCCCGCGTCGTCGGCCTTCACGATCAGCGCGACGGCGCCGTAGACGGCTACGGTGATGCCGAGCGCGACGATGGCCAGGACGGCCGCCTGGGTCCAGAAACCACCCTCCGGGATGGCCGCGAGGGTGATCGCCATGATCTCCGCCGAGAGGATGAAGTCGGTCTTGATGGCGCTCGCCACGCGGCGGTCTTCCAGCGCTCGATCGTGTCCCGTACCGGCCTGGAGCTGGTCCTCGTGCGCGTGGGCCTGATGGGGAAACAGGGCCTCGTAGACCTTCTCGGTCCCCTCGTAGCAGAGATAGGCGCCGCCCAGCATGAGGAGCGGGGTGATGGCCCACGGGGCGAGGGCGCTGAGCGCGAGGGCTCCCGGCAGCAGGAACAGGAGCTTGTTGCGCAGCGACCCGGCCGCGATCCGGCCGACGATCGGCAGCTCGCGGTCGGCCGCGAAGCCCACGACGTAGCGCGGCGTGACGGCGGCATCGTCGATGACGACGCCGGCGGCCTTCGATCCGGCCTTGGCGGCTTGCCCGGCGACGTCGTCGAGGGATGCTGCGGCCATCTTGGCCAGAGCCGCGACATCGTCCAGCAAGGCGATCAGTCCGATGCTCACAGGTCCTCCTCGGTGCAGCAGCTTCGCTGGAGAGACGCGCGAGGGCCGTGTTTAATCCGCGGCGCGCGAACGCCGCGCCCGCGGCGGCTCCACTCCAAGAGCAGGGTGGCCTCCCGATGTCGAGGGCCTTGGGGTCATATGACGCCGTGAACCGCGGCGGGCCCCGTTCGGCTCACGCAGCCGCCTCGCACCGAGCGGCCTCGCCGCCCTACGAGGCCTCGTCCGGATCCCCCGCGGCGCGGGCCGAGGCGACGGCCTCCTGCGGCTCGACATGCTCGTCGGCTTTCAGGACCACGACCTTGGTGTTGACCGGCACGCGGCCGTAGAGGTCGATGATGTCCTGGTTGAACATCCGGATGCAGCCCGACGACACGTTCGTGCCGATCGTGTTCGGCTCCGTCGTCCCATGGATGCGATAGAGCGTGTCGCGGTCGCCCTCGAACAGGTAGAGCGCGCGTGGACCGAGCGGGTTCGTCAAGCCCGGCTCCATGCCGTTGCGCCACGGTCCGTTGCGCTCGGGCTCGCGCCGGATCATGTCCGCGGTCGGCGTCCAGCGCGGCCACTCGGTCTTGCGCTTGATCTCGGCCGCGCCGCTCCACGCCAAGCCCGCCTTGCCGACGCCGACGCCGTAGCGCAGCGCCCGGCCGTTCTCCCGCACGAGGTACAGGAACTTGTTGCCCGGATCGACGACCAGCGTGCCGGGCGCCTCGCGGCGGGGGTAGGGGACCTCCTGGCGGAAGTAGCGCGGGTCGACGGCGCTGACGTCGGTCGCCGGCAGCGGGAAGCGCTCGGCCGGACGGGCGTCGTACATCGCGAGATAGCTCGGATGGACCGGTGCGACGCTCGCCGTCGCCTGAATGTCGTGCCGGGTCGGGACGCATCCCGCCGCGAGCAGCGCGAGGAGCAGCGCGTGCGCGGCCCGCGGGGGCCGGACACGCGCCGAGAGGAGGCCGTCGAAAGTGCCGGTGGGCATGGCTACGCCGCATTCTCCGCGTGAGATCGTGATGGCTTGAGGCGAGACGACGTCCTGTCGGCAAGCTTGGCCGTGGCGACCAAGCCGATGCGGGCACGGCGCTTTCGCGGCAGCACTACGGCCTCGGTTGGGCTTCGCGACCGGCACGGGCTCAGGCCCCCGGGCGTGGCATCGCGGCGACAGCCGGAGCGGTCCGGATCGGTCGGAGGGCGAGGCTGAGCGCGGTGATGCCTCGGCCTTGGACCTGCGGGCCATCTCGCGCACGCCGCGCGATCGAACCCCCGGATCCCGGGACGGCCCGGCTGCAGGCTGGCCTCGCGACCCGGCCGTCCTCCCTTGCGGCCGTGCGATGCGATCGGCATCTGATCGGCATGGTTCGGACGATCTTGGACGAGGACGATCTTGGACGAGCACAGCCTCGCCCCCTTCCTGGCGGACTTCTACGCGCGCGTCCGCCGCGACCCCCTCATCGGCCCGGTCTTCGCGGCGGCGATCCCGGACGGCGACTGGCCGCGGCACATGGCGACGATCGAGGCCTTCTGGTCCTCGGTCCTGTTCAAGACGGGCCGCTACAAGGGCAATCCCTTCGGCAAGCACCAGGCGCTCGGCGTCCTGCAGCCGGAGCACTTCGCGCGCTGGCTCGAGCTGTTTCGCGAAACGGCGGCCGCGCGGTTCGATCCGGAGGAGGCCGCCGCCCTCCACGAGCGCGCCGAGCGGATCGGTGACAGCCTCCGGGCCGGGCTGTTCTTCCGCCCCGACGCCGGGGGCTCGGCGGCTGCGGTCAGAGCAGAGGCCGCAGGGCGAGATGGAGTCCCAGCCCCAGGAGCCCGAGATAGAAGCAGCGCCTGAAGACGGATTCGCTGACGCGTCCGCGCACCCAGCCGCCGAACCGCATCCCGAGCAGCGCGGGCACCAGCGCCAGGGCCGAGGCGCCGGCGGTGCCGAGCCCCAGGATGCCGCCCGTGGCGAGGGCGACGGCGAGCGCGATGGTGGAGACCGTGAACGAGAGCCCGAGCGCCTGGATGAGATCCTCGCGGTTGAAGCCCAGGGCGCCGATGAACGGGGCGGCGGGCATCGAGGAGACCCCCGTGGCGGCCGTCACCATGCCCGTCAGGGCTCCGGCCAGCGGGGCCAGCCAGGGTTCGGCGCCCGGCGGCACGGCGAGGCGGGGGGCCGCGAGCCCCAGAACCGCGGAGGCGATCAGGGCCAAGCCCAGGATGACGATGGCCCGGCCGCCGAACTCGCCGTGAAGGAAGGCGGCTGCGACGAGCGTCCCGACCACGCTCGCCGCCAGCATCGGCCAGAGACGACGTGCGATCGCCCCGAAGCGCGGCCCCGCCGCGAGCTGCCACACGTTGGTGACGAAGGCCGGCACGACGAGGAGCGCGGCGGCCTGGGCGGGCAGCATCACGAGGGTGAGGAGCCCCATGGCGACGG
The DNA here is from genome assembly GCF_046557895.1 of Methylobacterium oryzisoli. Classification (NCBI taxonomy): domain Bacteria; kingdom Pseudomonadati; phylum Pseudomonadota; class Alphaproteobacteria; order Hyphomicrobiales; family Methylobacteriaceae; genus Methylobacterium; species Methylobacterium oryzisoli. The sequence goes on along the minus strand of NZ_JBKIBX010000013.1, from coordinate 2,545 downwards.
GCGGCAGCCCGAGACCGACCACACCCTTGACGAAGCCGGCAAGGAAGAAGGCGAAGGCCGCGACGGCGAGGGACCGGGGTTCGAGCGGGAGAGTCATGCTGACCGGAGAGGTGGGGGCCGTGGGAGCGGGCCACCCGGACCCCGATCCTAACGCCGGCCCGCCACGTCACGCAAAGGTGCCGTCTCCGCCGTCCCATCGGCGTTACGGCCTCGCTGCCAGGGCCGACCGACCGGTGCCGAACTGCCGCCTGAGCGGTCGCTCACGCTGCAAGTCCCAAGGTCGACCGCGTGAATTGCTCAAGGTACTCCACGAGAGCGTCCGACGTGCTCGCCGCATGCTCCGGCGCACCCCTGGCCATCGCCGTCAGGCGCGCGGCATGGAGGTCGGCCGCCTTCTCGAGATCGCCGTACTTCTCGTAATGGGCGAACCAGAACCGCCGCGATAGGCCGTGCACGCGCCGGATCATCTCCGCGAGGATGTCGTTGTCAGCCGCCTCGGCGGTGACCGCGTGGCACTCGCGAAGCACGTGCATGAACGCCCGGCCGTCGGCGGCACGGGCCGTGTCCCTGATCTTGTCTGCCAGAGCGAGCATGCGCGTGCGCTGCGCCGCCGTCGCGAGGCGAGCGGCATGGCGAACGACGAGGCGTTCGAGCTCCGCTCTGATCTCCAGGATCTTCAGCTGCGTCCGCGTGTCGATCTCCGCAACGATGATGCCGCGACGCGGCAGCACCACCACCATGCCCTCCAGCGACAGGCGCAGGAGCGCTTCACGGATGGGCGTGCGGCCGAACCCGAGCTTCTTGCTCAGCGACGTTTCGGACAGGAGCGAGCCGGCAGGCAGAACCCGCAACGTGATCAGTTCCTCCAGCACCGCGTAGGCCTGATCGCGCAACGAGGGCGCAGCCGTCAGGTCCGGCCCGCTCTCGTCGGGGACGGCTGCCTCGCTGCCGTGGCCCTCGTCATCCCGGATCCGTCGATCAGCCTTCACCACCACACCCGCTCGCCGCGATGCGACCGCGATCCGCTGCGGTCAGCTGGGATGCTAACACACTCATCATGATCTGCAGTTGACATATCAGATGCAGATAAGGGAGAAGGTGCTAATCCAGGGAGGATTCTCGATGCAGCGCGTCACCGCCGCCTTCGCTCTCGCCTGCCTTGCCTGTTCCAGCGCCGTCTCGGGCGAGGCACCCGTCAAGATCGGCCTGCTGACGGACATGTCCGGCGTGTTCGCGGACGCCGATGGCCCGGGCGGCGCCGAGGCCGTGAAGATGGCCATCGAGGATTTTGGCGGAGAGGTGCTCGGGCAGAAGATCACCTTTCTCTCGGCGGATCATCAGAACAAACCCGACATCGGCGCCGCGAGAGCACGCGAGTGGTTCGATCGTGACGGCGTCACCATGGTGCTCGCAGGCCCGAACTCCTCCGTTGCTCTCGCGGTCAACGCGATCTCGCGTGACAAGAAGCGCATCTTCATGCCGATCGGCGCCACGACGTCACGTCTATCCAACGAGGATTGCACGCCTTATACGATCCAGTACGCCTACGATACGATCGCCCTTTCGAAAGGCACGGGCTCGGCCATCCTGGAACAGGGCGGGAAGTCTTGGTACTTCGTCACCGCTGACTTCGCGTTCGGCACCGCGATCGAGAAGGACACGCGCGAGGTGGTTCAGGGCCGCGGCGGAAAGACGCTCGGCTCCGTCCGGCACCCGCTCGGCACGGCCGATTACTCGTCGTACCTGCTTCAGGCGCAGGCCATGAAACCCGACGTTCTCGCGCTCGCGAATGCGGGGACCGACACGATCAACTCCATCAAAGCCGTCGATGAATTCGGCCTCGTCGGTCAGATGAAGGTCGTGGCCATGAACATGTACCTGAGCGACGTTCATGCCTTGGGACTGGATGCCGCCAAAGGCATGTACATGACGGACGGCTGGTACTGGGATCTCAACGACAAGACGCGCGAATGGGCGAAGCGGTTCTTGGCTCGCACGTCGAAGATGCCGACGCTCGTGCAGGCCGCGGATTACTCGGCGGCGTGGCACTATCTGTCGGCCGTCAAGACTGCCGGAAGCAGCGAGGCCGATGCGGTGGTCGCGAAGATGCGCGAGATGCCCATCAACGATTTCTTCGCGACGGGTGGATACATTCGCGCCGACGGACGCATGATCCACGACATGTATCTGATGCAGGTAAAAGCCCCTGGCGAATCCAAGTATCCCTGGGATTACTACAAAGTCGTGCAAACCATCCCGGGTGAGCAGGCGGCCGCCACCAAGGCGGAGAGCCGCTGCAGCTTATGGAAGTAGGCGGACAGCAATCCGATCGAGAGTCAGGGAAGCGGACGGCGATGGTCATGGCGATACGAGACGCGCGTGGAAGCCAATCGATCGAGACCGACGTGCTCGTGGTGGGCGGGGGCGCGGCCGGGGTGGCGACCGCCGTCACGGCGGCCCGGCAGGGCGCGCGCGTCACCCTGCTGGAGCGCTACGGCTTCTGCGGCGGCGGCGCCGTGGCGGGCCTCTCGGGCACCGTCTGCGG
>NZ_JBKIBX010000012.1:137332-178307 GCF_046557895.1 Methylobacterium oryzisoli | reverse complement strand
GCAGCTTCCACCGGCGGCTCTCGCCGCATAGGGTTTAAATCGGTGTCTCACAAACCGCGGGCGGTACAGAGCAGTGGACCTTGCGGCTGGCACCATCGTCGTAGTTCCCAGTTAGCAATCTCCGCGCACGCCAGGGCGCAGGTGCGTCTTGGTCAGCCGGCGGCAGCCGCTGTCTTCCTCCTAAACATGTTCCTCACTTCCGCGCTCGTGCCGGCGCTTCGCACCTTACGCAGGCCGTGTCTCGTCGGCTTGATTATCCGTGACACGCTCGGTGAGTCCGGAGGGCGACCCCAGGTGGGAAGGTCCGCCTTACGGCTGATACGGGAGCTCCGGAGGAGGACTGCGGATTAGTGGCCGCGGCGCATCTTCGCCTTGGGGTCATGTGTGCGCGAATGGCAGAGAGCCACCCGGAGAGGACCTCGCGGATGGGTGTCTAGCATCAAGGGTTTGCCGCTAGGCCTTTCGCGCGTTCCCCCGACACAGCGTGATGTGATCACGAGCGCGTCCGACGCAAACGTCTAGCGGCTACCCGGCCTACGTCGCCCTGGCCAGTGGCTCCGCAACTCCCGCTGCGGCCTCGTCTGGATCACCCACCGCCACCGGCATCGGACGGCGCCCCCCGCGCCCTGAACGCTTCCACCACCGAGGAGACAGACATGGCCTTCACGGGCGTCCATGTGGCGTGCGGTTTCGCCTACACGAGCGGCGGCGTCAGCCTGTTCGGACCGGCCTGGTCGCAGACGATGACCAGCGCGGGCACGAGCAGCAGAACGGCGGCCGCTCCCGCCGCCGCCGGCAACAAGCCGACCGGCACGCCGGTCCTGTGCTTCGAGATCCGCGCCGACCGCGACATCTTCGTGGCTGTCGGCGCGGCGCCGGACGCGTCCCAGGCCAGCGGCGAGGGTCAGGCGGCCCGCGTGCCGATCCCAACTGGTGAGACCCGCTACATCCCCTGTACCGCCGGCGACAAGCTCGCCTGGGCGGCGGCGGCGTAAGGGGCACGGCGATGGCGCTCGGGCTCCCAGGCATCCGCCCGCTCCGGGGCCAGGGCGTCGCTGCACGGGTCGCCCTTGGCGGCCGTGCGTGGGCTCCGGCTAGCCCGGCTTTAGGTCTTCCCGCCCTCCTGAACAATTTCCTCGCTGGCGTGGGCGACAGCCGGCTGGCGAACGGCGGGCCGAGGGCACCGACCGTGCCCGGATCATCATCGAGTACCCGTCGCTGTTCCTGGCGAAGTCGGACGGCAGCGTGCGGGAGAACGTGGTCCAGTTCAGGATCGAGGCGCGCTACAGCGGCGGCCCCTGGGTAAACCAGCTGGGCGACATTCAGATCACGGGCAAGAACACCAGCCCGGCCTTCGACACCTTCGAGATCAACCTGCCGCGCAACCCGGCGGGCACGTCCTCGNACCAGCTGGGCGACATTCAGATCACGGGCAAGAACACCAGCCCGGCCTTCGACACCTTCGAGATCAACCTGCCGCGCAACCCGGCGGGCACGTCCTCGCCCTGGCAGGTGCGGGTCACCCGGATCACCCCGGACACCGACCCGTTCAACAACAGCCAGGACAAGTGGACGAGCCAGTCGGACATCGTCTTCTTCTCGCTGACGGCGCTCCAAGACGAGCGGTTCGACGACATGGACGCCGATACGGGCCGGCATCATGGCCAGCACCGCGGCTCCCGCCGGGAAACCCACCACCGTTGATCCGGCGCCCCGACGCGCCCCCGAAGCCCGCCCGGCCCTGCCGCGGCGGGCTTTTTCTTTCCGGCGCACGATTCAACATGACTTAAGATCACAACCGTCGCGCATCCACCAGTTCAGGTTATTCAACCGTGCGTGTTGAACTGGAGATAGCAAGCCGTGAAGATGCTCCCGGAATGCATTCTGTTGTAGCGCACTAAAATAACTGATTTTTGCGCTCAGTTGTGGCGCATCTTGGGCTACTACAGCCACCCATTCTTCCTGAAACGCCAGTACAAGACAGCACAGACAGCGAAGATGCCGCCGAGTACCAATAAGTAACCGTACTCCCATTTCAACTCCGGCATGTGCTCGAAGTTCATGCCGTAGATGCCGGCAATCGCCGTCGGCACCGCCAGGATGGCGGCCCAGGCCGCGAGCCGTCGAGTGATCACCGTCTGCTGGGCCTGACCGAGCATCAGGCTCGCCTCGAAGGCGAAGGCCAGCACCTCGCGAACAGCATCGATCTCATCCTGCACCCGCCGCAGGTGGTCGGAGACGTCCCGGAATAGGGGCTGCATCTCATCATCGATGGCCACCATATCGCCATGCTCCAGCTTGCGGCAGACCTCGACGAGCGGCACCACGGCTGTGCGCAGGCGCAGGAGGTCGCGCCGCAGCAGATACAGCCGCTCGACCTCGTCGGGGCGCAGCTCGCGTTTGAGGATGCAGTCCTCGATGCCCTCCACCTCAGCCAGCACCGTCTCCATGACGGGCGCGTAGTTGTCGACGATGAAATCAAGCACGGCGTAGAGGATGTAATCCTCGCCGTGTGCGAGCAGCTTGGGGCAGGACTCGGTCTTCTCGCGCACCGGGGAGTAGGAGACGGACGTACCATGGCGCACGGTGACGACGAAGCCGCGCCCGATGAACAGGTGCGTCTCGCCGAGCGCGATTCGTCCCTGCGCGATCTGAGCGGTGCGGGCGACCACGAACAGGCAGTCGCCGTAGCGTTCGAGCTTGGGCCGCTGGTGCGCGGTCTGCGCGTCTTCGATGGCCAGCGGGTGCAGGCCGAACTGCGTTTGGACTTGGCCCAGCAGCTCAGCTGAGGGCTCGTACAAGCCGATCCAGACCAGGTGGCCGGGCCGGCGTGCCCACTCGCCGGCATCCTCGATGTTCACGTCCGAGACACGGCGGCCGTCGGCATAGGCGGCAGACATGACGACGCCGGGTTTCTGGGCTGAGATGGGTGCAGGTGCGGTGGGCGTGAGGGCCATCTTTGCGCGTCATCCGTCGGGTGGTTGGTGCGTCATACGGTGCCTTCAACTTCGACCAGACGACGATCGGCGGCCGCGCCGTTCCGGCGTTCCGGACCGGTGACACCACCGGCAGCCGCGATCAGGGCCAGAATGCCACCACTGCGGTCGGCGGCCTGTTCGGCGGATGGACGTGGCAGACGGGACCGTGGGCCTACGGCCTGGAGGCCGACATCTCGGCGGCGAACCTCAAGCGGCCCCTGTCGTTGGCCACTCCTGGTTTCGGCTACGAGGCGCTCGACCCGGACCTCAGCCTGCTCCGGGCCAAGACCGATCTCTATGGCTCCGTGCGCGCACGGCTCGGCTACAGCTTCGAGCGCTATCTCGTCTACGCCAGCTTTGGTCTGGCCGGTGCCAACTCACGCTTCATCGCGGCCTACCCGGACCTGATCAGTGGCGGCTTCTTCACGGCGCGGGCCGAGCAGGGCTATCTCGGCTTCACGATCGGAGCCGGGGCGCAGTTCGCCTTCCACCCCAACTTCGCGCTGGGCATCGACTACCGCTACGTCGATCTTGGTGAGAGCCGCCGGTTCAACCTCGGCACCGTGCCGGGTTTGGCCGGCGGCCCAGTGACTACCCGGGCCGCGGCCACCGGCAACCAGGTCATGGCGCGGCTGCTGTGGTTCCCGGAAGGTCTGCGCCTGCCGCCGGAGGAGGACGAGGTCGCACCGCACGACCCCGGCAGCGGCGAGGGTGACCGCTACTCCCTGCACGGGCAGACCACGCTGATCGCGCAGGGCGTGCCAGGCTTCCGTTCCCCATATCTCGGCCCGCAGAGCCTCGTGCCGGCCCAGACGCAGCAGACCACCACGGCGACCATCTTCGCCGGGTTCAAGCTGTGGGAGGGGACGGAACTCTACTACAACCCCGAGTTCAGCCAGGGCTTCGGCCTGTCGGGCACGACCGGGGTGGCCGGCTTCGTCAACGGCGAGGCACAGAAGGCCGGAGCCGCCTTCCCGCGGCTGCGCTCGAACCGCTACTTCGTGCGCCAGACCTTCGGGCTCGGTGGACAGACCGAGGACGTGCCGGACGGCCCCAACCAAGTGGCGACGCGCCGGGACATCGAGCGGATCACCGTGGTGGCGGGCAAGTTCGCGCTGGGCGACTTCTTCGACGGCAACAAGTACGCCCATGACCCACGCGTGGACTTCTTCAACTGGTCGATCTGGGCCTCCTCGGCCTGGGATTTCCCGGCCAACCTGCCCGGGTTCACGCAAGGCGTGGTGGCCGAGTACAACCGCAAGGAGTTCGCGATCCGGGCCGCCTACACCCAGGTACCCAAGCAGCCCTCCAGCGACGTGCTCGACCCGCGCGTGTTCGAGCGGGCCGGGATCAACGTCGAGTTCGAGGGGCGCTACAGGCTAGCCGAGTTGGACCGGCCGGGCGTGCTGCGGCTGGGCCCCGCTCGCGGTTGTAGGCCGGGTTCTCGACGTGCTGATAGTCGAACGTGACCGTCATCGCCTTTGTCAGGCTCACCGCGTAGAACGCCTCGAACGCACTCTCTGGGGCGTAGCGGGTCAGACGCCCATCGCCGATCAGGAGGCCCAGGCCGCCAACCGCGAAGAAGGCTTGGTGCGCCCGCGTGATGCCGTTGACCGCGGCGCCGACGCCGACTGTGTCGTTCGGGCGTCCCCATGCGCTACCCTTCAGCGAGAAGCCTCCTGAGAACGAGCGGTCGATGTCGGTGAAGGACAGGCTCTCGTTGCGCCCGTCGTTGAGGCTCGCCCGCGCGAACAAACCGAGTTCGTCTGTCAGTTCCTGCTCCAGGTTGGCGTAGAACCCGGTCTTGCGGCGCGGCCGGCGCGTCAGCGTGGATGCCGTCACGGCGTCGTCGAACACCCCAGCCTGGGTCAGGGCTGCCACTTGGCGGAAGTCGGCGACGTTGCCGACGTTGGAGAAGAACCCCAGCCGATTTCTTCGCCGCCCGGTTGCACGTGGATTTCTGAGGCCGTCGTGATCACGCTCCATAATACTCATTTACGCGACTCCGCCGCCCTCCCGCGTGCGAGCCGGATTGCCTCGCGGGGGCCGTACAGGCAGTGGCCGGAGCTGTCCTGGCAGTCCGGCCACTGCCTGTGTGTCATCAGGCGGGCCGCTGCTGCCGCAGCCGGCCGAGGCCGATGCTTTGGCGAGCTCGGAGCGTTGCGCCGCGAAATTGGCGGCTACCATCGGGTAGTCGGACGGCAGGCCCCACTTCCTTCGGTAGGCGTCCGGGCTGAGGCCGAGGCTACCCAAATGTCGCCGGAGCGAGGTGTAGCGCTTGCCGGTCTTGAAACTGAAGATGCCGCCTGGACCGAGCGAGGCCCGGATCTGGGCCAGCGAGGGTGACCACGGCGCGGCCGGCTCCGGCGCGGCCTGGCGTCGGCCGACGAGGGTCGCGTGGACGTCCGCGATCAGGGCGGGCACCCTGTCAACTGGCACGGCGTTGCCCAAGACGTAAGCGGAGACGATACGGCACGACAAGGCGACCGTGTCCGCCGAGGCGCGCGGTTCGGGCTTGTTCATGGTGGTGACCTCGGTTGGAGGGAATGGGCCGTCAGGGTCCCGGCTTGCCGAGCGTGTCGGCCATGGCCAGTGCCGAGACGACGGCCTCGCGCAGGTTTTGCAGATCGTCCGGCGGGACGCCGCCGCGGGCGCCGGCGGTGTCGACTGCCTCGCAGGCCCGCGAGAGCCGGTCGAAGCCCATGAGGCCGGATTCCGATTTGAGGCGGTGGACCAGGGCCAGGGAGGACGGGCTGGAGAGTTCCTGCACGGGCATGTCGCCGAGCCGGACCAGCGAATCCCGAAGCAGGCCCAGCATCTCGGCCGCCCGCGCCGCGCCCAGCAGCTTGGCCACCTGATGGTGGGTTTCCGGATTGAGGTCGGCTGGCGTGTCCTGCATGGGGTCCTCGCGTCGGATCGGGATAGGGTTCAATGTCCGGTGAAAGGTGACGCCAGCACCACGCGCACCGACCGGACTGGGTCGGCGGCGGGCATGGCGGGGTGGGCGATGGTGCGCCCCGGTATGGCTTCCGCGCCGAAGGGGGCGGAAATCACCGCCAGCGTCGGAAGCGCGCCCGGGAGAGGGGCCTGCACGGGGCGTAGGCCGAAGCCGACGCCGAGGGCGGCCGCCGCGAGCGCCGGAGGGATGAGGAGGTGGGTCATGCCGGTCGTGCCTCGATGGATGCCCTGTTAGGCCACGGCCCATGCCGGGCGTCATCTCGGCCTGGCGGACTGTCCTGGCCGCCCCGATAGACCAAGTGGCCTAGGGGGCGGCACGGGGGCGGGCGAAGTTCGCCCCGCCCCAGGCCGCGGCCGCCGACCGGTTCGGGACGCCGAGCGCCTTCAGCAGGGCGGCGACGTGGATCTTCACCGTCCCCTCGCCGAGTGACAGCGATCGCGCGATCTCCTTGTTCGACTGCCCGGCGACAATTAGGTCGAGCACCTGGCGCTGGCGGGGCGTCAGGGCCGCGGTCGGGTCCGCGGCGGCTTCGCGCCATGCCGTTGGGGTCGCCGCCTCGGGCGGGCCGCCGCCGGGCGTACGCGTGACAAAGGCCGGCACGTAGACGAAGCCGTCGAATACCATCCGCAGGGCCTGGATCAGTGACTCGACATTGGAGCCCTTCGGGACGAAGCCGTGCACGCCGGCACGCAGCGCGAGGAAGACGTCCTCGCGCTCGGTCGAGCCGGAGACGACGACGGTCAGCACCTCTGGGAAGCACTCCCGCACGGCGGACAAGCTGGCCGGGCTCTCCATGCCGGGCATGTCGAGGTCGAACAGGGCGAAGCGTATGTCCGGCTTCTCGGCCAGCGCCTCCAGCGCCTCGTCGAGGGAGCCGACCTGATGGATCTCGGGGACGCCGAGGTGCTCGGTCAGGATGCTGGCGAGGGCGATGCGGAAGAACGGGTCGTCGTCGGCGACCACAGCTTTTCCGGAATGGCGGGTCATGGGCGACTATCCCGGTTTTCGGAGGCCTCGCGACAACGACGCTAGTCCAGGTGGACTATTCGGGCACAGGATGATGGCCGGGAAGCCTACTGGTTCCCGCAGCCCGACGCGTCGTAGCGTTTTCGTGTGGATCCGGCGCGTCATCGCGCCGTCCGACGAGGAGCGCCCCATGCAGGAACCGGTCAGGAGGCCCGTCGTGGTGATCGCCGAGGACGACCCCATCGCGCTGCGGGTTGTGGCCGCCGAGCTGGAGGCCGCGGGCTACCAGGCCGTGACCTGCTCGAACGGCATCACCGCGCTCGAATACGTGGCCTACGGAGAACGGCTCGACGCGCTCGTCACCGACGTCCACATGCCCGGCTCCATCGACGGGCTTTTCCTCGCCGCAGAGGTCCGGTCGCTAAGGCCGCGCCTGCCGGTGGTCTACCTCTCCGGGCGGGCCGTCGAGGCCCGGCACATGGTTCCGGGATCGTGTTTCCTCGAGAAGCCCTACGTGGTCGGGCAGCTCACAGTCCTCATGCGGGCGGTCATGTGCGGCGGCGTGTCGAACCTCATGGCCGAGACGTGGACGCTGCGCCTGGAGACCGAGCGCAAGTTCCTCGTGCGTGACGAGGGCTGGCGGACGCAGGTCATCGAGCGCCGGCACCTTTCGGACGGGCTGATCGGCGCGGCAGGCGGCATGAAGGTTCGTGTGCGCAAGGACGGCACCCGGGCGTGGCTGACGGTGAAGGGCCCCCGGACAGGCTTCAGTCGCATGGAGTTCGAGTGCGAGGTGTCCCTTCGCCAAGCGGACGCCCTCCTCGCGTCCGTCCTCGACGACGGCCGGATCGACAAGGTCCGGCACAGCGTGCCCTACGCGGGCCTGACTTGGACGGTCGACGTCTACGAAGGCGACTTGGACGGCTTCGTCGCCGCCGAGGTCGAGTTGGAGGGCGAGGACCAGGAGGTGCCCCTGCCCGACTGGGTCGGGCGGGAGGTCACTGGCGACCCGCGCTTCGGGCAGGGCGCGCTGCGCCGGATGGACTGGAAGGCGGTTTGAGGGCCGGGACCGGTCGGAGGGCGTCAAGCGCGGAGAAACGCGCAGCTTTCCCGTGAGGTCTTCGATTGGGGGATTCTGGACATGGCCTGGATCGGATCGAACGCACGCGAGAAGGGCGCCGCGTCCCGGGGGTGGAACGCGGCTTGTCCCGCGCCGTGCGTCGCCGCGCTATCGGTAATGGTCCTCGGGCTGGTGGCGGCGCTCGCGGCGGCCCAGTGGACGCATTCGAGGAACGGGCGCGTCGCCTCGGAGCGCTTCCAGGTCGCGGCGATCCGCGTGGCCGCGCTCGTCGAGGGGCGCATGGACCGCTACGAGTACGCATTGCGAGGCGCCCGCGGAGCCGTCCTGTCAGCCGGCGAGGACGGCATTACGCGGGACGGCTTCCACCGGTACGCCGAGAGCCGTGACATCGACCGCGAGTTCCCTGGGACGCGCGGGTTCGGCTTCATCCGGCGCGTGCCGGAGGCGGACGAGGCGGCGTTCTCGGAGGCGGCGCGGCGCGACAGAGCCCCGGACTTCCGCATCCGGCAGATCAAGCCGCACGACGGCGAGCGCTGGGTCATCCAGTACGTCGAGCCGCTGGCACGCAACCGCGAGGCGGTCGGCCTTGACGTCGCCTCCGAGGAGCACCGTCGCGGGGCCGCCCTTCGGGCCATGGAGACTGGGACCGCGTCGTTGACGGCACCGATAACCCTCGTGCAGGCCTCCGGCATGAAGGAGCGTGGCTTCCTCCTCTTCCTTCCGATCCTGCGCGGCGGTGCACCCGCGGACACGGCGGCCGGTCGTCGGGCCTCAACCCTCGGCTGGACCTACGCCCCGCTGATCATCGACGAGGTGCTGGCGGGCCTCGACCTCGACGCGACGGAGCTCGACGTCGCCATCCGGGACGTGGAACCGGAAGCGGTCACGCGCTTCTATGCCGGCCGCGATGCGACCGAGGCCCCAGCGAGTGGCCTCGCCACGACCCGGCGGCTTTCGGTCTATGGCCGGAACTGGGACGTCGACGTGGCCGCGCGGCCGGCGTTCCTGGCGGGCCTGAACCTCTACGCGCCGGCGACGGTGGCCATCGTGGTGCTCGTCGGCGCCCTGCTGCTGGCGGGGGTGGTCTACCTGCGCCTGGCGGGGCGTCGCCGCGAGGTGCTCGCGGCGGTCGCGAAGGCACGGCTGGCAGCCATCGTGGAGAACGCCGACGACGCTATCGTCGGCAAGTCCCTCGACGGTGTCGTCACGGATTGGAACCCGGGCGCGGAGCGGTTGTTCGGCCATCCCGCGGAGGAGGCCATCGGTCGGAAGGCCGAGGACTTCATCGTCCCCGGGAACTTGTGGGCGCAGGAGCGGGACGTCCTCCTGCGCATCCGCCGCGGCGAGGCGGTGCCGCCGTTCTCGACCTTCAGGGTGCGCAAGGACGGCACGGTCTTCCCGGTTCAGGTGACCGCCTCCCCGATCCGTGCCCCGGACGGTTCAGTCGCCGGCGTCGCGGCTGTCACGCGGGACATCACCGAGCAGGCGGCGACCGACGAGCGCATCCGCGCCGTCAACGCATCGCTCGAACGGCAGGTCGCGGAACGGACGGCGGCGCTGCGGGCCGGATCGGCCCTGCAGAGGGCCATCCTCGACCACGCGGGTTACGCCGTGATCGCCACGGACATGCAGGGGACCATCACCCTGTTCAACCCGGCCGCCGAGCGGATGCTGGGCTACATCGCCGGCGAACTGGTGGGCAAGGAGTCCCCGGGGGTGTTCCACGACCCGGCCGAGGTCGGGCGGCGGGCCGCGAGCCTATCGCGGGAGTTGGGCCGAACCGTCGAGCCGGGGTTCGAGGTGTTCGTGGCCAAGGCGCGTCGCGGCCAGCCCGATCCCGACGAGTGGACCTACGTCACCAAGAGCGGCGAACGCCTGCCGGTGCTGCTAAACGTCACCCTCCTGCGCGCGGAGGACGGGACCGACCTGGGTTTCCTTGGCATCGCCATGGACCTGAGCGAACGCTACCGGCACGAGGCCGAGATGAAGGCCGCACAAGCCGGCACCTGGAACTACGAGGTCGCGACCGGGCGGGTGCGGTTCTCGGCCGAATGCGCTCGCCAGCACGGTTTGCCGGATCGGAAAACCGAGCTCGACGTCGAGCGCGAATGGAAGCCGCTGGCGCACGCCGACGACGTCCCCCAGGTCCTCGCAGACCTTGCGGGCGCCGTCGAGACCGGTGGCGGCTACACCACCGAGTTCCGCGTGCCCTTGCCCGATGGCGGCATGCGCTGGATCACCGCCATCGGGCGGGTTGAGGCGGACGCCTCAGGGCGGACGACCCGGGTCATTGGGCTGACTCTGGACACGACCGCGCGCAAGGCGGCCGAGATCGCGCTGGCGGAGGCGAAGGCGGTGGCCGAGGCGGCGCGCGCCGAGGCCGAGCGGGCGAACCGCGCCAAGACCGACTTCCTGGCCTCGATGAGCCACGAGATCCGCACGCCGCTCAATGCAGTCATCGGCTTCACCGACCTGATGCTGGCCTCGGGCCGGCTCGACCCGGGCAACCGTCGCCAGGCCGAGCTCGTGCGCTCGTCAGGCAACGCGCTTCTCACCGTGGTCAACGACATACTCGACTTCTCGAAGGTCGAGGCGGGGGCCATCGAGTTGGTCGAAGGGCCGTTCCCGCTCCTGGCCATGGTCGATAACTGCGTCTCAATCGTCCGAGGTCCGGCGGATGCGAAGGGCCTGGATTTCAGGCTTCGCATGGACCCCGGCCTGCCGCGCTGGCTCAAGGGCGACGAGAACCGCCTGCGGCAGGTGCTGTTCAACCTGCTCAACAACGCGGTGAAGTTCACGGCGTCCGGGTCGATCACCCTCGACGTCGCGCCAGCGGAGGGTTTCTCCGGCGCCGACCTCCTGCGCTTCCGTGTCATCGACACCGGCATCGGCATCCCGAGGGACAAGCAGCACCGGCTGTTCCAGCGTTTCAGCCAAGTTGACGGATCGATCCAGCGGGACTTCGGTGGCACCGGTCTCGGGCTAGCCATCTGCCGGCACCTCGTCGAGCTGATGGGCGGCGAGATCGGTGTCTCGTCCGTAAAAGGAGGCGGTTCCACCTTCTGGTTCACCGTGCGCATGCCGCGGACTTTCGCGCCCGCTGAGGTGACGACACTGGCCCTGGCGGCCGCGCCCCGCCGGACAGGACGCCTGCTGCTGGTCGACGACTCCCCCATCAACCGGGAACTCGCGCGGGCGGTCCTCGGCGGCGCCGGGCACGTGGTGGAGACGGTCGGGGACGGTCAGGCGTCCGTTGACGCGGTCCGGGAGCGGGCCTTCGACCTGGTGCTGATGGACGTGCAGATGCCGGGCATGGACGGGATGACGGCGACCCGCCACATTCGGGCACTTCCGGGACCCGTGTCGCGGTTGCCGGTCATCGCCATGACGGCGAACGTGCTGCCGGAGCAGGTCTCCGCCTTCCGCGACGCCGGCATGGACGACCACGTCGGCAAGCCGTTCGACCGGGAAAGGCTTTATGCGACGGTGGAGCGTTGGCTGTCGCAGGATACGACGTCGGCCGCGGTATCCTCTCGAAACCCGCCTCCCGTCGAGTTCGACGAGGACGCCTACCGCGAGGTGAGTCGCTTCCTGTCGCCGGCTCGCCTTCGCGAGGTTCTCGGGATGATGGTCCAGGAACTGGATACCAGCTTCGAGGGGGATCCCGGCAACGAGGACAGCCGTTCCTGGCTCCGCCATCGCGCCCACTCGCTATCCTCCGCGGCGGGGATGATCGGCTTCACCGAGGTCGCGGCGACCTGCCATGCGCTTGAGGTGTTCGATGAGGCGCGGGTGGCATCCGAGGGCATAGCCGCGTTCGCCGCGGTCCTGGACAGGGTGCGCCGCCACGCTCACCGTTCCGCGAGGATGGCCGAGAGCATGCGTGACGACTTGGACGCGCCGGCAGGCATTGGGCTGGCGGGTGGGCGTGAAATCGGCCTGCACCTCAAGCCGTGCGTGCAAAGGGCTTCAGCGAAACCCACATAGCCGTCCGCCTCGCCCATATTGTCGACAAAATCAGACGCCGAATTTTCGGCGCCACTTGCGTTCCTCGCTGATCGCCGCTTGCTCCATCCGCTCACTCGCAAGCTCAAGAACACGACGTCGCATCTCAACACGCAGCAGCTGCTGCTGAAGGTGCAGTCGAGCTTGCTGGATACATAGATATCGAGTCTGATCTAGGAAGTCGGCGAGGCGCTGCAGCTGAGTATCATGCATCGGCGCGATATAGCAGGTCTGAGCTGAAGCGCCCCTCACCCAGGTTAGTCCCTGATCGGTGCTAGCAACACGGCCGTCTTGATCGCGGAGGCCTGCTGCTCGGCAGAGAAACCGCGCGCACGCACGAAGATCCGCGCCCAAGCATTCGCTTCGATCGCCGCGGCGATGTCGAGCGCGATGCCCGGCGCGACCTCGCGCGGGCCCGGCGTCGGATCAGCGAGGTAGTTGGCGACGGCGGTGGTCAGGTCGTCGGTGACGCGCTTGGCCTTGTAAGAGGTGTACAGGCAGGGCATCAGCAGGCCGCACCAGTCTCCGCGGGTCGCGCCCGACTTCGGGTGCACGCTGAACTGGGAGAGGGTGTCTCAGCCGAGTCGAAGGCCGCACGAGGTAGGAGCATCGGGCAAACCGGCTTGGTGCTGAGGCGGGAGCATGCCATGGTCGGGCGATGACAGTAAGCAACGCACTCATCAGCTTCAGCCAAGAGGTTTGGCAGAGGGCTGCCGGCAACGGCCGCATGCAACCTGTTTGGTGCTGGCGGCTGCGGCAGGGAACCATCACGGTTGCGTTCGGCGAGCGCCGGTCCGAGCAGCAGGCGATCTTAGCGGCTCAATCGGCCGAGAAGTACTACGGCCGCACCCTGGCGTGTGCTCCGTAGAGCGATTGTTTGCCCCTGCGCCGACGCTCCTGTGCGCGCAGTAGAGAGGCACGGGCTGAGTGTCGGATTTCATCCATCCGACACTCAGCCCGCTGATGATGTTGTCCACCTGCGTCGACTGGAAGGAGGACAGCAGCACCATACGCTCTGTGTCGCGAAGATCGCGCCGGCTGTCACTCACTCAGGTTGAACGTGGCGGTGCGGGCCGAGCGCGTGTTGGTATTGAGGCCCCATGCACTCGGCCCGCCGTCCCGCATCGCCGGGGGGGCCGGCGCGAGACATTCTGAGTATTGCACAAGGCATGCCAGTGGTCTCGCGCGCAGAAAGACTACTCCGGTCTATCCACGTCTCCGTGCGGCCCTGCTGGCCGCCGATAGAGTGACCTTCGACTGCGTGCCGGCGTGAGACACCCACAGAGACTGCGGTACACTATGTGGAGGGGCCACTTCCGTGCGCTGCACGGGTGTTATGGAACAGCCCGCGCCACCAACGGCCCTCTCGCGCGCCTTGCTAAAGGCTGCGCCAGTGGCACACGCGTCGCAACAGCCTCTCGGGTCGCCGCCGTGGGGCAACGATCTCCGCGTTGCGGCTGATGGCGTGGAACTCCTCATAACTGACGCGCGTGGCCCAGATGAGCGCCCGTGTCCGCTCTCTTGTCTCGGTGAGTTCTGCGTGGAGCAGTTGCGCATTCCTGATGGCGCGGTCCGCACGGGCGAGTAGGTCAGCGTCCATCGGCGCTTCTGCGTGCTGTGAGTTTGTTCACCCAGGTTAACGCATTCGCGCAGCTTGATTCAATTGAGCCCCCTACATTGGCGCAGTAGAAGTTCTGGAACCGCTCACCGCGGGCGAGGTGCTCAGAACCGGCGCCGCTCCGTTCCCCTGCGTACCCGCTCATCCTCGGCATCCGCCAGGGTCTCAAGGCGCTGCGCCACCTCCGTGAGCTGCGCGCGGGCATCGTTCATCGACAGCCACGCTGCCCGCTCGCGCGCATCCCGGGCGAGCTGCCGGTACTCGGTCGCCTTGTTGGTCGACGGGGTCTGCATGCGCACACGACGAGAGGACGATCCGTGACTGGCTTAGCGGACGATCGGAGTGCGAGCATTCACCTGCGATGGCCATCCCCTACAGGGTCCATACACGCGCTTACGCGACTCCTCCGCCCTCGCGCACGACCTCCGGTGATGCACCTATGTCAGCTTGCCGTAGCCAAGATCTTGTCGCGAAGAGCCTGCGGCGAGAACGGCTTGAGCATGTAGCCGTCCACACCCGCGCTCTTGGCCGCCACGACGGCGTCCTTGTCCGTGCGCGCCGTCATGATGAGGAACTTGGTCGCGGCCAGATCCTTGTCAGCTCGAACGATGCGCAGCAGCTCGAAACCGGTCATGGGCTGCATGTTCCAGTCCGCGATCACGACGTCGTAGGCCTGCTTGCGCATCATCAGCAGCGCCTCATCCCCGTCCTGCGCCGTGTCGATGGTGCCGAAGCCGAGCTTCTCCCCGATGGCACTGACGATCTGACGGACAATAATTTGATCATCTGCGACGAGCAGCCGCTTGCCAGCGAACGGAGTTGGCTTGCTCGCCTGGGTCATGGCGCATTCCTACCAACGCTGACGCCCGAGTAGGGACGGAGAGCAGGTAAGTAGGGTTGACGCTACGCAAGGCTAGTGAGGCAAAGCTCCAGTCCAGAGCCTGCAGGCCGGCGGCACCGACGAGACAGTTGGCTCGGCGAGAGACCGGCGAGGCCGGGGGACCATTCGAGTACGGTGGGGGAGGGCGAATCAACGGTGCTCATGCGCTGGGGTATGGCCTCGTCCCGGCGCACATCAAGCTATCTGTCGGTGCGCTTTCGCATTTCCGGTTCGGAAAACCGCGGAACGAAAACAGACTGACTTCAGCGATGAATTTGCAAAACGATTTGCAAAACATGGGTCGGCGTGTTGTGCCAAACCCTGGCAGCCATCCTGAAAATCTCTGTCGTTTCAGGATGGTGCGGCCGAGAGGACTCGAACCTCCACTGGTTGCCCAACTAGCACCTCAAGCTAGCGCGTCTACCAATTCCGCCACGGCCGCGGAGTGCTCCCTCGTCGGCCGGGGCCGGCGGTGCGGGGGTGAAACCCGTCGAAGCGGCGCAGCCAATACCAGATCGATTCCGGGGCCACAAGCCGCACCGGCGCGCGGCGGCGCAGAATCTCGCGGGGGTGGTCAGGCGATCCCGGCGAGCGCGCCGAGCGAGGCCGCGGCGCCGTCGCCCACGCGCACGCCCGGCTCGCGCACCACCTCGGTCTTGCGGATCAGCTCGGTGATCTCGACCGAGATCCGGTTGCCGGTGACGACGATCTGTCCGCGGGCGATCGGGTGGTCGTTGGCGAGAATCTCGACCATATCGGAATCGGTCGCATCGAGCTCGATCACGGCGCCCCGGCCCATGCGCAGCAGCATGTGGATCGGCATCCGCGTCCGGCCGAGGACGACCGTGAGGTCCACCTTGAGGTCTTCGAGTACCGCCACTTGCCCGCTTCCTTGCCCCGCCCAAGCGCACAGGTTCGCCCGCAGCTTTCTCCAGACAGGGTGAAGTCTTGGTAAACGCGCGCCTCGCCGTCGCCCCCGGCGCCCTCCTGCCGACGCCCGGCTCGCCTCCGGTCGAGTGGCTCGTCACGGAGGGCACGACGGAGTACCCCGCCGCGGAGGCCCTCATGGAGGCGCATGTCGCGGCGATCGCAAGGGGCGAGGCGCGCGAGCGCGTCTGGCTCGTGGAGCATCCGCCGCTCTACACCGCCGGCACCTCGGCCCGGGACGAGGACCTCGTGGCGCCCGACCGCTTCCCGGTCCATCGCACCGGCCGGGGCGGGCAGTACACCTATCACGGCCCCGGCCAGCGGGTGGCCTACGTGATGCTGGACCTCTCCCGGCGCCGGCCGGACCTGCGGCTCTACGTGGCGGCGCTCGAAGCGTGGCTGATCGCGACGCTCGACGCCTTCACGGTGCGCGGCGAGCGGCGGGAGGACCGGGTCGGCGTCTGGGTGCGCCGGCCCGAGAAGGGGGAGGGCGTCGAGGACAAGATCGCGGCGATCGGCATCCGGGTGCGGCGCTGGGTGACCTTCCACGGCATCAGCCTCAACGTCGAGCCCGACCTGTCGCATTTCGACGGCATCGTCCCCTGCGGGGTGCGCCGCCACGGCGTCACCAGCCTCGTCGACCTCGGCCGCCCGGTGACGATGCCGGAGGTGGATGCGGTGCTGCGCGGCCGGTTCGAGGCGGTGTTCGGCGAGACAGTGCCGGTCTCGAGCGAGACCGTGCGGGTCTCGGGCGAGGCGGGCTGAGGCGGCCTCAGACCACCGGCACCCCGCGCTGCTTGGCGTGCTCGCCGGGCTCGACGTGGATCGTCACCACGGCGCCCGGCAGCGCGCCCTCGATGGCGGATTCGAGCCGGTCGCAGATGCCGTGCGACTCCGCCACCGTCATCTCGCCCGGCACCACGAGGTGGAAGTCGATGAAGGTCGCCTGGCCCGCGTGGCGGGTGCGCACGTCGTGCGCTTCGAGGGCGCCCGCGCCGTGCTCGGAGATCAGGCTGCGGATCTGCAGCAGCATCTCGGGGGAGGCGGCCTGATCCATCAGCCCGTTCACCGAATCGCGCACCATGCCCCAGCCCGACCACAGGATGTTGACGGCGACGAGGGCGGCGATGATCGGGTCGAGCAGGAGCCAGCCCGTGACGGCGACGAGGCCGAGGCCCGCCAGCACGCCCATCGAGGTGACGACGTCCGCCATCACGTGCCGCCCGTCGGCGACGAGGGCGGGCGAGCGCCACACCCGGCCCCGGCGCAGCAGCAGCGAGGCCCAGCCCGCGTTGATCACCGTGGCGAGCCCGTTCACCGCGATGCCCACGAGCGGCATCTCGACCGGGCGGGGCGCCAGGGCGGCGGCGGCGGCGTCCCGGAGGATCATCACCGCCGCGACGATGATCAGCGCGCCCTCGATCACCGCCGAAAAATACTCGGCCTTGTGATGGCCGTAGGGATGCTCCTGGTCGGCGGGCCGGGCGGCGACGCGCAGGGCGACGAAGGCCGTCGCCGCCGCCACCACGTTGACGATGCTCTCCAGGGCGTCCGAGTAGAGCGCGAGACTCCCGGTGACCCACCACGCGCCGAACTTGAGGCCG
Source organism: Methylobacterium oryzisoli (assembly GCF_046557895.1). Taxonomy (NCBI): domain Bacteria; kingdom Pseudomonadati; phylum Pseudomonadota; class Alphaproteobacteria; order Hyphomicrobiales; family Methylobacteriaceae; genus Methylobacterium; species Methylobacterium oryzisoli. The sequence goes on along the minus strand of NZ_JBKIBX010000012.1, from coordinate 161,289 downwards.
AGCACCACGAGGCCGAGGCCGATGCTGGCGAGGGCGAGGGTCTGGGCACGGTTCATCGGGAAGGGCTTTCGGGAAGGGCTTCCGTCACATGCGCCCGGTTCGACGGGGCGGGGCCTCCTCTACGGGGCGGCACGCCGCCAAGGCCACGGCACACCTCTTAGCTCCGGCTAAGGCGTTCCGCCCCCCGGGGCCGTGCCGGCGGCGCCCGGCTCGCGCCTGACGTGCGCGGAGCGCGCCAGAACCGCGCAGATTGCAAGCGGCGTGAACCTCGGCGCGCCCCGCGCGTCTCCTGCATACGGCCCCGATTCGGAGGGCCGCTGACAGGGATGGTTCGATGACCTCGCTCAAGACCTTCGCCCTCGCGGCCGTGCTCGCCGCGGCCGCGGCCCCGGCCTTCGCGCAGGGCGGCTCGCCCTACAACAACTCGGGCTCGCAGGCCGGCGGGCCGCTCGCGGGTGAGCAGCGCGCGATGGGCGCGCCCGGCGGCACGCCCTCCAGCCGCATGGCGCCGCGCAAGCAGCGCACGATGATGCAGCGCCGCATGAACCGGAACGACCGCGCGCGCTGAGCCTCCGCTGCCGGCCCGGCGGACGCCGCGGGAGCGGAAGCCTCGGCGGCGCGGCCCCGGGCCGTGCTGCCGAGGAGGCGAACGGTCGGGGCGGCAGGTCCGGCAGAGGGATCCGGCAGAGGGGTCCGGGCGCTCCGGCCGTGGCGGTCAGGAGAGGGCGGGGGCGCCCCGGCGGGCCGCCTCGCGCACGCGGCTGACCTGCGCGCGGGCGCGGGCCTCCGCGGCCTTGCGCTCGTAATGGCGGCGCATGAAGCCGAAGCGGGCGGAGGCGGCGAGCGCGTCGAGGCGCGCGGCCTCGCAGTCCCACCACGCGATCAGTTCGGCATCGAGCGTCGAGTGAGCGGTCATGGGGGATCTCCTGGCGGTGCTCCGGGCCTTCGTCGCCCAGAGATGGCGTCCCGGGAGGCGCGGCGCCAGCGCCGCTCAGGTGCGGATGACGGTGTAGAGGCCGGGGTGATGCGGGAAGCGGGCCGCGTCGCCCTGCGTGAGGGCGCGGAAGGCGGGACTCGTGACCGCCGCCTCGAACGCCGCGGGCGAGCGCCAGGTGGCGAGGTTCACGAGCGGGAAGCGCGCGCCCGGGCCGATCGCCCGGTGCAGCGCCGTCGACACGAAGCCGGGCTGTGCCCGCATGTGCGCGGCGGCCCGCTCCCAGTAGGCGATGGCGGCCTCCTCGGCCCCGGCCTCGACCTCGAACGGGTTGATCAGCACCACGTCGCTCATCACGGCTCCTCCGGCACGCCCGCGTCCTCGTCCCGTTCCAGCGCGGCGCGCAGGCGCCGGAGCAGGGCGGCGGTCCCGGCGAAGTCGCAAGGCCCGCATTCCCGGCCGATCCGCCCGGCCCAGGCGGCCTGCCGCGCGCTCGCGGCGGCGTAGGCCTCCCGGCCGGCCGGCGTCAGCACCACCAGATCCGCCCGGCGGTGATCCGGGTTCGGCGCAGAGGCCACGAGACCCGCCGCCCCGAGATCCGCCACGACCCGCCGCACCGCCTGCCGGGTCAGCCCCATGCCGCGGGCCACCCCCGCCACGGTCAGCGGCCGTCCGGCCAGGGCCACCGCGCCGAGCACCTGCCAGCGGGCGCTGGTCAGGCCGAGGTCGCGGGTCAGCGCGTCGCCCGCCGCGATCAGCGCACCGTTCAGCCGGAAGACCTCTAGGACGAGATCCGTGAAGGCTCCGACGGGGGAGGCGGGATCGTTCATGGCGACACCATGCTGTCGAATTGACAGTATGTTGTCAATAGGGGTTGCGAGGGCGGCCCGGTTGATCCGCGGGGGCGATCCGTGCAGATGCCGTGGCGATGCGCGTGGACCTGTTCGATTTCGACCTGCCCGAGGCCCTGATCGCCCTGCGCCCGGTCGTGCCGCGGGACGCGGCGCGGCTCCTCGTGGTGCGCCCGGGCGAGGCGCCCGCCGACGCGGCGGTGCGCGACCTGCCGGGCCTGCTGCGGCCGGGCGACGCCCTCGTCTTCAACGACACCCGGGTGATCCCGGCCCGCCTGCACGGCCTGCGCACCCGCGGCGATGATCCCGGCGTACGCATCGAGGCGATGCTGCACCGGCGCGAGGCGCCCGACCGCTGGCGCGCCTTCGCGCGGCCGGGCAAGCGGCTGCGGGTCGGCGACCGGGTGCGGTTCGGGGCGGGCCCGGAGGGCACCGCCTGCGATCTCGGCCACCTCGACGCGACGGTGGCGGAGCGCGGGGACGGAGGCGAGGTCGCCCTCGCGTTCGACCTCGCGGGGGCCTATCTCGACGAGGCGGTGGCCCGGCTCGGGGAAGTGCCGCTGCCGCCCTACATCGCCGGGCGCCGCCCCGCCGACGCGCGGGACGCGGCCGACTACCAGACGGTCTTCGCCCGCGAGCCCGGCGCGGTGGCGGCCCCGACCGCCGGCCTGCACTTCACCCCCGACCTCCTGGCGCGGCTCGACGCGGCGGGGCTCGCGCAGGTGCGCGTCACGCTCCATGTCGGGGCCGGCACCTTCCTGCCCGTGAAGGCCGAGGACACCGCGGAGCACCGCATGCACGCCGAGTTCGGCGAGATCACGCCGGAGGCCGCCGCCCGGCTCAACGGCGTGCGCCGGGCGGGCGGGCGGATCGTGGCCGTGGGCACCACGGCCCTGCGCCTGCTCGAATCCGCGGCCGATCCCGACGGGACGATCCGGCCCTTCGCGGGCACCACCGCGATCTTCATCACCCCCGGCCACCGCTTCCGGGCGGTGGACGTGCTGATGACGAACTTCCACCTGCCGCGCTCGACCCTGTTCATGCTGGTCTCGGCCTTCGCCGGGCTCGACGCGATGCGGGCCGCCTACGCGCAGGCCATCGCGCGCGGCTACCGCTTCTACTCCTACGGCGATTCGAGCCTGCTCTTCCGGGCGGAGACCTGATGACGGACCATTTCCGCTTCACCGTCGCGGCGACCGACGGCGTCGCCCGCACGGGCGAGATCCGCATGCCGCGGGGCGTCATCCGCACCCCGGCCTTCATGCCGGTGGGCACGGCGGGCACCGTCAAGGCGATGTACCCCGAGCAGGTGAAGGCGCTCGGGGCCGACGTGGTGCTGGGCAACACCTACCACCTGATGCTGCGCCCGGGGGCGGAGCGCATGGCGCGCCTGGGGGGCCTGCACGCCTTCATGCAGTGGCCCTACCCGATCCTCACCGATTCGGGCGGGTTCCAGGTCATGTCCCTGTCGGCGCTGCGCAAGCTCGACGAGCGGGGCGTCACCTTCCGCTCCCACATCGACGGCACCGCCCACGCGCTGACGCCCGAGCGCTCGATCGAGATCCAGGGCCTGCTCGGCGCGGACATCCAGATGCAGCTCGACGAGTGCGTGCGCCTGCCGGCCGAGCGGGAGGCGATCGCGCGGGCCATGCACCTGTCGCTGCGCTGGGCCGAGCGCTGCCGCACGGCCTTCGGCGAGCAGCCGGGCCGGGCGCTGTTCGGCATCGTGCAGGGCGGCGACGTGCCGGCGCTGCGGGCCGAGAGCGCGCGGGCGCTGGTCGACCTCGACCTCAAGGGCTACGCCATCGGCGGCCTCGCGGTGGGCGAGCCGCAGGCCACCATGCTCGCCATGATCGAGGCCACCGAGCCGCACCTGCCGGTGGGCAAGCCGCGCTACCTCATGGGCGTCGGCACCCCCGACGACATCGTGCAGGCGGTGAGCCGCGGCATCGACATGTTCGACTGCGTGATGCCGACCCGGGCCGGGCGCCACGGCATGGTCTACACCCGCTTCGGCCGCATGAACCTGCGCAACGCGCGCTTCGCCGAGGACAATACGCCCCTCGACCCGGAATCCGCCTGCCCGGCCGCGCATCTCTACACCAAGGCCTACCTCCACCACCTCGTGCGGGCGGGCGAGATCTTAGGCATGATGCTGCTCACCTGGAACAACCTGTCCTACTACCAGGACCTGATGGCGGGCCTGCGCCGCGCCATCGCGGCCGGGCGCCTGCAGGACTTCATCGGCGAGACCCGCGAGGGCTGGGCGCGGGCCGAGCGGGACCGGGCCGGACGCGATCCGGAGGGGCCGGCCGGGGCGTGACCAATCCGTAATGTTCGGGCCACGGGCCGGTCAGGCGCACTCCCCGAGAGTGGCCCCATCGACCGGCCGCGCTCGCGGCCCTCGCATCCCGGAGGATCGTTCGTCCATGACACAGCCCGTTCCCGCGTCCCGCTTCCATCGCAAGGCCCTGGCTTCCGTCGCGGCCGTGACGCTCGTGGCGACGGGTGCCCTCGGCACCGCCTTCCTGCCGCCGAGCACGCCCGCCCTGGCCCAGGCCCTGCCGCAGACGCCGATCACCGTGCCCGACCACCCGCCCGGCAGCTTCGCGCCGGTGGTCAACCGGGTGAAGCCCGCGGTGGTCTCCGTGAAGGTGACGCTGCGCGACGACGCCTCGGACGACGAGGGCCTGAGCGGCCGCAGCGTGCCGCCGCAGCTGCGCGAGTTCTTCCGCCGCTTCGGCGAGGAGGGCACGCCCCAGCGCCCGCGCGACCGCGGCCGCGCCGCGCAAGGCTCGGGCTTCTTCGTCTCGGCCGACGGCTACGTCGTCACCAACAACCACGTGGTCGAGAAGGCCAAGGCCATCGAGGTCACCCTCGACGACGGCCGCACGCTCGACGCCAAGCTCGTCGGCACCGATCCCAAGACCGACCTCGCGCTCCTGAAGGTCACCGAGGGCGGCAGCTTCCCGTACGTGAAGCTCGCCCACGGCGCGCCGCAGGTCGGCGACTGGGTGGTGGCGATCGGCAACCCGTTCGGCTTGGGGGGCACGGTGACGGCCGGCATCGTCTCGGCCCGCGGCCGCGACATCGGGGCGGGCCCCTACGACGACTTCCTGCAGATCGACGCGCCGATCAACAAGGGCAATTCGGGCGGTCCGACCTTCAACGTCACGGGCGAGGTCGTGGGCGTGAACACCGCCATCGCCTCGCCGTCGGGCGGCAACGTGGGGCTGGCCTTCGCGATCCCCTCCGAGACCGTGCAGGCGGTGGTCGATCAGCTGCGCACCGACGGCAAGGTCGCCCGCGGCTATCTCGGCCTCCAGATCCAGCCGGTGACGAAGGACATCGCCGAGAGCCTGGGTCTCGACAAGCCGAAGGGCGCGCTGGTGACGAGCACGCAGGACGGCACGCCGGCCGCCAAGGCCGGGCTGAAGTCCGGCGACGTGGTCCAACTCGTCAACGGCGAGCCCGTCACCGACGCCCGCGAGCTGTCGCGCAAGATCGCCTCCATGAAGCCCGGCAGCAAGGTCGAGCTGACCTACCTGCGGGGGGCCAAGCGCGACGTGGCGACCGTCGAACTCGGCACGCTGCCGAACGACACCAAGGTCGCCTCCCGCGAGGAGCGCGGCAGCCGGCGCGGCGACGCCCAGCCGCGGCTGGGCCTCGGGCTCGCCCCCGCCGACGCGGTGGGCGCCGGCGGCGAGGGGGTCGCGGTGGTGAGCGTCGATCCCGACGGCCCGGCGGCCGCCAAGGGCATCGAGGCGGGCGACGTCATCCTCGACGTCGGCGGCCAGCCGGTCTCCTCGGTGGCGGACGTGGCGAGCCGCATCCGCAGCGCCGAGAGCGACGGCCGCAAGGCGGTGCTGATGCGCGTCAAGAGCGACAAGGGCGTGCGCTTCGTGGCGATCTCGCTCCAGACCAAGAACGGCTGAGCGCGCTCGCCCCGCAACGCCCTGCCGACGCCGGCCCCGCGCGGGGCCGGCGTTCGCGCGCCGGCCTCACTGCCGGCACAGGACCGCGAGGCGCCGGCCCGCCACCCGGCCGCGCGCGCTGCCGTCCGTCAGCAGGCGGTCGCCCTCCAGCCGCACCTGCGCGGCGTTCTCCAGGAGCGTGTAGCGCAGGCGCGCGACCGGCAGCCCGTACTGCCCGGCCCAGAGCCTCAGCGCGGCGCAGAAGGTCCGGATGCCATCCGGGCCGGGGCGCAGCGTGTCGAGGAGCGGCGCCACGCTCGGCGCCCCGAAGGCCGTGCTGCGAAAACCCCCGAGCAGTCCCGGACGCCCCTCCGCTACCGTGAAGGCGGCCCGCGATTCGACCCCGAGCGCGCCCGCGCGGTCGGGCGGGCTCACGGCGAGCGACAGGGCGAGGGGCTGGTCGGCCAGCACCACGAGCGCGCGGTCGGGCGCCTGCGCGAGGTCGACGCGCACGCGCCGGTAGCCGTTCGGATCAAGGGGCGGCGCGCCCGCCGCAGCCCGCGGCGCGGTGTAGCGCAGCCCGACCACGTCGAGCCACGCCGCCGAGCCCGAGACGCGGTCGGGATGGGCGGTGGCGCCGAGGAGAAGCGCGCGCTGCGTCTCCCGCTCGCCCGCGACGTCCGGGGTCGCGATCCCGTCGGACAGGGCCGGACGCAGGGCCGGCGGTGCCGGCTCAGGCGGCGCCGGCGGTGGCGCGGGCCGCGCGGGCTCCGGCTCGGGCGGCGGGGCCGTCCGGCAGGGCGGGCAGGCTTCTCGGGGGGCGACCACCGGCGCGGGCTCCGGCTCGATCCGGTGAGCGCGGAGGCCGACGCGCGGGTCGAGAAGCAGGATCATCACGAGCGGGCTCGCCACCGCGGCGAGCGCCGCCGCCCCGACCACGCCCTGGAGGATCCTGTTCAGCACGCCACTCCCCGCCGATCCCGAGCGGATGATGCGCGATCTGGCCTCCGGGCGGGCTCCGCGGCAACGACGCAGGCGCATCGTCCTGGGGATAGCGGGGATGGGCGGGTCACGCCGATCCGGGGCTCACCCTGGAGCAGGAGCCGATCGCGCTGTGATCGCCCCCACTCTTAAGTCTTTGATAGCGTCACGCTTTCTGCGGCGAACCGGTGGCCGCTCCGTCGGACGATGCTCTAAGCCGCGGCATCGAGGTGCCGATCGGTCCGTCCCACGACGAGGAAGGTGGGGGTCTCGCCGATGCCCTTCAGGTCTTTCGGCCCGTCGTCGCGCACGATGTAGCGGGACCGGATGACGTCGGCGGTCTGCCCGTCCACCAAGATGCCGTTCGGCGGGGCTGCGCCTTCGAGGCGGCTCGCGAGATTGACGTGCAAGCCCCAGGTGTCGAACACGGGGCGCGCCACGCCGATCACGCCGCTGATGACGCTGCCGGTCGCGAAGCCGAAGCGCATCGACACGTCGACGCCGGCCTCCCGGCTCAGCCGGCTGACCGCATCGCGCGCCTCCAGGGCGAACTCCGCGATCGCAAAAACGTCCTTGTCGGCCGCGTCACCCACGCCCACGGCGGCCATGTAGGCGTCTCCGACCGTCTTGATCTTCTCGACCCCGTGCTTGGCCGCGAGCTCGTCCAACGTCGAGAACAGCCTGTTCAACATATCGACGACGAACTCAGGCTTCTGCCTTGCCGTCAACTGTGTAAATCCGACGATGTCCCCGAAGATCACTGTGACGGGAGCGCTCAAGTCGGCGATCCGTCGCTCGCCGGACCGGATCCGCGCCAGGATCGACGAGGGCAGGATCTCGCGCAGGATCGCGTCCAGCTTGCCCCGCTCGCTGTCCAGGTTGCTCCGCAGAACGAAGTTGCGGCGCGCCAGCAGTTCGATCGTGAAATTCAGCACCAAGCCGATCGCGACGGAATACATCAACACGGAATTGGTATAGGTGAACGCGTTCGCACCCGCCGACCTGGCATACAGCGCGACATTGACGAAAATGACCTGCAACAAGCAGCACATTACGGCACTGACAAACAACATTCTCACCGCACAACAGGCGTATAAGAGCGTAAAAACGACTCCGCTGATGTATACATCGAAGGATCTCTCCGCGAAATACATGACGATGGCGATCGCGATCCCACTCGGGATCCAGAACAGCGGGACCAGCAGGAACAGGTATTGTCTGACGAACGGGATCGTGAAGCCGGGAACCGCCAGGGCGCACGAAACGATGATGTAGATGTGGTAGATCGCCAGCATGTTGAATTCATCTCGGAACGCCAACCAATCCGAAACGAATAGAAGCACATGCAATATACATGTAACCGTCAATGCATACTTCAGAGATGTGATTGTCTCTTCGGTGTAATACGCCCTAAATTTCTCCTCATCGGAAATATCGAACCACGGAAAGAACAGACGATTCGTTAAACTGAGCATTTTTCGACTCAAGACTATCTTGTTCCGGCCGCAGCCTATCATTCCTCCTCGGGGCGCACCACGGACCCGCATCCGGCTGCGCGCGAACCTGATGCCGGGCGGCAGCGCGGATCGCGCAGGGCGGCGCACCCGTGAGCACCCGGGTGCGGCTCACTCGTGCGGCTTGGCAGGGAGCCGGCCGCACCAGCATACTCCGCTCATGTGCCTTGCCATGTGCCTTGCCATGCGCCTTGCCATGCGCCTCGCCCTCGCCGCCCTTCTCCTCCTCGGCTCCGCAGCCGGCGCGCGGGCCGACGCCTGCGCGCGCCTCACCGGGCGCTTCGTGACGACGACCGGGGCCGCGATCGCCGGGCGCAGCGGCAGCGTGGTGGCGTTCGGGGCGGCGGATGCCGACCTGATGCTGCTCGATTGCGCGGCCCCCCGGCGGGTCGTCCTGCGCTCGCGCTTCGCCGAGCCGAACCGCTACACCTTCGTGCTGATCGGGCTCGCCGCCCGGGCGCTCACCGGCGCGCGGGCGGAGGAGGCGGAGGCGCTGGCCCTGCGGCTCCACCGCGAGGCCCGTCTCACCGGCACCGACCAGGCCGGTCAGGCGGGGCGGGCCGAGATCCTGTGCGGGGCCCGGGCCGCGGGCGAGTTCCTGACGAGTTGCCTCGTGCGGGCGGCACCCCCCCATGCGCTCAGGCGCCTATCAGGGCTCCGGCAAACGCGTTAACCCTCGCCGTCATGTCGAATGCTCGCGCTCGCGCCTCGCGCGCTCCGGCCGGTCGCGCGTGACCGCCTCCACCTCGCCCACGCGGCTCATCGTGGTCCTGGCCGCGGGCGGCTTCGCCAGCACCTTCGCGGGGCGCGTGGCCGAACCGCTCGTCGGGGTGCTCGCCCGCGACTTCGCCACCAGCCCGGCGACCGTGGCGCTGCTCTCCACCGCCTTCGCGCTGCCCTACGCGCTGATCCAGCCCGTGCTCGGGCCGGTCGGCGACGCGCTCGGCAAGGAGCGGGTGGTCGTCACCTGCCTCGGCATCCTGATGCTGGCGCTCCTCCTCAGCCCGATCACCTCCGACATCCGGGTGCTCTTCGCCCTGCGCATGCTCGCGGGCGCGGCGGCCGGCGGGGTGATCCCGCTCGCGCTCGCCATGATGGGCGACCGCATCCCGATGGACCGGCGCCAGGTCGCGATCGGGCGCTTCCTCGTCGCGGTGATCCTCGGGCAGCTCGCCGGCTCCACCGTGTCAGGCCTGATCGAGGCGCAGATCGGCTGGCGCGGGGTGTTCGTGCTCTCCGCCGCCATCGCGGCGGCCGGCGCGGTCGCGGTGCTCGCGGGCTTCTCGGGCAGCCTGCGGGTCCGGGGGGGCCGCTTCGCGGTCGGCCCGGCGCTCGCGCGCTATCGGGCGATCCTCGGCAATCCCCGCGCGCGGGTGCTGTTCGCGGCGGTGTTCGTCGAGGCGATCGCGGTGTTCGGAATCTTCCCGCACCTCGCCCACCTGATCGAGGCCCGCGGCGAGGGCGGCCCGCGCGAGGCGGGGCTGGTGCTCGCCGGCTTCGCGGCGGGGGGCCTGCTCTACTCGCTCAGCGTCGGCCTGCTCCTGCGCTTCCTCGGACAGACCCGGATGCTGATGGCCGGGGGCGCGGTCTCGGGGGGCGCCCTGATGATGGTCGGCCTCGCGGGCGCGTGGCAGCTCGACGCGCTGGCGCTGGTGGCGCTGGGCCTCGGCTTCTACATGCTCCACAACACCTACCAAGTGCAGGTCACCGAGGTGGCGCCGGAGGCCCGCGCCTCAGCGGTGGCGCTGCACGCCTTCTCGTTCTTCTGCGGGCAGGCGCTGGGAGTCGCGGTGCTCGGCCTCGGGCTCGAGACGCTGGGCCAGTTCGGCGCGCTGGCGCTCTGCGCCGTCGCCATCCTGATCCTCGGTCTCGTCACCGCGCGCCGCCTCGCCCAGCCAGTCCGGCGCGTGCAACTGCCCTAGCGGGTCCAGCTCGGTGAACGGAGAATGAATGACAAAGCCGGCCCCTCCACTTCCGGACGGGCCGGAACCTGCCTTGGAACTTCCGGCGCCCTCGCGTGTTGACTTGCCTGAATTGTTTCACATGCGAGGAGATTTCATGCGCAAGCTCGCGATCATGTCCGCCGCCGCGCTGTCGCTCGGCACGATGATGACGATGTCGGCCCCGGCCGAGGCCCGGCCCGGCTACCGCGGCGGCTACGGCCACGGCTATCACGGCGGCCCCTATGCCCGCGGCTACGGCTATCGCGGCGGCCGGCGCGGCATCTCGACGGGTGCGGCCGTGGGCCTCGGCATCGCGGGCCTGGCGGCCGGCGCCATCGCGGCCGATGCGGCGCGCCGCAACGGGTACGGCTACGGCTACGGGGCGCCGGCCTACCGCGCCCCGGCCTACGGCTACTACGACTACGATTACTGAGCCGCGCGGCAGCGCGATCGGGCGGCCGGGGCGAGCCCCCGGCCGCCTTTTTCATGTCCGTTAGCGGGCGCGGTAGGGCGGCACGCCCTGGTCGGGCAGCCAGAGGGAGGCGGGCGGCGCGCCGGTCTGCCAGAAGACGTCGATCGGAATGCCGCCGCGCGGGTACCAGTAGCCGCCGATGCGCAGATAGCGGGGTTCGAGCAGCCCCGCGAGGCGCTTGCCGATCGCGACCGTGCAATCCTCGTGGAAGGCGCCGTGATCGCGAAAGCTGTGCAGGTAGAGCTTGAGCGACTTCGATTCCACCAGCCAGCGGTCGGGCAGGTAGTCGATCACCAGGATGGCGAAGTCGGGCTGGCCCGTGACCGGGCACAGCGAGGTGAATTCCGGCGCCGTGAAGCGGGCGAGGTAGTCCGTGTCCGGGTGCGGGTTCGGCACGCGGTCGAGCTGCGCCTCCTCGGGCGAGCGGGGCAGGGCGGCGGGCCGCCCGAGCTGCAGGGTCTCGTCAGGGGTCTCGTCGGTCATGCGCCCGATATAGGGGCGAGGGGCTGCTGCGCGCTACGGCCCGCTCCGTGCCCGGCGGTCCGACCGGCCTGCCTGACCTTGGGGTGCTTGGAGGTGCTTGGAGGTGCTTGCCGCGCGCGGCGTCTTGGCGGATAAGCCCGGCCTGACGACGGCCGCCTGCCGGAGAGAGCGACCTCATGACCGCGATCACCAACATCGCCGCCCGCCAGATCCTCGACAGCCGGGGCAATCCGACCGTGGAGGTCGACGTCCTCTTGGAGGACGGCTCCTTCGGCCGCGCCGCCGTGCCCTCGGGCGCCTCGACGGGTGCGCACGAGGCGGTGGAGCTGCGCGACGGCGACAAGGCGAAGTTCGGCGGCAAGGGCGTCCTCAAGGCGGTCGCTTCCGTCAACGGCGAGATCCTCGACGCCATCGGCGGCATGGACGCGGAGGATCAGGTCGCGGTCGACGAGGCGATGATCGAGCTCGACGGCACGCCCAACAAGGCCCGGCTCGGCGCCAACGCGATCCTGGGCGTCTCGCTCGCCGTCGCCAAGGCCGCCGCGGAAGCCTCCGGCCTGCCGCTCTACCGCTACGTCGGCGGCACCCAGGCCCGCATCCTGCCGGTGCCGATGATGAACATCATCAACGGCGGCGCGCACGCGGACAACCCGATCGACTTCCAGGAATTCATGATCATGCCGGTGGGCGCCGCCTCGCTCGCCGAGGCGGTGCGCATGGGCGCGGAGGTCTTCCAGACCCTCAAGGGCGCCCTCAAGAAGGCCGGCCACAACACCAACGTGGGCGACGAGGGGGGTTTTGCCCCCAACCTCCCCTCGGCCGAGGCCGCCCTCGACTTCGTGATGGAGTCGGTCCGCGCCGCCGGCTACGAGCCGGGCCGGGACATCGTGCTGGCGCTCGACTGCGCGGCCACCGAGTTCTTCAAGAACGGCGCCTACGTGTACGAGGGCGAGGGCCAGACCCGCGACCCGGCGGCCCAGGCCGCCTACCTCGCCAAGCTGGTCGACGCCTACCCGATCCTCTCGATCGAGGACGGGATGGCCGAGGACGACTGGGACGGCTGGAAGGCGCTGACCGACGCGGTCGGCGCGCGCTGCCAGCTGGTGGGCGACGACCTGTTCGTGACGAACGTGGCGCGGCTCTCGGAGGGCATCACCAAGGGCACGGCGAACTCGATCCTGGTCAAGGTCAACCAGATCGGCTCGCTCACCGAGACGCTCGCGGCCGTCGATATGGCGCACCGGGCCGGCTACACCGCGGTGATGTCGCACCGCTCCGGCGAGACCGAGGACGCGACCATCGCGGACCTCGCGGTCGCGACGAATTGCGGGCAGATCAAGACCGGCTCGCTCGCCCGCTCCGACCGGCTCGCCAAGTACAACCAGCTCATCCGCATCGAGGAGGGCCTGGGCCCGCAGGCGCGCTACGCCGGGCGCGCGGCGCTCAAGGCCTGAGGCGTCGGCGCGGAGGACAACGCCCCGGAGGGCACCGCCCTCCGCGGGGCGCGTCACGCGTCGCAGGCCGCCTCCGGGCGGTCCTTGTCGGGGCGCCGCCACGTCCGGAGCGGCGCGAACACGACCACGTTGCCGGCCAGGACCGCCGCGACGCCGAGCGCCGCCAGGGGCGTCACCCGGTAGCCCTCGGCGAAGACCGAGATCGTCAGGGCGACGACCGGGAAGAGCACGGTCATGTAGGCGGCCTTCTCGGGTCCGATCCGCTGCACCACCGTCAGGTAGGCGGTGAAGCCGATCACCGAGCCGGGAACCGCCAGGTAGAGGAGCGAGCCGACATAGGCCGGCGACGGGTCGAATCCGAACGGCACGCCGCGGACGAGGGCGACCGTCCCGACCAGGGCGGCCCCGTAGAGCATCCCGTAGGCGTTCACCGTGGCGACCGCGAGCCCGTGCCGCTGGTTGCGGGCCGAGACGAGGTTCCCGGCCGAGAAGAACCACGTGCCGAGGAGCGCGAGGCCGAGGCCCACCGCGGTGTCTCGGTCGAGCGCGGTGCCGGCGAGCGTGTCCCGGAACAGGCAGGCGATCCCGGCAAGCCCGATCAGCACGCCGGCGAGGACGCGGGCGGACGGGCGGCGGCGGTGAAACAGGTAGGCGTTGGCGATGGCGAAGACCGTCGCCGCCGAGAAAACGACCGAGACGATCCCGCTCGGGACGGAGCAGGCGGCGAGGTAGAAGCAGGCGAAGTTGCAGGAGAACAGGCAGAGCGCCTGGAGCAGCACGAAGGGCTGCTGCCGCCACGGGATCGGCTGGAGCCGTCCGGTGAGGCCGAGCGCGCAGAGCAGGACGGCGCCGGCGAGCGCGAAGCGGTAGACGATCGAGGCCTCGAAGGCGACGGGGCCGACTTGGAGCGTGATGGCGATCCACGTCGTGCCCCAGATGAGCACGGTCAGGGCGTAGAGGAGGGCGGTCACGGTCCGGGGCTCCCGATCGGGCTGGCTGAACCCCGTGATAGGTCGGCGCCGTGCCGCCGGCTCGTCCGTTTCCGGCGGCGGCGTTGCACGTTCTTGGGGTTTTCGCCTCGCAGGCCGCCGCACCCGTTGCCGGCGGCCGGACCCGGCCCCTACGCTGCGCCCCCCACCGATCCGCGCGCAGAATGACCGAGCCGCCCCCCGACGTCCGCGATGCCCTGGCCCGCACCGGTGCGGCGCTCCTGCGCGCGGGCACGGCCGGCCGCGGGCTGTCGCTCGCCGAATGGCACAACCGCGACAACCGCGCCCGCTACGACCGCCCGGACCACCACACCCTGAGCCTCTACCTCGAAGGCGGCGAGAGGGTGGTGCGCGAGGACGGCGCCCTGTCGGGCGGCGGGCCGGACAAGCTCTGCCTGCTGCCCGCCGGTCACGAGAGCCGGTGGCTGATCGGCGGTCGCCTGCGGCTGTTCCACCTCTACGTCGCGCCCGAGACCCTCGCCTCTCAGGCGGTGAGCGCCCTCGACGTCGATCCAAGCGGCATCCATCTGCGCGAGCTGACCTTCGCGGACGATCCCGCCACGGCGATGCTGGTGCGCGGCGGCGTGCTGCCCCTCGACTGGGCGGCGGGCGCCGACCGGATGGCCCTGAACGCGGCCTGCCACCTCCTGCTCCACGCCCTCCTGCGGCGCCACATCGGCCCTCCCGGGGCGCGGGCCGTGCGGGGCGGCCTCTCCCCGACCGTCCGGCGCCGCGTCGCGGAGCTGATCGAGGCACGCCTCGGCGAGGCCCTCACCCTCGAAGCGCTCGCGGACGAGGCCGGCCTCAGCACCTTCCACTTCGCCAAGATGTTCAAGGCCAGCCTCGGCGTGGCGCCGCACCGCTACGTGACCGAGCGGCGGATCGCCCGCGCCAAGGACCTGCTGGCGGAGGGGCGGACGAGCCTCGCCGAGATCGCCCTGGCCTGCGGCTTCGCCTCGCAGAGCCATTTCACCCGCCGCTTCAAGCAGGCGGCCGGCCTCACGCCCGCCGCGTGGCGGGGGGCCTCCTGATGCCTGCCCCGGCCCGCGCGGCATCCCCCCTTGAGGCTTCCTTAACCATCCCCCCGTAGCGTGGCGGGCATGGTCGTCCGTCGTCGCACCCGTGCCATCCTGCTGCCGCTCGGCCTCTACGCCGCCTCGGTGCTGGCCGTCGGCTACTTCCTGAACGAGGCGGAGAACGGCAACCGCGGCCTCGAAGCCAAGCGGGCGCTGAAGATCCAGGCCTACGGCCTCCAGCAGGAGCTCGACGCCGCCAGGGCCGACCGGGCCGAGTGGGAGCGGCGCGTCGCCCTCCTGCGCAGCGACCAGATCGACCGCGACCTCCTGGAGGAGCGCGCCCGCATCGTGCTCGGGCGCGTCCACCCCAACGAGGTCGTCATCATCACGCCCTGACGTGCGCCGTCCGGCGCCCCGCAGGGCCACTCCGGCCCGCAAGCCCTCGCCTTCCGGCATCGGCTGCCCTAGAAGCTGTTGGACCAAGGTCGCACAGCCGGGAGGGCGCCGATGGATGCCGCGAACGAGGCCCGCCAGGACGAGAAGGGCGCATCGGGCAAGGGCGCCTCGCCCAAATCCCCGCCGTCCAAGGCCGCCGCGGCCAAACCGTCCGACACGGCCTCCAACGCACCCCAGTTCACCCGCGAGGAGGACCAGCACGCCTACCGCGAGATGCTGCTGATCCGCCGCTTCGAGGAGAAAGCCGGCCAGCTCTACGGCATGGGCCTGATCGGCGGCTTCTGCCACCTCTACATCGGCCAGGAGGCCGTGGTGATCGGGGTGCAGATGGCCTCGAAGGACGGTGATCAGGTCATCACCGGCTACCGCGACCACGGCCACATGCTGGCCTGCGGCATGGATCCCAAGGGGGTGATGGCCGAGCTGACCGGCCGCCGCGGCGGGTATTCCCGCGGCAAGGGCGGCTCGATGCACATGTTCTCCCGCGAGAAGAATTTTTACGGCGGCCACGGCATCGTCGGCGCCCAGGTCTCGCTCGGCACCGGCATCGGCTTCGCCAACAAGTACCGCGGCGACGGGGCGGTGAGCCTCACCTACATGGGCGACGGCGCGGCCAACCAGGGCCAGGTCTACGAGAGCTTCAACATGGCGCAGCTGTGGAAGCTGCCCGTGGTCTACGTGATCGAGAACAACCGCTACGCCATGGGCACCTCGGTGACCCGAGCCTCGGCGCAGACCGATTTCTCGAAGCGCGGCATCTCCTTCGGCATCCCGGGCGAGCAGGTGGACGGCATGGACGTGCGCGCCGTGCGCGAGGCGGCCGCGCGCGCCATCGCGCATGCCCGCGACGGCGAGGGGCCCTACATCCTGGAGATGCAGACCTACCGCTACCGCGGCCACTCGATGTCCGACCCGGCCAAGTACCGCACCAAGGACGAGGTCGCCCGGATGCGCGAGGAATCCGACCCGATCGAGCAGGTGCGCAAGCGCCTGCTCGGCCCCCACAAGGTCCCGGAGGACGAGATCAAGGCGATCGACGCCAAGGTCCGCGAGATCGTCAACGAGTCGGCGGAGTTCGCCACCAGCGATCCCGAGCCCGACCCGTCCGAGCTGTGGACCGACGTCCTGCTCGAACCCGCCCGCGCCTGACCCTCTGGCCCTCACCTCGGATCGACAGAAGCACCCATGGCGACCGACATCCTGATGCCCGCCCTCTCGCCCACCATGGAGCAGGGCAAGCTGGCGAAGTGGCTCAAGAAGGAAGGCGACCCGGTCAAGCCCGGCGACATCCTGGCGGAGATCGAGACCGACAAGGCGACCATGGAGGTCGAGGCCGTCGACGAGGGCGTGCTCGCCAAGATCCTGATCGCCGACGGCACCGACAACGTGGCGGTCAACACGCCCATCGCGGTGCTGGCCGGCGAGGGCGAGGACGTCTCGGCCGCCGCGGCCAAGCCGGATGGTGGCAAGGCCGACGGAGCCAAGCCGAACGGCGCCGCCAGGCCCGAAGGCCAGCCCGCGCCGGCCCCCGACATGAAGACGGAAGGGCAGGCCGAGAAGGCTGCTCCCGCCGCCAAGACCTCCGAGGACAAGCCGGTCGCCCCCGCGGCGCCCGCGGTGATCACCAACCGCAGCGCCGACCGGGCGATGGCCGAGATCCCGGAGGGCACCGAGATGGTAACCCAGACGGTGCGCGAGGCCCTGCGCGATGCCATGGCCGAGGAGATGCGCCGGGACGAAGCCGTCTTCGTGATGGGCGAGGAGGTGGCCGAGTACCAGGGCGCCTACAAGATCACGCAGGGCCTGCTGCAGGAGTTCGGGGCGCGGCGCGTCGTCGACACGCCGATCACCGAGCACGGCTTCGCGGGCGTGGGCGTGGGCGCGGCCTTCACGGGGCTCAGGCCCATCGTCGAGTTCATGACCTTCAACTTCGCCATGCAGGCGATCGACCAGATCATCAACTCGGCGGCCAAGACCCTCTACATGTCGGGCGGCCAGCTCGGCTGCCCGATCGTGTTTCGCGGTCCCAACGGCGCGGCGGCGCGCGTCGCGGCCCAGCACAGCCACGACTACGCGGCGTGGTACTCCAACGTGCCGGGCCTCAAGGTGGTGATGCCCTACACCGCCTCCGACGCGAAGGGCCTGCTCAAGAGCGCCATCCGCGATCCCAACCCGGTGATCTTCCTCGAGAACGAGATCCTGTACGGGCAGTCCTTCCCGGTGCCGAAGGGCGACGATTTCACGGTGCCGATCGGCAAGGCGAAGGTCCACCGCGAGGGCCGGGACGTCACGCTCGTGTCCTTCGGCATCGGCATGACCTACGCGCTGAAGGCCGCCCACGAGCTCGCCGAGGCGGGGATCGACGCCGAGGTGATCGACCTGCGCACCATCCGGCCGATGGATTCCGAGACGATCGTGGAATCGGTCAGGAAGACCGGCCGCTGCGTCACCGTGGAGGAGGGGTTTCCGCAATCGGGCGTCGGGGCCGAAATCGCCGCGCGCCTGATGGTCGACGCCTTCGACTACCTCGACGCGCCGGTGCTGCGCATCACCGGCAAGGACGTGCCGATGCCCTACGCGGCGAACCTGGAAAAACTCGCCCTGCCGACCGTCGCCGAGGTGATCGAGGCGGCCAAGGCCGTCTGCTACCGGTAGGCCGATGGCGGACGACGCGACGCAATTCGAGGCCCTGTCGGTTCCGCCCGATGCCGTCGAGCACGGCGGGATCGAGGTGCTGCGCGCCGCGGTGGTGGACGGGGCGGTGAGCTTCGCGCTGCGCCGCTCCTTCGACGACCCGGCCACCTGGGGCCGCCTGCTGATCGACCTCGCCCGGCAGGCGGCCCGGGTCTACGCCCGCGAGACGGAGATGTCGGAGGAAGAAGCCTTCGCGCGCATCCGCGCCGGGATGGAGGCCGAGAGCCTCGATCCGGATCACCTCAACTGACGGGCCGCGCCATGGCCGAGGCCGCCCCGCGACGCGCCACCTACGCCGACCTCGAAGCCGTGCCCGAGCCCCTCGTCGCGGAGATCGTCGACGGGGTGCTGGAGACGCATCCGCGGCCGCGGCCACGGCATGGGGCCGCGGCGATGGAGCTGGCGACCGAACTGGGGCCGCCCTTCGGCCGCGGGCGCGGCGGCCCCGGCGGCTGGATCTTCATGATCGAGCCCGAACTTCACCTCGGCCCGCAGGTCGTGGTGCCCGATCTCGCCGGCTGGCGCCGCCCGCGGCTGCCGGTCGAGCCGCAGACCGCCTTCATCGAGACGCCGCCGGACTGGGTCTGCGAGATCCTCTCGCCCTCGACGGTCCGGCTCGACCGCGGGCCGAAGCGCCGCATCTACGCGGAGGCGGGCGTCGGCCATCTCTGGCTGCTCGACCCCTCCGACGGCGTGCTCGAAGGCTTCGCGCTCACCGGCGGTCATTGGCTGCTGGTGGGCACCATTCAACGCGGCGAGACGGTCGCCCTGTCGCCCTTCGACGCCGTCCCGTTCCCGCTCGACACCCTTTTTCCCCTCGACGACCCGGCCGCTCCGGCCCCGCCCGAGACCTGACACATGCCGATCAACGTGCTGATGCCCGCCCTCTCGCCCACGATGGAGAAGGGCAACCTCGCCAAGTGGCTCAAGAAGGAGGGAGATGCGGTCAAGGCCGGCGACGTGCTGGCCGAGATCGAGACCGACAAGGCGACCATGGAGGTCGAGGCGGTCGACGAGGGCGTGCTCGCCAGGATCGTGGTGCCGGAGGGCACCGCGGACGTGCCGGTGAACGACCTGATCGCGCTGATCGCCGAGGAGGGCGAGGACCCGAAGAGCGTCGGCGCCGGCGACGGGGCCAAGCCCGAATCGTCCAAAGCCGAGACGCCCAAGGCCGAGGCATCCAAACCCGCGGTGGGAACGGACGAAGCGGACCGCACGCCCGGCGGCGGCACGATGGCGTATGCCCGGGTGAACGAGGCGCCGGACGCCGCCAAACCCGACGCCGCCAAGCCGGAGGCCAGATCGGAGTCCAAGCCGAACGGCGCCACGCGCCCGGCCGCGGGCGGGCGGATCTTCGCCTCGCCGCTCGCGCGCCGCATCGCCAAGCAGGAGGGGATCGATCTTTCGGGCGTGACGGGCTCCGGCCCGCACGGCCGGGTGATCGAGCGCGACGTGCGCGCCACGCTCAAGGAGGGCGGCGCGAAGGCCCCCTCGGCCGTGCAAGAATCCCCTGTGCAAGAATCCCCCGCACCGAAGGCCCCGGCGGCGGGCCCGGACGCCCAGCCGGACAAGGCACCGCCGGCCAAGCCCGCCGGCGCCGCCCCGCCGCTCGGCCTCACCGCCAAGCAGGTGACGGGGATGTTCAAGCCCGGCACCTACGAGGAGGTGCCCCTCGACGGCATGCGCAAGACCATCGCCAAGCGCCTCACCGAGGCGATGCAGGTGGCGCCGCACTTCTATCTCACCGTCGATTGCGAGCTCGACGCTCTGATGGCCCTGCGTGAGCAGCTCAACGCCAGCGCCGCCAAGGACAAGGACGGCAAGCCGATCTTCAAGCTCTCGGTGAACGACTTCGTCATCAAGGCGATGGGGCTGGCGCTGATGCGGGTCCCGGCGGCCAACGCCGTCTGGGCCGAGGACCGGATCCTGCGCTTCGACAACGCCGAGGTCGGCGTCGCCGTGGCGATCGACGGCGGGCTGTTCACGCCCGTCATCCGCCAGGCCGACCGCAAGACGCTCTCGACGATCTCCAACGAGATGAAGGACTTCGCCGCCCGCGCCCGGGCCAAGAAGCTCAAGCCCGAGGAGTACCAGGGCGGCGTCACGTCCGTGTCCAATCTCGGCATGTTCGGCATCAAGCACTTCACGGCGGTGATCAATCCGCCGCAATCGACGATCCTGGCGGTCGGGGCGGGCGAGAAGCGCGTCGTCGTGAAGGACGGCGCCCCGGCGGTCGTGCAGATGATGACCTGCACCCTGTCCTGCGACCATCGGGTGCTGGACGGGGCGCTCGGCGCCGAACTGATCTCGGCCTTCAAGGGCCTGATCGAGAGCCCGATGGGGATGCTGGTGTGACGCGGCGGCGCGTCCGGCGCCCTCGTCCCAAAAAATTCCTCGTCGCCGGCGCACGCCGCCACGGAGCCCCCTGACGCATGTCCGACCCCTACGACGTCCTCATCATCGGCGCCGGCCCCGGCGGCTACGTGACGGCGATCCGCGCCGCGCAGCTCGGCTTCAGGACCGCGGTGGTGGACCGCGAGCATCTGGGCGGCATCTGCCTCAACTGGGGCTGCATCCCCACCAAGGCGCTGCTGCGCTCCGCCGAGATCTTCCACTACCTGCAGCATGCCAAGGATTACGGGCTCTCGGCCGAGAACGTGAGCTTCGACGCCGCGGCCATCGTCAAGCGCTCGCGGGGCGTGTCGGGGCGCCTCAACGGCGGCGTCGGCATGCTGCTCAAGAAGAACAAGGTCGACGTGATCTGGGGCGAGGCGCGCATCGCGGCGGCGCCCAAGGGCAGTGCGCCGGGCCGCGTCACGGTGGCGGAGACCCGACGCGCCGAGGCCCCGAAGGGGGCTAAGGGGCCGGGCGAGTACGCGGCCAAGCACATCGTCGTGGCGACGGGAGCGCGCCCGCGCGTCATCCCGGGGATCGAGCCGGACAAGGCGCGGATCTGGACCTACTACGAGGCGATGGTGCCGGAGGCGATGCCCAAAAGCCTGCTCGTCATGGGCTCGGGCGCCATCGGCATCGAGTTCGCCTCCTTCTACCGCACCATGGGCGCCGAGGTGACGGTGGTGGAGCTGCTGCCGCAGATCCTGCCGGTGGAGGATGCCGAGATCGCGGCCATCGCCCGCAAGCGGTTCGAGAAGCAGGGCATCCGGATCCTCACCGGCGCCAAGGTGACCAAGGTCGAGAAGGGCAAGGACGCCGTCACCGCGACGGTCGAGGCGGACGGCAAGACCCAGACGATCACCGCCGAAAAGCTGATCTCGGCGGTGGGCGTGGTCGGCAACATCGAGAATCTCGGGCTCGACGCGCTCGGGGTGACGGTCGAGCGCGGCATCGTGGCGACGGACGGGCTCGGGCGCACCTCCGTGCCGGGCATCTACGCGATCGGCGACGTGGCCGGCCCGCCGATGCTCGCCCACAAGGCCGAGCACGAGGGGGTGCTCTGCGTCGAGACCATCAAGGGCTTGCCCACCCACCCGATGGACAAGGGCAAGATCCCGGGCTGCACCTATTGCCAGCCGCAGATCGCCTCGGTGGGGCTGACCGAGGCCAAGGCGAAGGAGCAGGGCTTCGATGTCCGCGTCGGCCGCTTCCCCTTCATGGGCAACGGCAAGGCGATCGCGCTCGGCGAACCGGACGGCCTGATCAAGACGGTGTTCGACCGCAAGACCGGCCAGCTGCTGGGCGCCCACATGGTCGGGGCCGAGGTGACCGAGCTGATCCAGGGCTACGTGGTGGCGATGCAGCTGGAGACCACCGAGGAGGACCTGATGCACACGGTCTTCCCGCACCCGACCCTGTCGGAGATGATGCACGAGAGCGTGCTCGACGCGTATGGGCGGGTGATCCACGTGTGAGGCGGAAGGCGCCGAAAGCCCTGTCGGACCGATCCGTTGGCGGCACGAGGCGCACCGGTCAGGGGCGTGGGGTCAAGCCTCGGACGAGCCCGCTCTTGGTACGGCGCAGCGTGCCAGGAAAGCGTTCGAGGCCGTACGCATACCCTCGGGCGAGAGAGACCGGAGCCGCGCTGACGGGAACCGCGTGCCCGGGCACGATCACCCGGCAGACACCAAGCCGATACAGGCCGGTCAAACCCCAGACACGCAGGCCAGCCATCCTTCGGGGATCGAGAGTCGTCCAGGGAGTACGCGCCATGATGAAACGCATGATCGCCGGCACCATCCTCGCCGTCGTGACCAGCACGGCCTGCTTGGCCCAGGCCACCGGGGGACAAACGGACTCCCCGCCTTCGAGCCCTGGCGGTGACAATCCCCGCTCCGAGTGGTCGCGCCGTGGTCCGCCGGATGGCGACCGCGACGGCGGCTGGCGTGGGCGTCCGTTCATGGGTGGCGCGAGAGGCGCCAGGCTGCGCTTCTACCGCGGCGAAGTCGGCATGGACCTCAAGTGCGCGGGTGATGACAGCACGAAGGCGTGCGTGGACGCCCTCATGCCGCTCGTGGACAAGCTGCTCCAGGGCCGCTGACCGGTCGGTCTGCGCCGACCGGGACCGAGAGGCCCGCGCGGGCGAGGGCTCAGCAGGCGCTTTGGACGGAATGTGGGTGCTCGAAGCGGCGCCGGTCCCGCTCGTCATGGCCGCGCATGGACGCGAGCGACAGACCGGCTCCGAGGGCCGCCACGCTGCCTCCGAACGGCGCGGCCAGCAGTGCCACGAGGTATCCGTGAGACGCGGCGAGCACGGCCGTCGCAGTGCCGCCGCCGATCGCCGCTGCTGCGAGAAAGAGCATGAGATATCGCCTCGAGCGTCGTGCAGTATGGCAATCCAATCGACGAGCGGCCCGATTGGTTGCCATCTTCGAAGCGGGAGGAGAGGCGCGATACGCTCCGGCACGAAGCGGATCGGCCCTGAACCTTGAGGTATGCTCAGGCCGTGCCGCGTCGCTCCTCACTCGGCGATGGGTGCCCCTCCATCCCCACGCGATGAGCGGGCGACGACGGACGACGCAAAGATGCCGGGCTGCGAACCCGGGAGGATCGCCCCCGCACGATGCGGTTCGGACGACCGCCGCCGGAGCGGTCTCGGCTCATCCAAGGATCGGCTAATTCAAGCTGTGATCGCGGGGGGATGCGGCCCCTTCGGCGAGGTCCGCGGCTTCCCTGAGGTGCGCGCCACACTCCGCCGCCATGGCGGGGGAGAATTGCAGCATCAGCTCCGCGCCGCCCGGGATCCGCACGACCAGGATCGGAAGGCCCTTCTCGACCGACCGGCCAGTGGCCCATTCCTTCACCGGGAAGTGGCAATTGTCGATGGGCGTGCCCTCCGGCGGAGGATGGGGGCTGCTGCACACCGTGCCGACCGCCAGGAGGGCACGGCCGAGTTCGCTGGCCTGCCCCGCCGTCAGACCGATCGGAATCGTGCGATCGCCGGCGTGCACGTTCACGACCGGATCGCCGTCAGGGCCGACCTCGACGGTGAATCTGACCTGGGCCTGCATGGGCGCCTCAGATGTGGCCGGCCGACGCATCACGATCCGTGAAGTGTCGGCCCGAACCTTCGGCTTCTCTGTGGGGTGAAACAGACCAAGTCTGGACGGAGAGACTTGTCCTGTCCAGAGCGTGCGGAAGAACTCTTAGGGAGTAAGTCCAGGCCGCTGCGCACATCATCGAGGGGCGCCGGTGGCGGCTGCCTCGTCAAGACTGTCCCCCGGACCTGCGTCAGGATGCCCTGACGGCCCTGCTCGCGCCCCCACAGGAGCGAGGGCGACCTGCTTCCGCCCGGCATGACGCCGACGAGGTGGGCCGTGCTCTGGCCATGGGGTCCGCACGCGGGCGGCGCGCGCCTCCTCGCGCGGACGTGGGCCGTGTCACGGCCGCTTCGATCAGTTCGAGCGCACGGCGCGCGACCCGCCGACGGCTCGGTCCGGCGCCGTAACCTTGGCCGGAGTCGCGTGGAACCGGCCCGGCGCGCCATCGTTACTAAGCGGGTGCCATCGACGCATCAAGAAGATCTGGAGGAGCGAGATGGATAAGGATCGCGTGGAAGGTTCTGCCACGAATATCGGCGGCAAGATCAAGGAAGGCGCCGGCAAGATGACCGGTGACGAGAAGCTGAAGGGCGAGGGCATCGCCGATCAGGTGAAGGGCAGCATTCAGAACGCCGTCGGCAGCATCAAGGATGCCTTCAAGGGCAAGTGATCCCGGGCAAGTGATCCCGGGCAACTGATCCTGGGACAACTGATGCGAGACGCGTGAATCCGGGCGTGTGACGCCCCCTCTGGCGCCTCCC
>NZ_JBKIBX010000012.1:131443-137252 GCF_046557895.1 Methylobacterium oryzisoli | reverse complement strand
CCCCCCCCGCCCCCCCCCCCCGCGGCCGTTCAGGATCCGGCCCGGACCGGCTCAGCCGCACATCCGGCGATAGCGGCGGCAATTGCCGGCCCCCTGTTCGCCCAGCTCTTCCTTGTAGAGGCAGGCTTGGCGCAGTTCGCGGCACATCGCCCGGCTCGGGCCGCGCCGCTCCTCGTAATACTCCCGCCGCCCCCCGTAGGGCCGCCGTCCGTCATCGATCTGGACGCCGCCCGGCCCGATGGAGATGCCCTGGGCGAAGGCGGTGCCGGGAAGGCTGAGAAGTGCCGCAGCCGCGGCCAGGCCGAGAACGAGGCGTCGCATGCCGATCAACTCCCTCCGTTGCGTCGCGCGTTGACGTTGCGCAAGCGTGGCCACCCGAACGCGGATGACCCCGGCAGAGTTCCAGGCTTAGAGTTCCAGGCTCAGGCCGTGCGGCGCTCAGGCGACCCCGCGGCGATCCTCACGCGGCGCGGTCTCGGCCGCCCCGGCGCGCCTCTCGTCGACTGCACGCCCGTGTGCGGCGATCTCGCGCAGCGCCGCCGCCATCAGATCCGCCTGGCCGTCGAGGTCTACGGCCGCCGCGTCGGGGCCGCGCCGCTGCGCCAGGAGACCCGCGGCGAGCAGGGCCGCCGCGCTGCCGCCGAAGGGCACCGCGGCGGCGGCCCAGGCCGGTCCGAGGGGATGCGCGAGGGCAGCCGTCGCCAGGCCGCCGCCCATTGCCGCCGCGATCAGGACGAACACCACGCACCTCCACCGAGCCGTCAGGCACGATGACACGGATGCGGGCGGTCGCATCGGGCCGAATGCCGACATGGTGAAGTCCCGGTGAAGGCGGCGCGCTCCCAGGGCTGGCAGTCCGTCTCGCGCCGCCCATCCGATGCGCGCCGTGGGAGGGGCTGGCACGGCAGGGCGTCGGAGCGCACCAGGGCCGCATCGGCCGGTTCGGGGAGCCCGGCCGGCGGGCGCGGCCGTTCCCGCACCCATTCGCCGCGGAGCTGAAGGAAGAAGACCGGCACGGCGACTCCCTCAAGCGGACGCGGCCTCCACGTGGAGGTAGGTCGGATCGAACTCGGACAGCGCCACCAGCCTCTCCCAATCATGGATCCGCAGGGTGCCGTTCTGCAACGTGATCAGGCTCATGGCGCGCAGGGTCTGGAGCACGCGGTTGACGTGGACCGTCGAGAGGCCGAGGGCGTCGCCGAGGTCGCTCTGGGTGACCGGCAGGGGGCACTGGAAGCCGGAGGCGAGCCCGACCGCCTGCTGCCTCAGGTACATCTCGCACAGGAGGTGCCCGACATGCTCCAGGGCGGCCCGGCGTCCGAGGCAGACCATCCACTGGCGCACCATCGCGGCGTCGATCAGCGTGCTGCGCCACAGGACGGCCGCCACGCCGGGATGCGCCGCGATCACGTCCCGCAGGGCCTCGTGCGGGATGGCGGCCATCAGCACCGGCGTCAGGGTGTCGAGGTTGTGGTCCATGACCGGCAGGTGGAGGCTCTGCAGGTCGGGCATGTCGCCGGCGATGTGCAGCGAGTGGATCTGGCGCTTGCCGCTGCCCAGCACGTTGGAGCGGCACAGCCAGCCCTGCAGCACGACGCAGCACTGGCTCGGCCGGTCGCCCTCGCGCACGATGGGGCAGCGCGGCGGCAGGGTGCGGATCGCGACGGGCAGGTCGGCGACCGCCCTCCGCTCGACGGCCGAGAGCGGGCCGATGCTCTCCAGGCGTCGCACCAAGCCGGCCAGGGCGGACGCGGCGGCGGACGTCATCGGCGGCGCGCCTTCCGGGGAGGGTGCGGACGCGGCGAAGGGGCTGGGGGCATGGACGGGGTCGAGGGAGCGAGGGCGCGACGGGAGAGCAAGCTAGAGCGCCACCCCGGGCCGCCCATTAACCCATGATAGGCGAGCCAAGATACTTCTCGTGTGTATCAAGGCCGCCGAGAGCACCGCCCCGACACCCTCGGGCTCTGCCGGCCGGCCACGGTTGACGGCGGCCGCGGCCGAGGCTATCGCGGCGGCATGTCGACCATGCTCGCCCTCGCCGGGATCTATTACGCGCCGCTCCCTTGAGCGGCGGGATGCATGGTCGTCCTTCAACCGCTGCGTGGCCAGCGGTTGGGTTCCGGCGGAACGGCTCTGGCTCCGCAGCCCATCGCGGAGCCTCCCCGTCATGTCACCGGCCAGCGCGCCTGCGCCTCTTCCCTCCCTCGGCATCGTCGGATTCGGCGCCTTCGGCCGGCTCGCCGCCCGGCATCTCGCCGGGTTCTTCCGGGTCCTGGCCTACGATCCCGAGCCGGTGGTGCGGAGCGAGCCGGGTGTCGTCCTCACCGACCTCGCGGGCGCGGCGGCCTGCCCGGTCGTGATTTTGGCGGTCCCGGTGGGGCGTCTGCGGGAGACGGTGGAGGCGGTCGCGCCCCACCTGCGGCCGGGCGCCCTGGTCCTCGACGTCGGGTCGGTGAAGATGGAGCCCGCGCGCATCATGGCCGAGGGCCTGCCGCCCTGCGTCGACGTGGTCGCCACGCACCCGCTCTTCGGTCCCCACAGCGCCCGAAATGGCATCGCCGGGCTGAAGATCGCCGTCTGCCCGCTGCGCGGACGCTCCAGCCGGCGCGCGGCGGCCTTCCTGCGGCGCGCGCTCGGGCTCGACGTGATCCTGACGACGCCCGAGGCGCACGACCGCGAGGCGGCCCTGGCGCAGGGGCTGACCCACCTCATCGCCCGGGTGCTCGTCCGGATGGAGCCCCTGCCGGACCGCATCACGACGCGCAGCTTCGACCTGATCCGGGAGGCGATCGGCCTCGTCCGCCACGACGCGCCGGAGGTCTTCGACGCCATCACCCGCACCAACCCCTACGCGGCGGAGGTGCGCCGCAGCTTCTTCGCCCTCGCCACCGCCCTCGACGCCGAACTCGGAAACACCGAACTCGGAAACCCTTGGCCCGCGCCGGATCCGGCCTTGACCGAACCGATCGGCTCGTGGCGTGTTCCTGTTTCGTTCTCGACGAGTCGCCACTTCAGTCGGACGGGACAGCCATGACGCGAGCAGACGCCCCCGGACCCACGGCCCCCGCCGGTCCCGTCGAGGAGATCGCCGACGCCTACCTCCGGATCACCGCGGGTGATGCGGGCTTGGCGCTCAAATGCGCGATCACCGACGCGCTCGCCGACCTGCTGGAGGCCGAGCGGCGCACGCGGCAGCGCAGCCGCCTGATCTCGAAGGGCTACGTGCGGGGCGCCCGCCCGCCGGAGGATTGAGCCGCGGGAGCGATCCTGCGCCGAGGCGGCCACCGGTCTTCGCATCATTCCGCCGGCCGAATCGGCCGGTGCCGCCTGATCGGCCGGTGCCGAAGGGGTCACCGGTCCGGCGGCGGCCGTGCTGCACCATCAAGAGCCTCAGCAGACGTGCTCCACGCAAGTCTGCTGAGGCGCGGGGCCTTCGCGGGGATCAGGCGGTCCGGCGCGCGGCGCGCCACGCCGCCGCCTCGGCGGCGCCGCGCATCAGCGCGTAGACGAGCGCCGGCCACGCGAACAGGATCACGGCGAGGGGCAGGGGCATCTGCCACCCCACCACGGCGCCGAGGATGCCGGCGATCGAGCCGACGTAGCGGAGGTAGAAGACCGGGACCGCGAGCAGCAGGGCGGGCAGCCAGTGCAGGCCCAGCCCCTGCGTCAGCCCGGCCTGCACGGCGAACAGGTTGACGACGCCCATGGTGAGAAAGACTCCGAAGGCGATCTTCTGCGGCACCCGTGTCCCCCCGATGCTCCCGGCCCGCGACGCTCCGGACCGTGCGGCGCAGGCTGCCTTCTGGTCCCGAAATGCGGCAAAATGTGTGAGGGGCGGGGCCGCCGGCGCCCGCGGCCCGGCCGGTCGCCCAGGGGTTCGCCCCAGGCACGAAAACCCAGGGCCGTGAAACCTGTGAGCGGAACCTTGACCGCCCCAATTAGGGTTGTGTTGAGGGAAGGGCTGCAGGGTGGCCCGGTTGGAGAGTCGGTCATGGCCATCACAGGTCGCTTCAACTTCCGCAGAACCCTGACGGGCAAGCTCGTGCTGCAGGTGGAGGCCGTGCGCAAGCCGTGGTGGGTCTTTTCCCGCGCGGCGGCCCCCGGACACGTCTGGCGCGACGCGACGCTCAAGGACCTCGCGGCCGTCGAGATGCAGCCCCTGCTCAACCTGCGCGGCAATCCCGGCTACACGCCGCGCAGCCCCGTGATCTTCATGATGAATCCGGCCAAGCCCGAGGAGGCGCCGAGCGCCGAGGTGGTCCGGCTCGACGCGCATCGCGCGGTCGGCGGCCAGGGCGGCTGAGCGCGGCCTGCGGCGGGCCCCCGCTGCGGGATCGGTGCCAGGATCGGTGCAGGGATCGATGAAGATGCGGCCCGCCGCAGCGCCGTCAGAGCGCGCGGCGCCAGGGAGGGAGAAGCGGCATGGCCATGACGTCCGTGAACCAGGCGGTGATCGAGACGCTGTCGCGGCAGATCGTCTCCGCCTACTGCGCCGCGGCGGGCGAGGCAAAGGGCGCAGCTGAGGGATCAGCCCAGGGATCAGCCAGGGACGCGGCCGAGGGGCCGGCGAAGGGATCGGCCTGGGCGCGGCTCCTCGACGAGGTGATGCACGCCATCGAGGAGCCGGTGGGCCGCCGCCGGCTCGTCGAGCAGGGCCCGGAGCGGGTCAACGCGGCGCTCGCCGACTGGGAGGCGCAGGAGGGGCGCCCCTTCGGCCTGCGGCTGATCGAGATCGACCCCGCCCGCTCCACCGTCACGATGGGCTGACGCCGCGCGCGAGGTCGAGGAGGAGGGCCGCCACCGCGTCGGGCGCGCTCACCATCGCGTCGTGTCCCGCGGCGAGATCGCGCCAGTTCCAGCCCGCCTGCCGGCGCACCCAGGCCTTCACCCCGTCGAGGGCCGGGTAGGCCGGCGCCGTGCAGTCGACGTAGGTGCGCGGCAGGCCGTTGCCGACCGGGCGGGCGAGCGCGAGCGGGCTCTCGTAGGGGCCGAGCGGGTGCGGCGTCAGGCGCCGGGCGAGCCACGCGGCGTCCTCTGGGTCGAACACCCCGAAGGCGGCCGGGGGCGGCACCGGCAGGCTCAGGCCGCCGCTCGTCTCCGCGGCCGCCCGGCGGCGCTCCGCCACCACCTCGGGCGGCAGGATCTCGAAGGGCGCGCGGCCGGGCTCCACGAGGAGCGCGTCGAGGCAGACGAGGTGGCGGATCGCCTCCGGCATCAGGTCGGCCACGCCGCTGACCGCGAGGCCCCCGAAGGAGTGCCCGACCAGCACCACCTCGGCGAGTTCCTCCGCCGCGATCACCCCGGCGACGTCGCGCACGAAGGTCGCCAGCGTGATCCCGGGCGCCAGGAGATGCGCCCGCTCGCCGAGCCCGGTGCAGGTCGGCGCGAACACCCGGTGGCCGCCCGCGCGCAGCCGGTCCGCGACCCGCCGCCAGCACCAGCCGCCATGCCACGCCCCGTGCACCAGCACGAAGGTGAAGACCTCGTCGGCCGCGCCCCGCTCCGCCATGCCCTTCTCCCGACCGTGTCCCGTCCGCTTGTCGGATACCCACGCGCGGGCGCGGCGCGCAAGCGGGCCGCGCCCGCGCGGCGACGCACCTCGATCAGCGCTCCGGGTCGTCCCCGCGCGGCGCGTCCTCGCGCGGCGCGGTGCGCGCGGCGATCAGGCGTTCCAGGGACTGGAACTCGCGCACGGCCTGGCGGGTGCGGCCGGCCGCGCAGGAGGCCTCGGCGGCTCTGGTCCACAGCAGCACCTCGTTGAAGGCGGCTTGGTTCGGGCCCGCGCCCACCCGGGCGCGGGGGGGGGGGG
>NZ_JBKIBX010000012.1:39925-131343 GCF_046557895.1 Methylobacterium oryzisoli | reverse complement strand
CGCCCACCCGGGCGCGGCGGCCCGCCTCGGCCTCGACCCAGGCGCGCACGAGGCGGCCCGCCGTGAGGCAGCCGTCCGCGGCGGGATCGAGGGCGGCGCGGGAGACGGGCGGCGCGCTCAGCATCAGCGCCCAGAAGGCCAGCGTGGCCAGACCCAGCGCCGCCCCGGCCGCCCCCACCCAGGCGCGCAGCCGGCCCCGCGCCGGCTCCTCGCAGGCCGGCAGGGTCTCGACCTGCTCCGCGCAGCAATGCGTGTAGTGGATCGATCCGTCGTGATGACGGTGTGGCCACGGATTGTGCATGATACGCCTCTTCGCACGGTGACGCGCGGCAGGCGGCCGCGCCGATCAGGGCTGGCGTTCAGGGCACGATAGTCTCGGGCGCGGGCGGGCGGCGTGTCATTTCACACATGGCTTGCCGCATCCGGCGGCTCATCCGCGGCGGCGTGCAAGCGTCTGCGTCATCTGATAGTCCACCCGGCGCGCAGATCCGCGCCGGCGTGAGCCCCCCATGACCACACCACACGATGATGCGGCTCCGGTCGCGACCGGGGTCCCCGGCCTCGACTACATCCTGAGCGGGGGCTACGCGGCGAACCGCGCCCACCTGATCGAGGGGCGGCCGGGCTCCGGCAAGACGACGCTCGCGCTG
The DNA here is from genome assembly GCF_046557895.1 of Methylobacterium oryzisoli. Taxonomy (NCBI): domain Bacteria; kingdom Pseudomonadati; phylum Pseudomonadota; class Alphaproteobacteria; order Hyphomicrobiales; family Methylobacteriaceae; genus Methylobacterium; species Methylobacterium oryzisoli. The sequence continues at coordinate 130,693 of NZ_JBKIBX010000012.1, read as the reverse complement.
CAGTTCCTGCTCGACGGCGCGCGGCTCGGCGAGCGCTGCCTCTACATCACCCTGTCGGAGAGCCGGCGCGAGCTCCTGAACGTGGCCGACCGGCACGGCTGGGCGCTCGACGGCATCGAGGTGTTCGAGCTGGTGCCGCCGGAGCTCTCCCTCGACCCGTCGCAGCAGCAGAGCCTCGTGCACTCCTCCGATCTCGAACTCGGCGAGACGGTGCGGATGGCCATCGCCGAGATCGACCGCATCAAGCCGCAGCGGGTGGTGGTCGACAGCCTGTCGGAGATCCGGCTGCTGTCCCAGGGCTCGCTGCGCTTCCGGCGCCAGGTGCTGGCCCTGCGCAGCTTCCTGCTCATCCACGACACCACCGCGCTCCTCCTCGACGACCTCACGGTCGAGCACGACGACCTCAACCTGCACAGCCTCTGCCACGCGGTGCTGCGCCTGGAGCAGCTCGCGCCCCTCTACGGCGGCGAGCGGCGGCGCCTGCGGGTGATCAAGCTGCGCGGCACCGGCTTCCGGGGCGGCTACCACGACTTCGTCATCCGCCGGGGCGGCCTGGAGGTCTTCCCGCGGCTGATCGCGGCCGAGCACGGCCATCCCTTCCCGGACGAGATGATCGAGAGCGGCATCCCGGGCCTCGACACGCTGCTCGGCGGCGGCCTCGACCGGGGCACCAGCACGATGCTGCTCGGCCCCTCGGGGGTCGGCAAGTCGTCGAGCGCGCTCGCCTTCGTGATCACGGCGCTGCGCCGGGGTGACCGCGCCCTGATCCTGAGCTTCGACGAGACGAGCGGCATCCTGAAGCGCCGGGCCAGGGGCCTGGGCATGGACATCGAGCCCTTCTGCGAGAGCGGTCTCCTGCGGATCGAGCAGATCGATCCGGCGGAGGTCTCGCCCGGCGAACTCGCCGCGATGGTGCGCGACGCGGTGGAGCGCCAGGACGCCCGCCTCGTGGTGATCGACTCGCTCACCGGCTACCACAACGCCATGCCGGAGGAGCAGTATCTCCAGCTGCAGATGCACGAGATCCTGACCTATCTGAGCCAGCAGGGCGTGACGACGCTGCTGGTGCTCGCCCAGCACGGGCTGATCGGGCAGATGTCGTCCAGCGTCGACCTGACCTACCTCAGCGACACCATCGTGTTGTTCCGGTTCTTCGAGGCGGGCGGAGGCTTGCGGCGGGCGATCTCGGTGGTGAAGAAGCGGGTCGGCGCACACGAGACGGTGATCCGGGAACTTCGGATCGAGAGTGGCGGTTTGCGTGTCGGCGAGCCGCTCAGTGCGTTTCGGGGCGTTCTCACGGGCGTTCCGACCTATGAGGGAGAGCACCGCCAGCTGCTGGCCGACCGGGACGGTGATGAGAGAGAGTGATCTACCGGTCCTGATCCTCGCGCCCGCCGGGCGCGACGCGGCGGTGGCCGCCTCGATCCTTGCCGAGGCCCAGATCCGCACCGAACCCTGCGCAACCCTGCCCGATCTCGTCGCGCGGCTCGACGCGTCGGCCTGCGCGGTGGTGACCGAGGAGGCGCTGCGGGCGGCCGACCGGCGCGACCTCGCGGCCTGGATCGCCGGGCAGGAGCCGTGGTCGGACTTCCCGTTCCTGCTGCTGACCCTGCGCGGCACGCCCCCGGACCCACGCCTGACCGAGTCGCTCGGCAACGTGACGCTCCTGGAGCGGCCCTTCCACCCGGCAACCCTGGTGACGGCGACGCGCTTCGCCGTGCGGGCGCGGCGGCGCCAGCGCGAGGCGGCGGCCTACCTGCACGAGCGCCAGCAGACCGCCGAGCGGCAGATCCTGCTGATCCGCGAACTGCACCACCGGGTGAAGAACACGCTCGCCACCGTGCAGGCCCTGCTCGGCGCCTCCGCCCGCTCGGCCACCAGCGTGGACGAATTTTACCACAGCTTCTCGGCCCGGGTGATCTCGCTGGCCAAGACCCACAACCTGCTCACCGACGATTACTGGCAGATGGCCTCGCTCCAAGAGATGCTGGAGAACGAACTCGGCCCCTACAACGACCCCGACGGCCGGCGCATCGCCCTCGACGGCCCGCCCGTCGACCTCACCGCCGACCTCGCGGTGCCGACCGGGATGGCGATCCACGAACTGACCACCAACGCGGCCAAGCACGGGGCGCTCTCGGTGCCGGAGGGGCGGATCGCGGTGAGCTGGCAGGTGAGCGCGGCGGAGAGCGGCCGGCGGCTGTGCCTCGACTGGACCGAGCGCGGCGGCCCGCTCACCCGCGAGCCGACCCGCAGGGGCTTCGGCTCCACCCTGCTGCAGCGGGTGCTCACCATGCAGTGCGGGGCCGACATCCGCTTCGACTTCGCCCCCGCGGGGCTGCACTTCCGCATGGAGGCGCCGCTCGTCGAGAGCCGCACCGTGCCGCAGTACTGACCCGCGGCGCGGGAGCGGCTTCCGCTGCGGCACGCGCCCGCACGCAACCCCGGCCAGCCTTGGCCGTTACAGGAAGGCAGGCCGGGCCGCCCCGCCCGCCGGGGAAGCGAGGGACGATCATGGACGGACATGTGTACGGCGCGCTCGGGCAGCCGGGCGTGGGCTTTCTCATGGCCATCGTCATCGGAGCACTCGCGGGCTGGCTCGCGGAAAAGTTCACCTCCTCGAACATGGGCCTGTTCGCCAACATCATCCTCGGCATCATCGGCGGCGTGGTCGGCAACTTCCTGGCCGCGCAGCTCCACATCCCGGTCTACGGCTTCTGGCGCAACCTGATCTCGGCGACGATCGGCGCCGTGATCGTGATCACCCTCTACCGGGCGGTGCGCGGCCGGCGCTCGACCTACTGAGCGCGGCGGGGCGTCACGGCCCATTTGCCCCAAGCCCATTTGCCCTTGGCCCGCCGAGCCCTTAAGTCAGGGCTTCGGCGCCGCGAGGGGTTCGGGCGCCGACGCTCTCGGACCCGTTCATGGCCGTCGTCCTCGATCTGCTGCACAACGATGCGCGCCCGCGCCACCCGGAGAAGGCGCACCGGCCCGACCAGCCGATCCAGCGCAAGCCCGACTGGATCCGCGTGAAGGCGCCGGGCTCGCCCGGCTGGGCGGAGACGCACCGCATCGTGCGCGAGCACGGCCTCGTCACCGTCTGCGAGGAGGCGGGCTGCCCCAACATCGGCGAGTGCTGGGAGAAGAAGCACGCCACCTTCATGATCATGGGGGACATCTGCACGAGGGCCTGCGCGTTCTGCAACGTGCGCACGGGCCTGCCGCAGGACCTCGACGGCGCGGAGCCGGCCCGCGTCGGCGACGCGGTGGCGCGGCTGGGCCTCTCCCACGTGGTCATCACCTCGGTCGACCGCGACGACCTCGCGGACGGGGGCGCGGCCCATTTCGCCGCGGTGATCCGGGCGATCCGGGGGCTGAGCCCCGGCACCACGATCGAGGTGCTCACCCCCGATTTCCTGCGCAAGGACGGCGCACTGGAGGTCGTGGTCGAGGCCCGGCCCGACGTGTTCAACCACAACCTCGAGACCGTGCCGGCGAAGTACCTCAAGGTCCGCCCCGGCGCCCGCTACTTCCACTCGGTGCGCCTGCTGCAGCGGGTCAAGGACCTCGACCCGCAGATGTTCACCAAGTCCGGCATCATGGTGGGCCTCGGCGAGGAGCGGAACGAGGTGCTGCAGCTGATGGACGACCTGCGCTCGGCCGAGGTCGACTTCCTCACCATCGGCCAGTACCTGCAGCCGACCAAGAAGCACCATCCGGTGATGCGCTTCGTGCCGCCCGAAGAGTTCCGGGCCTACGAGACCACGGCCTACGCCAAGGGCTTCCTGCTCGTCTCGGCGACCCCGCTGACGCGCTCCTCCCACCATGCCGGCGCGGATTTCGCCCGGCTGCGCCAAGCCCGGCTCGATCGCCTCAGCCCCGCCTGACATGCCCAGTTTCCGCACCACCCGCACGGTCCGCCACAGCCCGGCCGACATGTTCGCCCTCGTGGCCGACGTCGAGCGCTACCCCGAGTTCCTGCCGCTCTGCGAGGGCCTGCGGGTGCTGCGCCGCCAGCCGGGGGAGGGCGGCACCGAACTCCTCGTCGCCGAGATGAGCGTCGGCTACAAGGCGATCTCGGAGCGCTTCACCACCCGCGTCGAGCTCGACCGGCCGAACCTGCGCATCACCGCCGAGTACATCGACGGGCCCTTTCGCCACCTGGAGAACCGCTGGACCTTCCGCGAGGCCCCGAACGGCGGCTGCGCGGTCGAGTTCTACATCACCTACGAGTTCAAGAGCCTCGCGCTCGGGCTCCTGATGGGCAAGATGTTCGACCGCGCCTTCCGCAAGTTCACGGACGCGTTCGAGAGCCGGGCCGACCGGATCTACGCGCGGGCGTGAGGCGCCCACCTCCTTCGGAAACGCCGGAGGGGTACGTCGCACAGGCTCCGGCAGTGGTGGGGCATCAGCCGGGTGTTCAGAACGGCGCGTCAGTCAGACTCCGGCGGCCATCCACGACAGTGACGATCTCGACCCGGGTCACCGGTCCGTCATCCGTGTCCGGCACGGTTTCGTAGAGGATCAGGTAGGGCGCCTCGACCAAGACGCGTGCGCTCGCGTGGATATCCGGCCGGCGCGGTCCCATGCGGGGCTGCTCGGCGAGCTGCCGTGCTCGCTCCTCGATGCGGTCATAGATCCGCTCGGCCGCGGATGGATTCTCCAGGCCGATGGTCAAGTAGATGGCGAGCAACTCGTCGCGCGCGACGTTCGACCAGACGACCTCAACCGTCATGATGATCGGAGGCGGCATCGAGGGCAGCCAAACGTTGGCGGGCCTCCCGGCGCAGCGCCTCGAAATCCATCGTGCCGTGGACGCCGCCGGCCTTCCCGGCATCCCACGCCTGCCGCAGCTGTTCCAGTTCGTGCTCCTTCACGCGCCGATGCCCGGACCAGAGCCGCACGGCCTCATGCACCACTTCGCTGGTCGAGGCATATTCGCCGGCCTCGACGGCCGCGCGAATCTGCGCGGCCATAGGCTCCGGAAACACGATGGTCATGCGCTCGATGTTCGCCACGGCCGACCTCCATGAGGATCAAGATGGCGTCGGTAGGAAGGAAGCACAACATTTCATACCAACGAGTGCCCTGGCCACATCGATGCGGCGGTCTCGGAGCCGTTCGGGGCGATCGAGATCCGCCGCGAGCGGGCTGGGGCGGAGTTCAGCTACGTGCCGGGGCGCGCGCTGAGGCAGGAGCCTGATGCCGGAGGCGCTGGGCGCGCTCATCGAATGGGCTCTGGCGCAGCCGGGCCTGTGGTGCGCCTTCACGATCTGCGACATGGAGAACCGTGTCTCGGCCCGGATGATGGAAAAGGCCGGGAGGCGCTTCGAGGGCATCCTGCGCCGCCACACCCCCCACCCGAACTCCAGCCCGAGCCGCGGGACTGCCGGATCTCCGCGCGGGTGATGGGGATCGAGGCCCACTCACACCTCCGTCAGCGCCGCCTCCAGGAGCCCCAGCGCATCCTCCACCGCCTTGCGGCGCACCTCGGCCCGGCCGAGGTCGCCGTAGCGGCGCTCCAAGTGGCGGGTCGTGCGGCCCGCGGTGACGAGGCCGAAATGCACGAGGCCGATCGGCTTCGTCGCGGTGGCGCCGGTCGGGCCGGCGATGCCCGTGATGGCGAGCGCCACGTCGGCGCGGGATTGCGCCAGCGCGCCGTCCGCCATCGCGCGGGCGACCGGCTCGCTCACCGCGCCGTGCTCCGAGATGATGCCGAAATCGACGCCGAGCACCTCGGCCTTGGCCTCGTTCGAGTAGGTGACGAAGCCCCGCTCCAAGACCGCCGAGGAGCCGGCCACCTCGGTCAGGAGCGCGGCGACGAGGCCGCCGGTGCAGGATTCCGCCGTGACGACGCGGCGCTGGCGCTCGCGGTAGGCGGCGATCAGCACGCCCACGCGGGCGATGAGGGCCGGATCGTCGATCATCGCCCCTCCTCCGGCAGCCGCACGGTCGCGGCGGCCTGGGCGGCCAGCCCCTCGGCCCGGCCGACGAAGCCGAGTTTCTCCGTCGTGGTCGCCTTGATCGAGACCGCCGAGACCGGGATGCCGGCCACCTCGGCGATGCGGGCGCGGATGGCCTCGCGGTGCGCGCCGATGCGCGGGGCCTCGGCCAGAACCGTGATGTCGAGGTGGTCGATCACGCCGCCGCGCTCGGTGACGCGCCGCACCGCGTCGGCGAGGAACTGGTCGGAGGCGGCGCCGCGCCAGCGCGGATCGCTCGGCGGGAAGTGCACGCCGATGTCGCCGTCCGCGAGCGCCCCCAGGATCGCGTCGGTGAGCGCGTGCAGCACCACGTCGCCGTCCGAATGGGCCAGCACCCCGCGGTCGGCGGGGATGCGCACGCCGCCGAGCCAGACGTGGTCGCCCTCCGTGAAGGCGTGCACGTCGAAGCCGGTGCCGAGGCGGGTGACGAGGGTCATGCGGGCTCCTGAAAAGGCGCGGTCGGCCTCGTCGAGGTCGGCCGCCTGCGTGATCTTGCGGTTGCGCGGGTCGCCGGGGAAGACCGCTACGCGCAACCCTGCCCACTCGGCGAGCGCACCGTCGTCCGTGAAGGCGGCGAGCCCCTGCGCGGCGGCGCGGCGGTGGGCGTCGAGAAGGGGCGCGAAGGCGAAGGCCTGGGGGGTCTGCACCGCGCGCAGGGCCTCCCGCGGCGGGGTCTCGCGCACGCGCTCCTCGCCGTCCACGACCTTGATCGTGTCGGTGACGGGCACGCCCGGCACCGCGGCCCGGTGGGCGCGCGCCGCCGCGATCGCCCGGTCGATCAGGGCGTCGTCCACGAAGGGACGGGCGGCGTCGTGGACGAGGACGAGGGCCGGGGCGCCCGCGCGCGCCAGCGCCTCCAGGCCCGCCCGGACCGAATCCTGGCGCGTGGCGCCCCCCTCGACCGGGGGCGTGAGCTTCTCCGCCGCCGCGGGATCGAGATCGGCGAGGCACTCGGCGTAGAAGGCGGCGGCGTCCGGGGCGATCACCGCCTGGACGCGCCCGATCCCCGGATGGGCGGCGAGCGCCGCCAGCGTCCGCGTCAGCACCGCCTTGCCGCCGACACGACGATATTGTTTGGGGGTGCCGCCGCCCACGCGGATGCCGCGGCCTGCGGCGACGACCACCGCGGCAGTCTCGGACATGAACCGGTTCCTCAACCCTGGCGGAGAAGCCGCTCTCCTAGGCGGGGTGCGGCGCAAAATCAAATCGGTGCGCGTCCCGGCTTCGGCGCTTGCGTGCGGCCCGGTTTTGGCTATTTGTTGTGCAGAATGACGATTGACCATTATTTGAGCGCATCGACGACGGGGTCCGGGACGGCAGCGCTGCCAGCGTCGCCGGAGCCGGGCGCCCTGCTGGCTCCGCTCTCCGGCGTCACCGATCTCGCGCTGCGCCGCATCGCGCGCCGTCTCGGTGCCACCGCGGTGGTGTCCGAGATGGTGGCGGCGGAGGAATTCGCCCGCGGCGCCGCCGAGGCGCGGCTGCGGGCGGAGGGCGAGGGCGTGCTGCCGCACGTGGTGCAGCTCGCCGGCTGCGACCCGCGCTGGATGGCCGAGGGCGCGCGCCTGGCGGAAGGCAACGGCGCCGACGTGATCGACGTGAACATGGGCTGCCCGGCCAAGAAGGTGACGGGGGGCGAGGCGGGCTCGGCGCTGATGCGCGACCTCGACCACGCGGCCCGCCTGCTGGCGGCCGTGCGCGGGGCGGTGTCGGTGCCGGTCACCGTGAAGATGCGCCTCGGCTGGGACGATGCGTCCCGCAACGCCCCCGACCTCGCGCGGCGGGCGCAGGATCTCGGCCTGTCCGCCGTCACGGTGCACGGGCGCACCCGGCAGCAATTCTACACCGGCCGGGCCGACTGGGCGGCGATCCGCGCGGTCACGGAGGCGGTGACGATCCCGGTCGTGGCGAACGGCGACGTCGGGAGCCTGGAGGAGGCCCGGGCCTGCCTCGCGGCGAGCGGCGCGCGGGCCGTGATGATCGGACGGGCGGCGGTCGGCCGGCCCTGGCTCGTGGGGGCGGTGGCGGCGGGCCTCGCGGGCCGCGCGGCGCCCCGCCCGACGGCCGCCGAGAAGGCGGACCTCGCGGCCGAGCACTACGAGGGCCTGCTCGCCCTCTACGGGGCCGGCATGGGGGTGCGCCACGCCCGCAAGCACCTCGCCGCCTATGCCGACCACGCGGGCGGCCTGTCCGCACCCGAGCGGCATCGGCTCGTCACCACCACCGATCCGGCCGAGGCGCTGGCGCTCCTGCGGCGGGCCTTCGCGCAGGCGCCGGAGGCGGCGGAGACGTCCGCGCGGCAGGCGGCACCGGCCGCGCAGCGGGCGGCACCGGCTGCGAAGCAGGCGGCATGAGAAAGGTCCTCGCCGATGTCCCGGGCTCCCCATCCGACCGGATCCCGCGCCCGCCGCGCGGGCCTGCCGCCGGAGCGCCGGCCGCCGGAGCGCCGGCCACGATGAGCGCGCCGACGAGCGACCTCATCATCAACGCGCTGCCGCTGCCGGTCCTGACCATCGGGCCGGACGAGCGCATCCTTCAGGTCAACATGGCGGCGGAGCACTTCTTCGACCATTCCCGCCGCCTGATGCAGCGCCAGCGCCTGCGCGACATCATCCCGTTCTCCTCGCCGATCATCGCCCTCGTCAACGAGGTGCGCCGCCGCCATTCCAGCGTCAGCGAGTACCGGGTGGAGCTGGGCTCGCCGCGCTCCGGGATCGAGCGCAGCGTCGACGTGTTCGCGACCTGCCTCGACGACGAGGTGGTGGTGCTGATGCTCCAGGAGCGCACCATCGCCGACAAGATGAACCGCCAGCTCACCCACCGGGGGGCGGCGCGCTCGATGGTGGCGCTCGGCGCCATGCTGGCCCACGAGATCAAGAACCCGCTCGCGGGCATCCGGGGCGCCGCGCAGCTCCTCGAGCAATCGGCGACGGAGGACGACCGCCTGCTCACGCGCCTCATCTGCGACGAGGCCGACCGCATCGTGCGGATCGTCGAGCGCATGGAGCTGTTCGGGGACGAGCGCCCGGTGGAGCGCGGGCCGGTGAACGTCCACGGCGTCCTCGATCAGGTGAAGCGCTCGGCCCAGTCGGGCTTCGCCCGCCACATCCGCTTCGTCGAGAACTACGACCCGTCCCTGCCGCCGGTGCTCGGCAACCGCGACCAGCTCGTCCAGGTGATCCTCAACCTCGTCAAGAACGCCGCCGAGGCGATCGGCGCCGACGCGGTCGACGGCGAGATCATCCTCTCGACGGCCTTCCGCACGGGGCTTCGCCTGCAGGTCCCGGGCTCGCGCGAGCGGGTGAGCCTGCCGATCGAGGTCGCGGTGCGCGACAACGGCCCAGGCGTCTCGGCCGACCTCCTGCCGGACCTGTTCGACCCCTTCGTGACCACCAAGGCGCAGGGATCTGGCCTGGGTCTTGCCCTCGTCGCCAAGATCGTCGGCGACCACGGCGGCATCGCCGAGTGCGATCCCGCTCCCCGCCGCACCACCTTCCGCGTCCTGCTGCCGATGTCCCACGCCCGCGACGGCCGGGAAGCGGCGCCGGATTCCGAGTAGCCCCGCGAGTGGCCCCATGCCGAACGGACACATCATCGTCGCCGACGACGACGCCGCCATCCGCACCGTCCTCAACCAGGCGCTCTCGCGCGCCGGCTACGAGGTGCGCTCGACCGGCAACGCCGCCACGCTCTGGCGCTGGGTGGCGCAGGGCGAGGGGGACCTCGTCATCACCGACGTGGTGATGCCCGACGAGAACGCCTTCGACCTGCTGCCGCGCATCAAGCGGGTGCGGCCGGACCTGCCGATCATCGTCATGAGCGCCCAGAACACCTTCATGACGGCGATCCGGGCCTCGGAGCGCGGGGCCTACGAGTACCTGCCGAAGCCCTTCGACCTGAAGGAGCTGACCGCCATCGTCGGACGGGCGCTCTCGCGCCCGCGCGGCACCGCCGCCCCGGGCGCGCCGCCTGAGAACGAGGACATCCCGCTCGTCGGCCGCTCGCCGGCGATGCAGGAGATCTACCGCTCGCTCGCCCGGCTGATGCCCACCGACCTCACGGTGATGATCACGGGCGAGTCGGGCACCGGCAAGGAGCTGGTGGCGCGCGCGCTGCACGATTACGGCCGGCGCCGGGCGGGGCCCTTCGTGCCCGTCAACATGGCGGCGATCCCGCGCGACCTCATCGAATCCGAGCTCTTCGGCCACGAGAAGGGGGCCTTCACGGGCGCCACCGCCCGCTCGGCCGGCCGCTTCGAGCAGGCCGAGGGCGGCACGCTCTTCCTCGACGAGATCGGCGACATGCCGATGGAGGCCCAGACCCGGCTCCTGCGCGTGCTGCAGCAGGGCGAGTACACCACGGTCGGCGGGCGCGTGCCGATCAAGACCAACGTCCGCATCATCGCGGCGACGAACAAGGACCTGCGGATCTCGATCCAGCAGGGCATCTTTCGCGAGGATCTGTTCTTCCGCCTCAACGTGGTGCCGCTGCGCCTGCCGGCGCTGCGCGAGCGCGCCGAGGACGTGCCGGACCTCGTGCGCCACTTCTTCGGCCTCGTCGAGCGCGAGGGCCTGAGCCGCAAGCAGCTCGACCACGACGCCATGGAGCGGCTCAAGCGCTACCGCTGGCCCGGCAACGTGCGCGAACTGGAAAACCTCGTGCGGCGCCTCGCGGCGCTCTATCCCCAGGAGACGATCACCGGCCCGGTGATCGAGGCGGAACTCGACACGCTGCCCCTCGCGACGCCCGCCCAGGGAGCCGCCCGCAAGGGAGGCGCCGAGGCGGAGGGACTCTCGGCCGCCGTGGAGCGACACCTCGCCGACTACTTCTCGGGCTTCCGGGACACGCTGCCGCCGCCCGGCCTCTACCACCGCGTGTTGCGCGAGATCGAAGGACCGCTGATCGGCGCCGCGCTCGCGGCCACCCGCGGCAATCAGATCCGGGCCGCGGAGCTGCTCGGCGTCAACCGCAACACCCTGCGCAAGAAGGTGCGGGACCTCGACCTGCAGGTCTTCCGCACCCCGCGCTAGGCAATCGGACAGCCCAGGCGGGCACGCGGACCAGCAGATCCCGCGCCCGGTGCTGCCGCACGACTTGGGACCGAGCCGCCGGCGAGCCGGTTCGACCCTCCGGCGGGGGACGTAGCATCGGCCGCGGCCGGCGCGGACCTGCGAGGCATTTCGTCGCGGGCGGCGCAGCGCGGAGAAGGACGGAACGGGCAGGGGGCCTCCGCCGTCGCGGGAGGCGCGAGAATCTCCGGCCGGAATACAACCTTATGTTGTTTTCGTCCGACAACCCGACGGCCGTCGATGCGTCCCCGATGTCGCGCCGGCAACGTACGCGCGCGGACGACATCGCGACGTCGAGAACCGGGTTCCGTCATCCCGCCCGCCGTCGATCCTCTTGCGGTGGCTGCCCGACTGCTCGGTACAGCGCTTTCATCTCTCGATGAATCAATCCTGCCTGGCGATCCATGCGCATCTCGACCTGATTTCGACTGGAGCGGAACGGTACTTCGGCCGCTCGATACTTGCAGCATCTCGCCCGTCGCGGGACCGTCACTCGTCGCGTGTGGACCGGCGCAAGGTACGACATCGCTTCATCTTTTTCGGTTTTTAGGCCGGCAGCGGCCCTCCGCCGGCACCGGCGTGTCGGGACAACCTGCAGGCACCACGGCCCCGGCGGGCCGGCGCCCCGGGCGAACCATGCCATCCCGTTCAGGAATAAGGATCTTTCGCCGTCGTCCCGCGGCCGGATGCAAGTCTCGCGCGTGCGCTACATGACGTTACGAAAGGTGACGATACCAAAGCATATCCAGGCCTTTTTACGGTCGATTGAGCTTGAAGTTGACGCCACGTCGCGTAACATCCCGCGCATTGAAGGGGGCGGCACCTTAGGCGGCACCTTAGTGAGGTTCAAATGAGTTCCGAGACCCAGAGCGATGCTCCGCAAACGATCGAACTCGTGTCCGACATCGTGTCGGCCTACGTGTCGAACAACTCCGTGCCGGTCGGTGAACTGGCCGGCCTGATCCGCAGCGTGCACGAGGCCGTGTCCCATCTTGGGTCAGCTGCGGCGCCTCAGCCGGAGAAGTTGACGCCGCCGGTGCCGATCAGGAAGACCATCACCCCGGACTTCCTGATCAGTCTCGAGGACGGCCGGCGCTACCGCACCCTGAAGCGGCACCTCGCCGGGCGCGGTCTCACCCCCGAGCAGTACCGGTCGAAGTGGGGCCTGCCGTCGGACTACCCGATGGTGGCGGCCAACTACGCCGCTCAACGCTCCGAGCTCGCCAAGAGCATCGGGCTCGGCCAGAAGCCGGTGGACCGGCGCAACCGCTCCGATCGGGCCGCCTGATTCACACGGTGCCGGACGCGTGGGGCCGGTCCTCCCGCCCCGGAACGGTGGTCGCGCGGCGCTCGGGGCCGCGACCAGGCCGGTTTCGGCCCGGAAGGGGCCGGATGAGGCCCGGCCGTATTAATTTCGCCACACTGTAGTGGCCACGCATCACGGATGCAGTTTCTCCGTCGCGTCCGTGATTCGGGGCCGCCCGGCACCGGCCCGTCCTCCGAGTCCGCCCCCCGCGGTCCCGGCCTGTTCGGCGCCCTGGTGGTCGGGGTGGCGCTCGCGCTCGCGCTCGCGACCTTCCTGATCCTCGTCGGCGCGACCCCGATCGCCCCGGTCCACCAGGTCGTGGTGGCGCTGCTGCTCGGCAACGTCGCCCTGGTGGTCGGGCTGGTCGCGGTGATCGTCTGGGAGGCGCGGGTCTTCCTGCGGGCGCGACGGGCCAACGCCCGGGTGGCCCGCCTGCACACCCGCATCGTCGGCCTGTTCAGCCTCATCGCCACGCTGCCGACCATCCTGCTCGCGGTGGTCGCCTCGATCACCCTGGAGCGCGGCCTCTCGCCCTGGTTCTCGGACCGGATGCGCAACGTCGTGCTGATGTCGGTCGACGTCGCGGACGCCTACCTGACCAACCAGTGCCAGAGCCTCGCGCGCGAGGTCCGCATCCTCTCCGACGACCTGACGCGGGCGCGGCCCGCCTTCGAGGTCGAGCGGGCGTGGTTCGAGAGCTTCCTCACGGCGCGCGCCACCTCGCTCGGCCTGCCGATCGCCCGGATCATGCGCTCGGCCGACGAGACCGTGGCGCGGGCCAACATCGACATCATCAAGAACCCGCCGCTGCCCTCCGCCACGGATTTCGAGGAGGCGGCGAAGTCGAGCGACCCGACCTGCCTGCTGCCGCGCGAGGGGCGCGTCTTCGGGGCGCTCCTGAAGATGCCGGCCTACGACGACGCCTTCCTGCTGATCGAGCGGGAGGTGTCGCAGCTCGCCGTGGAATTTCCGGGCGTGTCGCGGGCCGCCGCGACGGAGTTCCTCACCATCGACGCCGGCCGGCGCAGCGTGCAGATCGCCTTCGCCAGCATGTTCGCGCTGATCGCCCTGATCGCGCTCCTCTCGGCGGTGTGGTTCGGGCTCAACTTCGCCAACCGCTTCGTCGCGCCGATCCGCCGCCTCATCAACGCCGCCGATCAGGTGGCCTCGGGCAACTTCCTCGTCCAAGTGCCGTTCCGCAAGACGGAAGGCGACCTCCAGCACCTCGGCGAGAGCTTCAACAAGATGACCCAGGAGCTGCGCCGCCAGCGCGACGGGCTCATCGAGGCGCGCGACCAGATCGAGCGCCGCCGCCGCTTCACCGAGGCGGTGCTGGCCGGGGTGCCGGCGGGCGTGCTCGGGGTCGATGCGGCGGGGATCATCACCATCGCCAATCCCTCGGCCGAGCGGGTGCTCGGGCGCCAGGCGAGCGACCTCGTCGGCACGCCGCTCGCCCTCGCGCTGCCCGAACTCGAAGCGGTGTTCGGCGAGCCCCGGCTGCGCCCGATGCAGCAGCAGGTCCAGATCACCCGCAACGGGCGCGAGCGCACCATCGACGTGCGGGTGACGAGCGAGCAGGCGCAGGGGGGCCGCGGCTCCGTCATCACCCTCGACGACATCACCGACCTCGTCTCCGCCCAGCGCACCTCCGCCTGGGCGGACGTGGCGCGGCGCATCGCCCACGAGATCAAGAACCCGCTCACGCCGATCCAGCTCTCGGCCGAACGCATCCGGCGCAAGTACGGCAAGGTCATCACCACCGACAAGGAGGTGTTCGAGCAGTGCACCGCCACGATCGTGCGCCAGGTGGACGACATCAAGCGCATGGTCGACGAGTTCTCGTCGTTCGCCCGGATGCCCAAGCCGGCCATCGCCCGCAACGACCTGACCGAGATCGTGAAGCAGAACCTGTTCATGATGCGGGTGGCGCATCCGGACGTGGATTTCGCGATGGAGGGCGAGGGCGCCCGGGTCAGCGCCGCCTTCGACACCCGTCTGCTGTCGCAGGCGGTGACCAACATCCTCAAGAACGCCGTCGAGGCGATTCAGGCGGTGCCGGAGGAGGAGCGCGGCCGCGGGCGCATCGCGGTGCGGCTCGCCGAGGAAGGGGACGGGGTGGTGATCGAGATCACCGACAACGGCAAAGGCTTCCCGGTCGAAGGGCGCCAGCGGCTGCTCGAACCCTATATGACGACCCGCGAGGGGGGCACCGGCCTCGGATTGGCGATCGTGAGCAAGGTCTTGGAAGAGCACGGCGGCGGCATCGAACTGAACGACAACCCCCGGGGGCGGGGCGGGCAGGTGCGCATGCGCCTCCTTCGGGAGGTCCGGCGCGAGGAGGGACACCGGACGCCCGGTGCGCCGGGCGGTTCCGCGCCGTCGGGCTCAGCCCCGCCCGGTGCCGCCCCGGCGCCGGCGAGCGATGCGCCGCTGGGCGCCGCATCGTGATGCGTTCCGCACGACGCGTGACGCGTCCCGAACGACGCGTGACGCGTCCTGAACGACGTCCGCCGCGGCGGGCACCAGACCAACAAGCCAGAGAGTGCAGGGTGCGGGCCGGCTGGCCCACCGCCCGCCGCGCGGGGAGGCCGTGACCGATGAGCGCCGACATCCTGATCGTCGATGACGAGGCCGACATCCGCGAACTGGTGGCGGGCATCCTCGACGACGAGGGCCACCGCACCCGCACGGCCGGATCCTCCGACGAGGCGCTCGCCGCCATCGAGCAGCGCCGCCCGCACCTCGTCTTCCTCGACATCTGGCTGCAGGGCTCACGCCTCGACGGGCTGCAGGTGCTCGACGTGGTCAAGGCCCAGGCCCCGGACCTGCCGGTGGTGATGATCTCCGGCCACGGCAACATCGAGACCGCCGTCTCGGCCATCAAGGCGGGCGCCTACGACTTCATCGAGAAGCCGTTCAAGGCCGACCGCCTGATCCTGGTGGCCGAACGGGCGCTCGAAGCCTCGCGGCTCAAGCGCGAGGTGCGCGACCTCAAGACCCGCTCGGGGCAGGCGAGCCGCATCGTCGGCGCCTCGGTGGCGGCCAACCAGCTGCGCCAGACCATCGAGCGCGTGGCGCCCACCAACGCCCGGGTGATGATCTCGGGGGCGCCCGGCTCCGGCAAGGAACTCTCGGCCCGCACCCTGCACGCGGCCTCCGCGCGCGCGAGCGGCCCCTTCGTGGTGATCAACGCCGCCACGATCACGCCCGAGACCATGGAGGCGGAGCTGTTCGGGATCGAGGCCGCGGACGGGCGCCCGCGCCGCGTCGGCGCCCTGGAGGAGGCCCACGGCGGCACGCTCTACATCGACGAGGTCGCGGACATGCCCCGCGAGACCCAGAACCGCATCCTGCGGGTGCTCGTCGACCAGAATTTCCAGCGCGTGGGCGGCACCACCCGCGTGCACGTGGACGTGCGGATCATCTCCTCCTCGTCGCGCGACCTCGCCGAGGAGATCGCGGGCGGGCGCTTCCGGGAAGACCTCTTCCACCGCCTCAGCGTGGTGCCGATCCGCGTGCCCCCGCTCGCCGAGCGGCGCGAGGACGTGCCCGAGCTGATCTCCTTCTTCATGGAGCAGATCTCGCTCGCCACCGGCCTGCCGCGGCGGCGGATCGCCTCCGACGCGATGGCGGTGCTCCAGTCCCACGACTGGCCCGGCAACGTGCGCCAGCTGCGCAACAACGTCGAGCGCCTGATGATCCTGACGCAGGGCGACCCGGAGACCGAGGTGACGACCGAGATGCTGCCGAGCGAGGTGGGCGCGCTGGTGCCCACCACGCCGAGCGGGGCGGGGGGCGAGAAGCTGATGAGCCTCGCGCTTCGCGAGGCGCGCGAGATCTTCGAGCGCGAGTACCTCGTCGCCCAGATCGCCCGCTTCTCCGGCAACATCTCCCGCACCGCCGAGTTCATCGGCATGGAGCGCTCGGCCCTGCACCGCAAGCTGAAGTCCCTCGGCATCGGGGCCTGACCCGCAGGGCGGCCGCATTTGCGAATGCGGCCGCGCCCGGTTCTTGCTAAGACGGATCCCGTTCAGACTCGGCCTCGTCCGGCCGCGGCCGAGTTCCCACGCGCGTGGCGACACGCCCCTTGCGCGGGAGCGAGCTTCGCCGTGTAATGGGGCGGGGTCCGGGGCCGCACGCGGCCTGCACAAAACCAACGAAGCGGCCCGCCACCGGACCGGCGGCGGGTTCAAAAGGACAAGAAGAATGGCGGGCGAGCGCGCTCAGAATCTGCAGGACACTTTCCTCAACCACGTCCGCAAGAACAAGATCCCCCTCACGATCTTCCTGGTCAACGGTGTCAAGCTGCAGGGCGTCGTGACGTGGTTCGACAATTTCTGCGTCCTGCTCCGGCGCGACGGACACTCGCAGCTGGTCTACAAGCACGCGATCTCGACGATCATGCCCGGCCATCCGGTGCAGCTGTTCGAGCAGGGCGAGGAGGGCGCCGAGAAGGCGTGAGCGAATCGCCCCGGCCCGCCCGCGGGCCGGCGCGCGGATTCGCGGGTCCGCCCGCTTGATTGCGGCGGCCACACATCCAACCTCTCCCCGATCGTCGTTGAGGTGCGCGCGAGGTCGGGCGTCGATGGACACACAGGTGCCGGGCCAGACCCGGCTGCAGCGGCAGGCGGAGCCGGAAGGCGCGGTCGCCGCCGACACCCGCACCCTGGTGATCGGGCCCTACCCGGTCCGCCGCGGCGCGGAGGTGCCGCGGCCGGCGGAGGCGCGCCTCGACGAGGCCGTGGGGCTCGCCGCCGCCATCGACCTCGACGTGGTCGACCGGCTGCTCCTCGGGATGCAGGCCATCCGGCCCTCCACCTATCTCGGCAAGGGACGCGTCGAGGAGATCGCCGGGCGGATCGCCGCCGAGGCGGTGCGGCTCGTGGTGATGGATTGCGCCCTCTCGCCGGTGCAGCAGCGCAACCTCGAGAAGGCCTGGGGCGTCAAGGTCATCGACCGCACCGGGCTGATCCTGGAGATCTTCGGGCGGCGCGCCTCCACCCGCGAGGGCACCCTGCAGGTGGAGCACGCGCATCTCGCCTACCAGCGCAGCCGGCTGGTGCGCTCGTGGACCCACCTCGAGCGCCAGCGCGGCGGCTTCGGCTTCCTCGGCGGCCCCGGCGAGACCCAGATCGAGGCCGACCGGCGCCTGATCCAGGAGCGCATGACCCGCATCGAGCGGGAGCTGGAGACCGTGACCCGGACCCGCGGCCTGCACCGGCAGAGCCGGCGGCGGGTGCCCTATCCGGTCGTGGCGCTCGTCGGCTACACCAATGCGGGCAAGTCGACCCTGTTCAACCGCCTCACCGCCGCGGAGGTGCGGGCGGAGGACATGCTCTTCGCCACCCTCGACCCGACCGCGCGCGCGATCAAGCTGCCGCACGGCGAGACCGCGATCCTGTCCGACACGGTGGGCTTCATCTCCGACCTGCCGACCATGCTGATCGCCGCCTTCCGGGCGACGCTGGAGGACGTGATCGAGGCCGACATCCTGCTCCACGTGCGCGACATCGCCCACGAGGACACCGAGGCGCAGGGGCAGGACGTGCACGCGGTGCTGACCGAACTCGGCATCGAGGCGGAGGCCGGGCGGATCATCGAGGTCTGGAACAAGGCCGACCTCCTCGACGCGCCCGAGCGCGAGCGCCTGCTCAACCTCAGCCGCGCCGGCGCGTCCGGGGAGACCGCCAAGCCGGTGCTCCTCTCGGCGCTCACCGGCGAGGGCGTCGACCGGCTGCTCGCGCGGATCGAGGCGCGCATCGCCGAGAGCCGGGCGAGCTTCGCCCTCGTCCTCGACCCCACCGAGGGGGCGAGCCTGCACTGGCTCTACGAGAACGCCGAGGTGCTCGACCGGCGCGAGGATGCGGGCGGCCAGCTCCACCTCGTGGTCCGCATCGCCCCCGAGAAGGAGCCGCGCTTCCTCAACCGCTTCGGCGCCGCCCGGCGGCTGCGGGCGGCCGGGGGCTGATACACCTCCGATTGTATCGGCAAGCCCGCGCGGCGGAGCCGGAGGCTCCGCGCGATCGAGCTCATCCCCGATCCGCCATCCCGAAGGGATCGAGCGGATCGGGGATGATACGAGATCCGGACGATCAGTTTGGATCTCGTATCAGCGAGCCTGCGCGGCGCCTGAGCGAAGCCGAAATCCGCATCGCCAAGGTCCACTTTGGCGAAGCGATCAATCGGATTTCGTATGAGCCAGGGGATCAATCGGCGGCGGCGAGCGGCCGGGCGACATCCTCCAGCGAGCGCCGCTCCGCCGCGACGCCCCAGATCCCCGCCACCACGCCCGCGGCGATCATCAGGGCCGAGGCGAGGAGGTAGCCGCCCAGCACCGCCTCGCGCGATTTTTCCTCGATCAGCACCCCGAACAGGGCCGGCCCCACCGCCCCGACCGCGGTGCCGACCGCGTAGAACAGCGCGATGGCGAAGGCCCGGATCTCCAGCGGAAACACCTCGCTCACCGTGAGATAGGCCGAACTCGCCGCCGCGGAGGCGAAGAAAAACACCGCCATCCAGCACAGGGTGAGGGTGGTGGCGGTGAGCAGGTCCTGCTGGAACAGGAATCCGCTCACCGCCAGCAGCACGCCGGAGATCCCGTAGGTGGCGGCGATCATCGGCCGCCGGCCGATCGTGTCAAAGAAGCGCCCGAGCAGCACCGGGCCTAAGAAATTGCCGGCCGCGAAGGGCAGGATGTACCAGCCGATCCCGCCGGCGGGCACCCCGTAGAAGTCGATCAGGATCAGCCCGTAGGTGAAGAAGATCGCGTTGTAGAAGAACGCCTGGGCGGACATCAGGGCGAGGCCGACGAAGGCGCGGCTGCGGTAGCGCGCGAGCGTCCCAAACACCTCGGACAGGGGCGTGTGGCGGCGCTGGCGCAGCCGCGCGGTCGGGAAGGGGCCGGGCGCGAGAGCGTGCCCCTCCTGCCGGAACCGCGCCTCGATCTCCGCCACGATGCGCTCGGCTTCCGCAGCCTGGCCGTGGGTGATGAGCCAGCGCGGGCTCTCGGGGATCCAGCTGCGCAGGAGCAGGATGACGAGGCCGAGGGCGGCGCCGAGCAGGAACGCCGCCCGCCAGCCCCAGTCGGGGCCGAACAGCGCGGGGTCGAGCACCACCAGCGAGGTGCCGGCGCCGAGCACCGCGCCGAGCCAGAACGAGCCGTTGATGACGAGGTCGGTCCAGCCGCGGGCGCGGGCCGGGATCAGCTCCTGGATGGTGGAGTTGATCGCCGTGTACTCGCCGCCGATGCCCGCGCCGGTGAGGAAGCGGAAGAGGCAGAAACTCCACAGGTTCCACGAGAAGCCGGTGGCGGCCGTGGCCGCGAGGTAGACCGCGAGCGTGATGAAGAAGAGCTTCTTGCGCCCGAGCCGGTCGGTGAGCCAGCCGAAGCCGATCGCCCCGATCACCGCGCCCGCGAGGTAGCTCGACGTGGCGATGCCGATATCGGTGTTGGAGAATTGCAGCACCGGGCTCGCCCGCAGGGCGCCGGCGAGCGCGCCCGCGAGCGTCACCTCCAGCCCGTCGAGCACCCAGGTGATGCCGAGCGCCAGCACCACCAGGGTGTGGAAGCGGCCCCAGGGCAGGCGGTCGAGACGGGCCGAGACGTCGGTCTCGATGAGGCCGGCCTCGGGCGCGGCGAGGGTCGGAGAGGGCGTCGTCATCGGCACCTGCGGCGGGAGGGCTGCCGGGCATATAGGGCGAGGCTCCCCGGGTTGTGCGGCGGTCCCGTGGCGCGGGAACCCGCTTGCGCGGCGCGCCCGCCCGCGCTTCACTCGCCACCATGTCCCTGCATCCCGCTCTCGCCCGCGCGCACGGCTTCTGCGAGCGCTACCGGCTCACCCGCCCGATCCTCCTCGCGCCGATGGCCGGCGCCTCTCCGCCCGCGCTCTCGGTGGCGGTGGCGCAGGCCGGGGGCCTGGGGGCCTGCGGGGCGCTGCTGATGACCCCGCCCGCGATCCTCGCCTGGGCGGAGGCGGTGCGGGGGGCGGGACCGTTCCAGCTCAACCTCTGGATCCCCGATCCCGCGCCCGCGCGCGACCCGGCCCGGGAGGCGGAGCTGCGCGCCTTCCTGGCCCGGTTCGGGCCGGCGGTGCCGCCGGAGGCGGGCGACGGCGGCCCGCCGGATTTCGCGGCGCAGACCCGGGCGCTCCTCGACGCCGCGCCCCCGATCGTCTCCTCGGTGATGGGGCTCTACCCGCCCGCCTTCGTGGCCGAGCTGAAGGCCCGGGGCATCGCGTGGTGGGCCAACGTCTCGACGGTGGCGGAGGCACTGGCCGCCGAGGCGGCGGGCGCCGACGCGGTGGTGGCGCAGGGGGCGGAGGCCGGCGGCCACCGCGGCTGCTTCGACGCCGAGAGCGCCGAGAGCGGGATGGTGGGCACGCTGGCGCTGGTGCCGGCCATCGTCGACGCGGTGCGCATCCCGGTCGTGGCGACGGGCGGCATCGCGGAGGCCCGTGGGGCGGCGGCCGCGCTGCTGCTGGGCGCCAGCGCCGTCCAGGTGGGCACCGGCTTCCTGCGCTGCCCCGAGGCGGGGATCGCCCCCGCCTGGGCCGAGGCGCTGGGCCGGGCGCGGCCCGAGGACACGCGGGTCTCGCGCGCCTTCAGCGGCCGGGCCGGGCGCAGCCTCGCCACCGCCTACGTGGAGGCCGCCACCGCCCCGGGCGCACCCCCGCCCGCGCCCTACCCGGTGCAGCGCGGCCTCACGCAGGCGATGCGCGAAGACGCCGTTCGCGCGGGCGATGTCGGGCGGATGCAGGCCTGGGCCGGGCAGGCCGCGGGCTTCGCCCGGGCCGCCCCCGCCGGCGAGGTGGTGGGCGACCTCTGGGAGGGGATGCGGGCGCTGCTGCGCTGAGGGCCGCGCCCCGCGGCGTCACGCCCCGCGCGGCGTCACGCCCCCGCGGCGTCGAGCGCCGTCCGCAGGGCGTCGAGGTCGATGGCGTAGGGCCCGCGGTTCGGCCGCTCCGCCGAGGGGCTGGCGCCGTAGAGCGCGTGGTAGCGGTGGCCGCGCACCGCCGCGAGGTCCCAGAAGAACGGGTCGTCCCAGCCCTCCGCCGCGAGGTGGATCACATGCGCGCCGGGGGCGCAGAAGACCGTGTTGGTCATCGCCGCGCCCATGCCGCCCACCACCACCCGCGCCTCCGCGAAGGCCGCCACCTGCCGGGGGAAGGACATCATCAGCGGATCGACCGTCTCGAAGCCCCGCTCCGCCAGGAGGCCGGCCACCGCCTCCCGGTTGAGGAGCCGGCGCTCGTAGTCGGGCGAGCGGTCGACGAACAGCTTGCGGCGCAGCACGGGCCGGCCCGCCGCCAGCGCCTCGCGCGCGCGGCGCAGCCGCGGCAGCAGGGTGCGCCGCCGCAGCGTGCGGGCGAGGAAGCCCAGGGCCTCGGGGGATTTCGACACCGGATGGACCGCGACCGGCGTGGCGTAGTGGACCTCGTCGAACCGCCAGGGCTCGTCGCGCCCGATGCTCAGGATCTCGACGTCGCGCTCAGCCCCCAGCATCAGCCGGATCGAGCGCTGCCGCACCGCGTCGATCACCGGGTGGTAGGTGGTGAAGACGAGGCGGATGCGCCGCCCCGGATGGCGGCGGCGGAGCGCGCGCAAAGCGGCGAGGCGCGGCAGGTCCTCGATCAGCCAGTGGCCGTAGTTGAACGAGGCCGCGTTGGTGAAGACGAGGGCGAGCGCCCCGTCCGCGGGCGGGCGGCGCGGCTCGGGGGCGCCCGCGAGCGGCAGGTGCGACAGGTCCTGGGGCCGCAGCGTCTCGTAGAGGCCGAGATCCCCGCCCGCGCGCATCAGGTGGAGGGCGTTGTCGTACAGCACCGCATCCTCGACCCGAAACAGGCAGGAGGGCGCGCCGCGGGTGGCGTTGCGCCCCACCGCCTCCCGCGTCGCCGCGATCTCCGCCGCGAAGGCCGGATCCGCGCAGGCGAGGCTGACGGGGGCGGGCCGCGCATAGGCGTAGCCCGGAAACAGGGTGTCCACGAACGCGACGCCCGGCGCCCGCGGCAGGACGCGCGACCACGCCGCCGGCAGGTCCGGGAACCCGCCGTCCCCGTAGAGGCGGTCCGCATCGCACGACGCGAGCCGCAGGTCCTCCGCCGTCATCCTGGCCCTTGCTTCCGTTTTCGGGATCCGAGCCCGTGCCCGGAAACCGGGCGGATGTCACCCGGTTTGTCGGGGGTGGGGGCGCCGTCAGGCTAAGCCCTCAACCCGCTGCGGGGTCGCGGCGGTCTCGGACCGGCCCCGATCAACTAGATGACCTTCCCGAGTTCGCGGTCGTCCTCCCTGGCGAAAAGAATCTTCTCCGCCACGTCCCGGGCGGAGCGGTCGATGCGCGGTGCGATGACGTCGGCCATGACGCGTGAAGGGCTCCCGTCCCGATTCACCACCTCCTTACCTTGCGCTTCCGCGCGCCGCATCCGGTCGCGGGCGCCGCTCCGGCGTCATCGTCCGGAGCGCGGCGGATGTCGGACAGATCAGCCGCCGCTTCCGCCCGCACAGCACGGCGCGTCGTGCAGAACCGGCCCGTGTCGGGCCGCACTCGTCCCGCGCCGCATCATGCTAGGCTGTGGCACATCTTCCGGACAGGGCCGCCCGGGGAGGGCGCTTCATGACTCAGATCAGCGGGTTCGACGTCGCGGTCATCGGGCTGGGGCTGCTCGTCGTGCTCACCATCGCGCTCGGCGTGCGCATCGTGCCCCAGGGCCACGTCTACACGGTGGAGCGGTTCGGGCGCTTCCAGCGCACGCTGGTGGCGGGCCTCGGGCTGATCATTCCCTACGTCGAGCGGATCGGCCGGCGGGTGAACGTGATGGAGCAGGTGCTCGACGTGCCGAGCCAGGAGGCCTTCACCCGCGACAATGCCGGGGTGCGCATCGATGCGGTCGCCTTCTATCAGGTGCTCGACCCGGCCCGCGCCTCCTACGAGGTCTCGAACCTCGAACACGCGCTGCTCACCCTCACCATGACCAACATCCGCACCGTGGTGGGGTCGATGGACCTCGACCAGCTGCTCTCCCACCGCGACGAGATCAACGAGCGGCTGCTGCGGGTGATGGACGCCGCCGCCTCGCCCTGGGGCGTCAAGGTCACGCGCATCGAGATCAAGGACATCCTGCCCCCCGCCGACCTCGCCGGGGCGATGGCCCGGCAGATGAAGGCCGAGCGCGAGAAACGCGCCTCGGTGCTGGAGGCGGAAGGGCAGCGCCAGGCCGAGATCCTGCGGGCGGAGGGGCGCAAGGCCTCGGTGATCCTGGACGCGGAGGGGCGCCGCGAGGCCGCCTTCCGGGACGCCGAGGCGCGAGAACGGCAGGCGGAGGCCGAGGCGCGCGCGACCGCGATGATCAGCGAGGCCATCGCCCGCGGCGACCTCGCGGCCGCGAATTTCCTGGTGGCCGAAAAGTACGTCGAGGCGGTGCGCGCGCTCGCCACCGCGCCCAACCAGCGGGTGGTGCTGCTGCCGCTGGAGACGGCCTCTCTCGCCGGCACGCTCGGGGGCATCGCCGAGATCACCCGGGCGGTGTTCGGGGAGGGGGCGCCCGCCGGCCGCTCCGGCCTGCCGCCCGCGGCGGGCACGCCGCCGCGGAGCTGACGCCGTGCTGGCGGATTTCTTCGCGGCGATCGGTCCAGCCTGGGTCTGGATCCTGCTCGGCCTCGGGCTGGCGGCCGGCGAACTCGCGCTGCCGGGCATCTTCCTGATCTGGCTCGGGCTCGGCGCGATCGGCACCGGGCTCGCCACCGCGGCGCTGGGACTTCCCTGGCAGGGGCAGGTGCTCGTCTTCGCGCTCCTCTCGGCCGCCGCCCTGCTCGCCGGCCAGCGCCTGTCGCGCCGCAGCCCCGAGCTGTTTCACCGGCGCGGGCACGACCTCGTCGGGACCGTGGTGGTGCTGGACGCGCCGATCAGCGACGGCATCGGGCGCATCCGGGTGGGGGATTCGGTCTGGCGCATCATCGGCCCCGACCTGCCGGCGGGTGCGCGGGTGCGCGTGACGGGGCTCGACGGTGCCACCCTGACGGTGGTGGAAGCCTGAGCGGGCCGGCTCCATATTCCGAGCAGCTCACTGTAATATCAGAAATATTCCATTCCGCAGGGCCGCATTGTTCCCGACGGAGGCCCGGAATGCGGCCCCGGCCTCATCCCTCCCGGCGCTTCACCCGCAGCCACGCCTCTTCCATGGCGGCGAGGCCGGCCTCTTCGAGGTTCTGCCCGCCGGCCGTCACTTCGGCCTCCATCGCGGCGAAGCGGCGCCGGAATTTCTCGTTGGCCCGCCGCAGGGCCTCCTCGGGGTCGACGCGGGCGTGCCGGGCGAGGTTGGCCACCGAAAACAGGAGGTCGCCGATCTCCTCGGCCACCGCCTCCGCATCGCCCGCCGCGAGGGCCTCTTCCACCTCGCCGGTCTCCTCGCGCACCTTGGCCACCACCTGGGCGGCGTCCGGCCAGTCGAAGCCCACGGCGGCGGCCTTGCGCGAGATCTTTTCCGCCCGGGTCAGGGCGGGCAGGGCGAGGGGCACCCCCGCGAGCGTGCCCTGCGCCTCCGGCCGGCCGGCTTTTTCGCGCGCCTTGATCGCTTCCCACTGCGCCTTGACCGCCTCCGGGTCGAGGTCGCGCGCGGCGCCGAAGATGTGGGGGTGGCGGCGCACCATCTTGTCGGCGATGGCGGTGGCGACGTCGTCGAACCGGAAGGCGCCCGCCTCCTCGGCGATCCGCGCCTGAAAGACGACCTGGAACAGCAGGTCCCCGAGTTCATCGCGCAGGTCGTCGAGGTCGCCCCGGTCCACCGCGTCCGCGACCTCGTAGGCCTCCTCGATCGTGTAGGGGACGATGGTCGCGAAGGTCTGCTGCAGGTCCCAGGGGCAGCCCGTCTCCGGGTCGCGCAGGCGCGCCATGACGGCGAAGAGCCGCTCGATCGGGGTGCTGCTCATGCGGGGCGCTCGGCGGTTCGCGCGCCGGACGCGTGCGGCGCGAGCACGCTCTTACCGGGCGGCGGCGGCGCGCGGAAGGATGCGGCGGCCGTGCCGCTCCGCCACGGCCTTGCAGACAAAGGAATATTCCGTTTCCGTCGAGCGTCGATGCGATCGCCCCTCTTCCCATGCGCTCTTTGCATGCCTTCGTTCTTCAAAAAGAACGATCTCTCGGACCTATACGAAGCCCTATCGGGCTCTGACTCTCAGAGAGTCGAATCTGTGAATTATATGGAGGGGCGGATTTCTCTGGTCCGCCAAGGGGATGCGGCCTGATCCGGCACACGACTCTGCGCGGATCGGCATCCGATTCTGCGTGGGTGCGTATGGGATTCTGCGTGGATCGCGCGGCGCCGCGCATGGGATTCTGCGGGGATGCGCATCGGATTCGGCGCGGACGCGCCGCCAAACCGCTCGGAATCCGGCCGTTTTCGAATCCCCCCGGCGTATCGAACTCTGCGCGGTGGCGGCGCGGTGGGACCGGCCCGCATCGAACTCTGCGGGCGGTCTCCCCACAGGCCGCCCACGCGTCCCGCACAGGCTGGTGCACCGCCTGTCCCGGGTCCTGTCCGGACCCTGTCCCCGCGTCGGTCCCCAGACGGTCCACACGGCCGCCCACAGGACCGCTCGCGCCGGTCCCGGCGGCGGCGGTGCCGAGGCAGGCGAGGGGGCCGGCGTGGTGGCGAGGCGGGATAACGGGGATGAGTTGCGGGAATCATGGGATAACCTGGCCGGCGCGTGAGATTCCCGGGAGCCGAATCGGGCATGACGGGCTTGGTCGATGCGGCGGGCGTCCGTCCCCGCACGAGAAAAGCGCTTCTGCGGATCCGATGGGCATCGAGGCCAAGATCGCGGCGATCCACGACGAGGACCTCAAGGCGGAGCTGGAGGCCGCCCGGGGCGGGTTCCTGTTCGCGGTCATCGTCGAGCACATCGCCCACCGGCAGGCCCTGCGCGACGCCGAGCGGGCGGAGGCCGCCCGGGAGGCGGAGGCCCGCGCCGGCATGGGCCGCGACCAGCGCCGCCGCGACGCCGTGCGGGCGGTGATCGAGGCCGAGCCCCTGGTGCCGGACAACATCCAGCACATCCATTCCGTGCTGGCCCTGTGCGGGCTGCCCTACCGCGACCCCGGCGAGACGCGGGAATTCTTTCGGGAATACGGCCGCAACACCCTGAGCATCCTGGCCGGGCGGATCAAGAATCCCGTCACCGGGCAGATGGACCTGCAGGGCCTGCCCTACGGCCCCAAGGCGCGGCTGGTGCTCCTGCACCTCTGCACCGAGGCGGTGCGCCAGCGCAGCCCCACCGTGGAGGTGGCCGACAGCCTCTCGGGCTTCATGCGCGAGATGGGGTTTGCCGTCACGGGCGGCGAGCGCGGCACCATCCGGCAGTTCAAGGAGCAGCTCAACCGGCTGGCCGCCTGCACCCTGCAGCTCGGCCTCTGGGACGGCCAGTCGCGCTCCTCCACCCTGACGATGCCGCCCTTCCGCAAGCTCGACCTCTGGCGGGCGGAGGGCGAGGGCGGCCTCGCCTGGTCGAAAACCGTGCAGTTCCACCAGGATTTCTACGACAACCTGATCAGGCACGCCCTGCCGGTGGACATCCGGGCCGCCCGGGCGTTTTCCGGCTCGGCGCGCAAGCTCGATCTCCTGTTCTGGATCGGCTACCGCCTGCGCGCCCTGCACCGCCCCCTGCGGCTCTCCTGGGACAACCTCCACAAGCAGTTCGGCGCCGACAACGGCTCCCTGCGCAGCTTCCGGCAGGCCTTCAAGGCCGACGTGGCGCATGTGCGGGAGGTGTTTCCCAAGCTCCCCGTCAGCCTCGACGAGGCCGGCATGCAGCTCCTGCCGGCCGATCCGGGCGCGCTCATGGTGCCGCCCAAGCCCGCGCGGAAGAAGGCGGCCGGCTAGAGCATTGTCCGACGAAGTGGATACCGGTTCGTCGCAGAAAATGCGGCAAAATCAAAGACCTAGAGCACTGCCCGATTGCAACGCGATCGGGCGGGGCTCTAAGCAGGTTTCGCAACAGTGGCCGCCGGTTTTGCGACAAAAACCTGCGGCAAAACAATAAGCTAAGCGGACGAAGCGTTGGCCTGCCAACGCAAGTCTGCTTAGGACGCTCCGCGATGAACGCCGGTCCTGCGCTTGCGGGCCGGCCGCCGCCATGGAAGGGAAGTGGGAATAATCCCACGGAGCCTCCGGCATGCTCGACCGCCGCATCTCGCTGATCACGCTGGGCGTCGCCGACGTGGCGCGCGCCACCGCCTTCTACGAGGGGCTCGGCTGGACGCGCTCGCCCGCCTCCACGCCGGAGATCACCTTCATCGGCCTCAAGGGCGTCGTCCTGGCGCTGTTCGCGCGCGCCGCGCTCGCCGAGGATGCGGGCCTCGCGGAGGCTGCGGGCGACGCGGAGGAGGACCGCGCCCCGCCGGCCTTCACGGGCGTGACGCTCGCCCACAACCTCGCCAGCGCGGCCGAGGTCGACGCGGCCTACGCCTTCGCGGTGGCCCAGGGCGCGCGGGCGGTGAAGCCGCCGCAGCGGGCCGTCTGGGGCGGCTATTCCGGCTACTTCGCCGATCCCGACGGCCACCTCTGGGAGCTGGCCTGGAACCCGATGGCGCCCCTCGACGCGGACGGCCACATGACCCTGCCGGGCTGAGGAGCGGAAGGCCGGGGATCGCGCGCGGCCCGGCTTGCGGAGGGCGGCGCAGACGGTAATATTCCCAGAACGCGCATAGCAGCGTGGGGGAATATTCCCAGAGGATCGCATGTTCCTGACCGAGGCGGAGGCGGAGGCGCGGCTGGACGAGCTGCGGCGGCAGCGCGCCGCCCTCGACCGCGCCATCGCCGAGCACGAGCTCTACCTCGACCTGGGCCGGCGCCTGCGTCCGGCTTTGCCCGCGGCCTCGCCCGCCCCGGCCCCCGAGGCGGCCGATCGCCCTGAAGGGCAACCGGAAGGGCGGCCGGAGGGGCGCCGGGTGATCGAGGCGGCCTTCGAGGTGCTGGCCGGGGCCGGCCGGCCGATGCACGCGGCCGAGATCTGGGAGGCGCTGGCGGCCCGCGGCCTGACCCTGCCGGGCCACGATCCGGTCGCCGCCCTCAACACCCGCCTGTGGAAGCGCGCGCAGGGGCGCACCGCCCTGCGCCGCCTGGGCGACGGGGTCTACGCCCTCGACGCGGGCTGAGGGCGCTGCCGCGCAAGCCCGGGCGAGAATGCTCCGGTGCATGCCCTCCGGCCCGTCTCCCGCATTGACTTCGCACCCGCACAACGCCATATCGGCCCTGCAGCGTCAGCGGCCGCACGGCCCGCCTGAGGGGGCTGCGTGACGGATTGGCCGCCTTCCGGCGGCAGGCCCGGTCCCCTCGATCGATCGCTTGACCCTCCGGGCGGCCCCATCACGCGGGCTGTCCTTCCAAATCCCGGATCGCGATCCGCGGTGCCCCGCACCCGTCCCGGCGATCCCGCTGCCTCCTGAAAGTTAGACCTTGACCCAGTTCGTTGATTTCGGCCTCGCGGCGCCGATCCTGAAGGCGCTTGCCGAGACCGGCTACGTAACGCCCACCCCGATCCAGGCGCAGGCGATCCCGCCCGCGATGGCCGGCCGCGACCTCTGCGGCATCGCCCAGACCGGCACCGGCAAGACCGCCGCCTTCGCGCTGCCGATCCTGCACCGGCTCGTCAGCGAGGCCGCGCCCCGGCGCACGCCGCGCGGCGGCTGCCGCGTCCTCGTGCTCTCGCCCACCCGCGAACTCGCCAGCCAGATCGCCGACAGCTTTCGCGATTACGGAAAATTCCTGAAGCTCTCGACCACCGTGGTGTTCGGCGGCGTCACCATCGGCCGCCAGGAGCGGGCGCTGGCGAACGGCGTCGACGTGCTCGTCGCCACGCCCGGCCGGCTCCTCGACCTGATCGACCGCCGGTCGCTGACGCTCGAAGCCGTGGAATACCTCGTCCTCGACGAGGCCGACCAGATGCTCGACCTCGGCTTCATCCACGCGTTGAAGCGCATCGTCACGCTGCTGCCGAAGGCGCGCCAGAGCCTCTTCTTCTCGGCCACCATGCCCAAGAACATCGCCGGGCTCGCGGCCCAGTACCTGCGCGACCCCGTGCAGGTGGCGGTGACGCCCGTCGCCACCACGGCCGAGCGCGTGGAGCAGCGCGTCATCCACGTGCCCACCGGCTCCAAGCAGGCGCTGCTCGGCACGCTCCTGCGCGACGACGCCATCGACCGGGTGCTGGTCTTCACCCGCACCAAGCACGGCGCCGACCGCGTCGTGCGCGGGCTGGAAAAATCCGGCATCGGCTCGGCGGCGATCCACGGCAACAAGTCCCAGCCCCAGCGCGAGCGGGCGCTCGCAGCCTTCCGGGCCGGCACCTGCCGGGTGCTCGTCGCCACCGACATCGCGGCCCGCGGCATCGACGTCGAGGGCGTCAGCCACGTGGTGAACTTCGACCTGCCGAACGTGCCGGAGGCCTATGTCCACCGCATCGGCCGCACGGCGCGCGCCGGGGCGGACGGGCTCGCGATCTCGTTCTGCAACGACGAGGAGCGGGCCTACCTGCGCGACATCGAGCGCCTGACCCGCCAGAAGGTGCCCGAGATGGCGGTGCCCGCGGGCTTCGTGGCCCCGAGCCGCCAGGAGGCCGCATTCGCCGAGGCCGAGGCCGAGCGCGACCGGCGCCAGCCCGGCCCCCGCGGCCAGCGGCCCGGCGGCCGGCCCCAGGGCCAGCGCCCGCACGGCCATGGCGGCCGCCCGCACGAGGGCCGGCAGGCCGGCCCGGGACGGCCGCGCCAGGACGGACGCCCGCAGGAATCGCGTCCCGGCCGTCAGGACGGCCGGCCGGCGATGCACCGGTCTGAGGCGCCGAAGGGACATGGCCGGCCGCAGGGCCAGGGTCAGCACCGGACGCCGGCGGCCGGCGGCCAGGACGGCCGCGCCATCGGCTGGCTCGACCGCGCGCCGCGGTAAGGCCGCGAGAACATCGGCGATGCGTCTCGACCGGGCTCCCGGTCGCTCGCCGCGGATGCTCGATCCGGCGGGCCGGCACTGAAGCGCCCCGACGGCCCGCTGCCTCGGCAGTTTGGGCCGTCGGCGCAGGGTCATGCGTTCCGGTTGCGGAGCGCGTGCCGGTCCGATGGCGGACCGGCCACGTCCGGCGCGCCATCGCTCAGGCCGAGTGCGGTTCCGGCACCACCGTCGCGGTGAGGCGGACATTGAGCGCTTTCAGAACCCGCAGCGCCGTGTCGAGACTGGGGTTCCCCTCGTCGGACAGCGCCCGGTACAGGCTCTCGCGCGACAGCCCCGTCTCGCGGGCGATCTGCGTCATGCCTCGCGCCCGCGCCGCGACGCCGAGCGCGTGGCGGAACAGGGCGGCATCGTTCTCCTCGATCGCGGCGGCGAGGTACTCGGCGACGGCCTCGTCGGAGTCGAGGTACTCGGCGGAGTCGTAGGGTCTCGTCTCCGTCATTGCATCTCCTCAGGTCGTCGCGGCGATCGCCTTGGCGCGATCGATGTCCTGTTGCTGGCGGCTCTTGTCGCCGCCGCAGAGCAGCAGGAGCACGGTTGCGCCGCGGCGCACGAAATACACCCGGTAGCCCGGACCGTAATCGATCCGCAATTCGCTTACGCCATCGCCGACCATCTTGACGTCCCCGGGATTGCCCGAGGCGAGCCGGTCGATGCGCAGCGCGATCCGCGCCTTTGCCCGCACGTCCCGGAGCCCGTTGAGCCATCCATCGAACACGTCGGTGCGGTGGATCTCCAGCATGCCGTTTCGTAGCCTATGGGCGACAGGCAGGCAAGCGATCTGGACCATGTCCATTCCAGAAGCAGAGAACCCGCCCTCGGGGAGAGGACAGGCTTCGTCTCGTCCGGCGGCCGGCCCCAGGGCCAGCGTCCGCACGGTCATGGCGGCCGCCCGCACGAAGGGCCGGCAGGCTGGCCCGGGACGGCCGCGCCAGGATGGACGCCCGAAGGAATCGCGTCCCGGCGCAGGGCCAGGGTCAGCACCGGACGCCGGCGGCCGGCGGCCAGGACGGCCGCGCCATCGGCTGGCTCGACCGCGCGCCGCGGTAAGGCCGGCACGGGGCGATGACATGACGAGGCCCGCGCTCCGGGGACGGAGCGCGGGCCTCGCATCGTGGAGACCGCGCCTCACCGTGGAGCGATGCGCCACGTGATGGTGACGGCAGCCTCGAAATCGACCTTGGCGGGCGGGATGATCTGCACGAAGCGCGGCATCGGCATGTCGGCGTAACCATCCGGCGGTCGCGCCTCGCCGTCCGTGATGCTGACGATCTCCACGAGCTTCAAGTCGGCCGCCTCCGCGTAGATCCGTGCCTGCTCACGGGCGTCTAGGACGGCCGGTCGACGCGCCTCGTTGAGGGCGGTCCTGCCGGCACCGACGCTGAAGGTGATCCGGCCGATCTCGAACAGGCCCGAGGCGGCGAGCCGGCTCGCGATGTCGTTCAGGCGGTCGATCGAGTCCGTCCTGAGGGTCACCGACGTCAGCGCCGTGAAAGGCGTCTCCGATCGGGTGGGAGGTGCGGTAGCGATGCCGGCTCGGTACGTCGCCATGGGTCGCTCCTCGTTCATCTGGAAACGGCTCTTCTCGATGGTGATCCCGTCGGACTCGGCCTTCCTGAGAAGCGCCAGCCCCCGCGTGGCGCGCTCCGTGTGAGCCTCGGCCGCCGCGTCCAGTGTCTTGCCCTTGGTCTTGATCGTCACGTCGAAGCGGGCGAAGTCGGGTTTCTGCTCGTGATGGCCCGACCCCCTCACGGTCAGGACGCTGCCTCGGGAAGGCGGCTCCGGCTCCTCGGCCCGGACGGGCAGGCTCACGAGGAGCAGGATCGAGACGGACCACGGCCGCATCATCGGTCGGCTCCCGAGAGCATGAGGCATGCGCTTCACCGCTGGCATTTCGAGAGGCCACGACGGCAATATGATGACGCAAGGGCAACGACGCCGACGCCGGAGCCTCCCGGCGTTGCGCTCGCGCCCTGCCGCCCCATCTCCCTGCCGGTCCGACGAGCAGGAGACCACGATGCGCTTCGAACTCTACCGCGATGCCGCCGGCCATTGGCGCTGGCGGTTGCGGGCCGCGAACGGCGAGGTGATCGCCGATTCGGCCGAGGGCTACGTGCGGCGCGAGGATTGCGAGCACGGCATCGCGCTCGTGAAGGGCGCCGCGCAGGCGAGCGTCGTCGACATGACGCTGCGGCTCGCCTGAGGCCAATTCCTCGGGCATCTCCCGAGGCCGACCCTCGGGCATCGCCCGAGGCCGATCCTCAGGCCGCGATCAGGCTCCGGATGTCGGTGCCGGCCGAGAGCTGGGCCGAGGCATCGAGGATCTCGACGGCGACGATGCGGCCCTCCGCATCGACGTCGAGCACGAGACCAGGCCGCACCTCGGTCCCGATGACCGCAGCCATGTGCGAACGCGCGTCAGGGTCCATCGAGCCGGTGGACGGCACGCAACGGTTTGGGCTCCCGATGCGTTACCGCCGTCCACGCTCCGTCCGGAGCCGCCCTCAGGGAGTTCCACCACGTGCTGAAGACCGTGATCCTGGCCGTCGGCCTGATGCTGGGCGGGGCCGCCCTCGCGCCGCAATCCGCGACCGCCGCGCCGGCCCCCGCCGCCAGCGAGGCGCAGGTCCCCACCGCCTGGGCGCAGTACGGCTACTACCCCCGCCACCGTCACTTCGGGCATCGCCATTACGGGCATCGTCCCTACGGCTACCGCCGCTTCGGACCGCCCTACGGCCGCGCCTACGGGTTCCGCCGCCACCATCACGGCTTCTACGGCCGGCCCTACCGGCCCGGTTACTACCGCTTCTGATCGCCCGGCGGGTGAAGGGACGTCGCCCTTCGCTCGCCCCATTCGTGGCCGCGATCGGGCGGTCCGCCGCATTCCTGCCCCATAGATGACCATGCTGGGCCAAGCTGAGCCGTTCCGGCGGCTCGGCTGACTCACGCCGGGACGCCTCTGCCTCCCGGCCGGCTTTCGGTCGTGCCGCCAGATCCTCGATCTGCCGTCGCACGATCGAAATTCCTCAACGGCCCGAGGTTCATGCCCGCGGCTGTTGGCATCGCAACAAGGGGAAACCGGAATGCCGCATCGCATCGCCGAACGCCGCCGCCGCGTCGAAGCCCAGCTTCAGGACTATGAGCGGTCGCTCGCCGAGATCCGCACCGGCCGCGGGGCCAACAGCCGCGCCCTCCAGCTCCAGCACGCCCGCCTGATCTCCCAGGCGCGCACCGAACTAGCGTCCCTCGACGCCTCGCAGGCCCGCCTCTGAGCCTCGCCCACTGACGAGCGGCCGCCGGTCCGGCGGCCGCTTGAGCCGGGCGCCGGGCGGGCCGGCGTCGCGGGGCCGGCGGACGCGGCTCAGTGGTAGGGATCGGCCGCGTCGCGCAGGCCGTCGCCCAGGAAGTTGAAGGCCAGGACCACGATCACCACCGGCAGGATCGGGGCGAGCAGCCAGGGATGGAGCTGCACCGCCGCGAGGTTCTGGGCCTCGTTGAGGAGCACGCCCCAGCTCGTCACCGGCGGGCGCAGGCCGAGCCCCAGGAACGACAGCGCCGTCTCTCCCAGGATCATCGAGGGGATCGACAGGGTCGCCGAGGCGATCAGGTGGCTCATGAAGTTCGGGATCAAGTGGCGCCCGATGATCCGCGCCTTGGAGGCGCCCATCAGCTCGGCGGCGCGCACGTAATCCTCCTCGCGCAGCGCCAGTAGCTTCGAGCGCACCGCGCGCGCGAGCCCCGGCCAGTCGAGCAGGCCGAGGATCAGCGTGATGCCGAAGAAGACCAGCACCGGGCTCCAGTTCGGCGGCAGCGCCGCCGAGAGGGCGAGCCAGAGCGGCAGTTCCGGCAGCGAGCGCAGGATCTCGATCATCCGCTGCACCACGTGGTCGACCCAGCCGCCGAGATAGCCCGCGAGCCCCCCGAAGAAGAGGCCGAGCGCGAAGGACACCGCGATGCCGACGAGCCCGACCGTGAGCGAGATCCGCGCCCCCGAGACGATGCGGGAGAAGAGGTCGCGCCCGAGCCGGTCGGTGCCGGCCAGGAAGAGCGTGCCGCCCTCCGGCGGGCAGACGAGGTGGAAATCCGCCCGCCACAGGCCCCAGAACTCGTAAGCCTCGCCCCGGCAGAGGAAGCGCAGGGGCTGCGCCTTCGTGCGGTCCACCGTGTACTCGCGGTGGAAGCTCTCGAGGTTGAAGGTGAACGAGTAGGGGTGGGTGTAGGGGCCGACGAAGCGGCCCTCGTGGAAGAGGTGCACGGATTGCGGCGGGGCGTACAGGAAGTCCCCGTGGCGCTTGGCCGGGTTGTAGGGGGCCAGCACCTCCACGAAGGGGATCAGGCCGTAGAAGAGGAGGAGGATGAGGCCGGCGGTCACCGCCACCTTGTGCTTGCGGAACTTCCACCACGTCAGCCGCAACGAGGAGGCGCGGTCGAACGCCTCGCTCTCCGCCCCCAGCGGCTCGGTGCGGCCGGGATCGAAGGGCGCGGGATCGACGAAATGGCCCGGGCGCATCTCGATGCTCATCGGGCGGAGCCTCCGAACCGGATGCGCGGGTCGAGCCACGCGAGCAGCAGGTCCGAGACCAGCATGCCGACCACCGTGAGCAGCGCCACGAACATCAGGATGAAGCCCGCCAGGAACTGGTCCTGGCTCTTGAGCGCCGCGAGCAGGATCGGCCCGACGGTGGGCAGGCTGAGCACCAGCGAGACCAGCACCGAGCCCGAGACGAGGTGCGGCAGCAGGTTGCCGATATCGGCGATGAAGGGGTTGAGCGACATCCGAAAAGGATATTTCAGCAGGGCCCGGGTCGGCGGCAGCCCCTTGGCCCGGGCGGTGACGACGTACTGCTTGGCGAGTTCGTCGAGGAGGTTGGCGCGCATGCGCCGGATCATGGCGGCGGTGCCCCCGAGCCCGATCACCAGGGTCGGCACGACGAGGTGGGCGAGCAGCGACTTCACCTTGTCCCAGGTCCAGGGCTGGCCCGCATAGGCGCTGTCGTAGAGCCCGCCGATCGAGACGTCGAACCAGCGGTTGGCGTAGAACAGCATCACCAGCGCGAGCAGGAACGACGGGGTGGCGAGCCCGATATAGCCGACGAAGGTCGCCAGGTAGTCGCCGAGCGAGTACTGGCGCGTGGCCGAGTAGATCGCGATCGGGATCGAGACCACGTGGACGAAGACCACCACCGCGAGGTTGACCACGAGCGTCAGCCAGAGGGCGTCGCCCACCACCTCGCGCACCGGCCGGTCGTACTCGAAGGACCAGCCCCAATTGCCCTGCAGGAGCCCGTTGAAGGCCCCCTCCGGGTTCGGCCACAGGCCGATCCAGCGCAGGTACTGCTCCCAGACCGGACGGTCGAGGCCGTATTGCTGCATCAGGAACTGCGCCTTGGCGACGGAGGCCGCCTCGCCCTGCGAGCGCAGCTCGGCGATCTGGTTGGACAGGAAGTCCCCGGGCGGCAGCTTGATGATGAAGAAGATCAGCGCCGAGATGACGAGGAGCGTCACCGCCATGGTGAGCGTGCGCCGCGCGAGGTAGCGGATCACCGGAGCCTGCCCTTCATCGCTGGAGCCTGACCGCCGTCACCGGAGCGGGTCCCGGGTGGCCGCTTCCCGCTTGCGCTCGGGCGTCCAGAAGAACTGGTCGATCCGGTAGATCCCGATCATCGCGGTGGGCTTCCAGGAATAGATCGCCTTGTCGGGCAGGTTGGTGAGCCCGGCCTTGCCGACGATCGGCTGCAGCGCGCCCGCCACGGTGCCGATCACCCACTGGTGCTCGGCGCGGTTCAGCAGCATCTCGCCCCAGATCCGCGCCTGCTCGGCCGTGTCCGCCGTGGCCATCCACCGCGCGTTGAGGTCGATGAGGGCGCGCGCCGCCGGGATGTCGCAGGCCTCGCCCTCCTTGCCCTTGGTCTCGACGTACTGGCCCCATTTGGGCCATGCGTAGGTGTCCTGGTGGACGGGGGCGAGTTCGTCCGGCGGCATCTCGGCGGTCGGCATCGCGAGGTCGAGCCCCTGGGCCGCCACCATCACGGTGAGGCCCGCGTAGGACCGGTTGCGCAGCACCGTGCGGTCCTGCGGCTTGACGAACAGCTTGACGCCGACCTCGCGCCAGAACTCGGCGATCAGCGTCAGGCCGTCGGTGAGGAGGTTGCTCTCGCCGTCGGTCTCGACCACGATCTCCAGCTCCCGCCCGTCCGGCAGGAGCCGGATGCCGGCGCCGTTGCGCTGGGCCAGCCCCACCGCGTCGAGGAGGCGGGAGGCCTCGTCGGGGTCGTAGCCCGCGTTGAGGGTCCGGTACTCGGGCCGGAACAGGGGGCTGCTCTCCACCACCGTGTCGTTGCCCTCGGTGCCGAGCCCGAACAGCAGCGCGTTGTTGAGGGTGCGCCGGTCGATGGCGAGCGAGAGCGCCCGGCGGTAGCGCGGATCGCGGTTCAGCGCGCGCCAGACCGGATCCGTGGTGGTGAGGTTGGGGTAGAGCGCGATCTCCGAGCCCCGCGCGGTCGGCCACAGGCGGGTGCGGTAGCCCTTGGCCCGCTCGCCCTCGCGCAGGATCGGGATGTCCTCCATGGTCAGGCCGCGGAACAGGAGATCGGTCTCGCCCGCATTGGCCTTGGCGGCGAAGAGGCTCGCCGCCGCGGTGTCCATCAGCACCCGGTCGATGTAGGGGAGCTGCTGCCCCTGGGGGTCGACCCGGTGGTAGTGGGGGTTGCGCACGAAGACGAAGCGCGCGGCGGGCGCGGTGTTGGTGACGCGCCAGGGCTGCAGGGTCGGCAGGTCGGGATTCGTCTGCTCGAACATCGCGTCGAGCCGGTTGTGCAGGGCCGCCCAGTTCTTGACCTTCTGGGCCTTCGCGGCGGCGTCGAGGTCGGTCTTGGGGGCGTAGCGGGGGTGGAAGCGCTTCAGGTAATGCGCCGGCCGGTAGATGAAGGGGTCGCGCGGGGAGGCGAGTTCGGGCAGAAAGCGCGGGTTCGGCCGCTCCCAGGTGAAGCGCACGTGCTGGGGATCCAGCACCTCGAAGCGCGGCAGCCGGCCCTCGACCATCATGAATTCGGGCGGGCCGGAGGGGCTCAGCTCCTTGTTGAGGGCGATGTCCTCCCACCAGTAGCGGAAATCCTCCGCCGTGAAGGGGTGCCCGTCCGACCAGCGGTGCCCGGCCCTGAGCGTGAAGGTGTAGACCCGGTCGTCCTCGTTCTCGACCCGCAGCAGCAGGTCGGGCTTGAGGGCGAGGCGCGTGTCGTAGCCGACGAGGCGGGTGTAGGCGTAGGTCGAGATGTAGCGGATGTCCCGCGGCTTGGCGACGAGCGTGACGATCTCGCCGCCGGGCTTGCCGACCTGCCGCCCCTCCGCCGCGAGGTCGACGACGAGGGGCTCGGCCGGCGGGCCGGGGGCGGGGGTCTCGGCCGCATGGGCGAGGGCGGGGAGTGCGAGGAGGAAGGCGAGGGCCGCGCGTCGCGCCCGCCAGATCCTTGCTCTGCCGCATCTCATGCCGCATCTCCCGTATCCGGAGCCCGCAGGGTCACGTAGGTGATGCGGGCCGGCGAGTAGCCGGTGGCCGCGTGCAGGTCGTCGAAGGGGTGCGCGCGGGCGATCAGGGCGCGGGCCCCCCGGGCCTCGGGGCCGTCGGGCCGGTAGACGAACTCGCGCCCGTTGCGGGTCCAGCGCACCGGCTCCGGGCCGTGCGCGGCATCCATCAGCATGGCGATGGTCGGGAAGGCCGGACCGCCATGGGCGTGGAGCCGGTGGGCCGCCGCGTCGTCGTCGAAGATCAGCCGGTCGAGGCCCCGCGCGCGCGCCTCCAGCACCCGGCGCGCCTGGCTGATGTGGTCGTCGAAGAACCCGACCGCCCGGTCCAGCGGCAGGCCGCCGAGGTCGCAGGCCGACCAGTCGCGGGCGTGGTAGCGCGCCCGGGGGTCGCGGTAGCGGAGCCCCGAGAGGTCGGGATCGAAGCACAGGATCTCGGCCTCCGGGCAGGCCTGCCGGGTGATCCAGGTGGTGAGGCCCCGGAAGACCCCCGATTCGATCACCACGGCGGGCCTGAGCGCCCGCATCAGGACGTAGAGCTGCAGCGCGCCGTTGAAGCCGTTGCCGCCCCGGCGCTGCGCCACGGGGGCGCTGCCGATCAGGTCCCAGAACGCCGCGACCGCGGCCTGTGCCCCCTCGGGGAGCGCGAGGCCGCAGGCGGCGAGGTCGCGGTCGAGGCGCGCGGCGGCCGCCGCGATCAGGGCCTCGGTCTCGCGGGCCGAGAGCGGGCGGTGGGTCCAGTCGGACACGGCCGGGACGAGGTCGTAGCCGAGCCGGTCGAACAGCGGCCCGAGCAGGCGGCGGCGCAGGCGCTCCAGCAGCGGGTGGGGGCGGGGGAGAGCGCCGACCGGCATGTCAGGCCGCCTGCCGCAGGGAGGAGCCGGCGACCCGCACGCAGTGGCCGGGGGAGACCTCCTGCATGGTGCCGGTCTCGGCGC
Source organism: Methylobacterium oryzisoli (assembly GCF_046557895.1). Taxonomy (NCBI): domain Bacteria; kingdom Pseudomonadati; phylum Pseudomonadota; class Alphaproteobacteria; order Hyphomicrobiales; family Methylobacteriaceae; genus Methylobacterium; species Methylobacterium oryzisoli. The sequence goes on along the minus strand of NZ_JBKIBX010000012.1, from coordinate 91,891 downwards.
CGACGAGGCGGAACGGCTCGGGCCAGGCGGCCGGGTCGGAGAAGCGGTCGCTCATCAGGAGCTTGAGGTCGAGGGGGTGGTCGAGGTCGGGCTCGGGCACGGCGGCGAGCAGCGCCCGGGTGTAGGGATGGGCCGGGTTGCGGAAGAGGGCCGCCTTGGGGGCCTCCTCCACGATCCGGCCCCGGCACATCACCGCGATCGTGTCGGCGATGTAGTCCACCACCGCGAGGTTGTGGGAGACGAACATGTAGGCGATGCCGAGGCTCGCCTGCAGGTCCTTGAGCAGGTTGAGCACCTGCGCCTGCACCGAGACGTCCAGCGCCGAGACCGGCTCGTCGCAGAGCAGCACCCGCGGCTTGAGGGCGAGCGCCCGGGCGATGCCGAGGCGCTGGCGCTGGCCCCCCGAGAAGGCGTGCGGGTAGCGGCGCAGGGAGCGCGCGTCGAGCCCCACCATGTCGAGGAGTTCCTTGGCCCGCTCGTAGCGCTCGTCCGGGGTGCCGACCCCGTGGATGCGCAGGGGCTCGGTCAGGATCTCGTAGACCGTCATGCGCGGGTTGAGGGAGGAGAACGGGTCTTGGAAGACGAACTGCACCGCGCGGCGGAAATCCTTCAGCTCGCGGTCCTTGAGGGCGAAGACGTCGCGCGGCCCGGCGCCCCCGCCGTCGTCGAAGGTGACGCTGCCGGCATCCGGCCGGATCGCCCGCATCACGATCTTCGACAGGGTGGTCTTGCCGCAGCCCGATTCGCCCACGAGGCCGAGGGTGCGGTTCGGCCACAATTCCAGGTTGACGCCCTTGACCGCGTCGATGCGCCGGACCGTGCCGCTGAACCAGCCCGCCCGCAGGGTGTAGGACTTGGCGATGTCGCGGATCGCCAGGAGCGGCCCCGGCGGGTCGGGCCGGTGCGGCTCGCCGGCCTTGCGCGCGAGCACCGCGCTCCTCACCTCGCGGATGGGGGTGAGGCGCTCGCCCTCCTGCATGTGGAAGCGCGGCACCGCCCGCATCAGGGCCTTGAGGTAGGGGTGGCCGGGGCGGCGAAACACGTCCTCGCGCGAGCCCGCCTCCATCAGCCGGCCGCGGTAGAGCACCGCCACCGTGTCGGCCACGTTGGCGACCACCCCGAGGTCGTGGGTGATGAGCAGCATCGCCATGCCGGTCTCGGCCTGGAGGTCGCGCAGCAGGTCGAGGATCTGGGCCTGAGTGGTGACGTCGAGCGCGGTCGTCGGCTCGTCGGCGACGAGGAGGTCGGGCTTGGTGATGAGCGCCATGGCGATCATCGCGCGCTGGCGCAGGCCGCCTGAGAGTTCGAACGGGTAGGTGACGAGCGCCCGCTTGGGGTCCGGGAAGCCGACCCGCTCGAACACCGCCACCGCCTGCCGCCGCGCCTCCTCGCGCGAGACCGCGGCGTGGAGGAGCAGCGCCTCGGTCACCTGATCGCCCACCGTGTGCAGCGGCGAGAGCGAGGTCATCGGCTCCTGGAAGATCATCGCGATGCGCCCGCCGCGCAGGGCGCGCATCTCGGCCGAGTCGGCGGAAAGCCGCGCGATGTCGATGCTGCGCCCGGCCGCCGGATCCGTGAACAGGATGCGCCCGCCGCTGATCCGGGCCGCCTTCGGCAGGATGCGCAGGATGGCCTGGGCGGTGACGGACTTGCCCGAGCCGGATTCGCCCACGAGCGCCACCGTGCGGCCGGCCGGCACGTCGAGGGACAGTCCATCGACCGCCCGGAAATTCCCGGTATCGGCCGAGAAATCGACCGTGAGATCGCGGATCGACAGGAGCGGAGCCGTCATTCTGGTCCGTTTCGTCCCTGCAGGCGCTGCGCCGGGGAGACCCTAGCGTCGGTTTGTGACACGGGCGATGCCTCGGGCGCAAACAATGCGTCGGCGCGGGCGACGCGCACCGCCGGGTGCGCCCGCAGGCGCTCCAGCAGCGCCTCGCAGAAGGCCCAGGTCGCGGCGTCCTGCACGAGGTGGTGGGTGAGGAGGCCGAGCCGCGTCTCGCCCGCCGCCAGCGTGGCGGCCGCCCGGGCAAGCAGCGCGCGCGGATCGGCGAGCCCCCGGCCTGTGCGCCACGCCACCGGGTCGAGGTGGGTGTTGACCTGCACGAGGCCCGGCACCGCCGGCCCGCACGGCCCGAAGGTCGAGAGGCCGCGAAAGCCCAGCCGCGGCAGCGCGGCGGCCAAGTCCGGCGCGAGGCGGTTCCAGGGCGGCACCAGCACGGGCAGGGGCGCAGGCCTGAGCGCGCGGGCGAGCGCGAGGCCCTGCGCGACCTCCGCCTCCAGGGTCGCGGCGGGACGGTGGGCGAGTTCCGCCTTCTTCGCGCCGGGCGGGGCGTGGTTCGCGTGCGCGAGGCCGTGCACGAGGAGGTCGATCCCGGCCTCGCCCGCGAGCCGCCAGGACAGCGAGGGCTCGGCCCCGGCCGGGATCACCGCCAGCGCCAGCGGCCAGCCGGTGGTGCGGCTGAGGGCGAGGAGCCGGTCGAGGGCGGGCGTGTGGGCGGTCGCGTCGTCGTCGCGCCACCAGAGTGCGACGGGGCGGTTTTCGCCCGCGCGGCGGTCGAGGGCGGCGCGCAGGCAGGCCCAGTCGGATTCCGCGAGCGCCGGGCGCGGGAGGGAAGGCGTTCGTGCGAGCAGCCCCTCCACGATCGCCACGCTGCGCGCCGCGCCGTCGAGGGCGATCGGCGGCGGCGTGCCGCGGGGCGCCGCGTGGGCAAGCGCCGGTGCGGCGCCGTCGAGCAGCGCCGCCGCCATCTCCGCCGCCATCTCCGCGAGGCGCTCGGCCGACAGCGCCGCCTCCGGCAGCACGCGCGCGAGGCCGCGTGCCGCCAGCGTGTCGGCGCGCAGGCGCTGCTCGGTCTCGCGGCCCGCCTCGAAGGGTACCAGCACGGCCGGACAGCCGCTGCGCAGGAGGTCGAGCACGGTGTTGTAGCCGGCTTGGCTCACCGAGAGCGCCGCGCCCGCCAGCAGCGCCCGGAAATCCGGCCGCGCCCGCTCGACGACGGCGTTCGGCGGGGCGGAATCCCGCAGGGCCGCGAAGGCGGCCTCCGGCACCCCCCGCCCGACCAGCACGCGCCAGGGTTCGTCCGGCCGCAGCCGGGCGGCCCCGAGGGCGGCCTCCTGCAGCGGCAGGCCGGCGGCGCTCGATCCGCCCGAGACCACGACGCCGCGGCGGGGGCCCGGCGGGGGCAAGGGGACGGGCAAGGGGACGGTCAAGGGGACGGGCAAGGGCGCGGGCGCCTCGTCGACGTAGCCCGTGTAGTGCAGGAGCGGCGCGATGGCCGCGTCGACCGGCCAGGAGCGGTCGAGCGGCAGCAGGTCCGGGTCGCCGTGGACCAGCACGGCGTCGTAGGCGGCGAGCCGCGCGTGGGCGGCGGCGACGCGCTCCGGCTTGCCCGGCCGCGCCAGCACGTCGCGCACCGAGGCGAGGAGGCGGGGGCGGGGCGCCGCGGCGCGGGCCGCCTCCACCAGCGCGTCGAACTCGGCCGCCAGCACCCGGCGGCCGAACGGGTGGAGTTCGGTGATCACCGCCTCGGGGCGGCTGTCCGCGAAGGCATCGAGCAGCGCCGCCCGGCGCTCCGCGAGGCGGGCGGGCGTCACCGGCTCGCCCTCGGGGTCGAGGAGCGCCGTGAAGGCGGTGCCGGTGATGCGCACCGGCGGCAGCTGCACGAGACGCACGCCGTCGGGCAGGGCGAGCGCCGCCGGCATGCCGCCGGAGACCAGCGTCACCCCGTGCCCGGCCCCCGCGAAGGCCCGCGCCAGCGCCACCGCCCGGGTCAGGTGGCCGGCGCCGAGCAGGTGCGTGACGGCGATCAGGATCCGGCTCACGCGAGGCAGGCCCCCAGGGTGTCGCGCAGGCGCGCGGCGGCGCGCGCGAGGCTGCGCTCCTCGCGCGCGAAGGCCAGGGCCGCGGCGGCCAGCGCGGCGCGCGCGGCCGGATCGGCGGCGAGATCCCGGATCGCGCCGGCGAGCGCTCCCGCATCGCCCGGCGCGGTGATCCGGCCGGTGAGCCCGTCCCGCACCACGTCCGGCACGCCGCCGTAGCCGCCCGCCACCACCGGGCAGCCCTGCGCCTGCGCCTCCAAGAGCACCATACCGTAGGCCTCGTTGACCGCCGGCCAGACCAGGAGGTCGGCTTCGGCGTAGAGCCGCGCGAGCGTGGGCGCCGGCAGGGCGCCGTGGCGGCGCACCCGCCCGCCGAAGGGCGCGAGCGCCGCCGCGACCTCCGCCGCCGCCGGCCCGTCGCCCGCGACGTCGAGGGTCCAGGCGAGATCGCCGAGGCGCCCGAGGGTTTTTGCCAGGAGCCGGTAGGAGGCGAGCTTGTCGCCCGGCCGCATCATCGCGACCGCGAGGAGCCGCAGGGGGCCGGCCAATTGCGCGCGGCGCGGCGCCAGCGGCCAGTCCGCCGGGTCGAGGAAGGGCGGCAGGTCGGCGAGAACCTGGCCCTTTGGGCGCGCCGCCTCCAGCGCCGGGCGGTCGCGGCGGTTCATCACCAGGATCAGCGAGGCGGCATCGAGCGCGGCCTCGGCGCCCGCGTGGCCCAGCGCGTGCGGGCCGTGCGCGCGCTTGCCCGCCCGCGAGCCCTCCGCCACCACGTACGGGATGCCCAGCGCGGCGGCGACGCGGGGGCCGGTCCAGTCCGGGGCCTTGTAGTAGACGTGGTAGGTGAACCACAGCCGGGGCGGGTCGGCCCGCCACAGGGCGGTCAGCCGCGCTGCCTCGTCCTGCCCGGCCTCGCGCAGGGCCGCGTGCCGGGTGCCGTCCGGGTCGCGCGTGCGCAGGGTGCTCGCCGTCTCCGGCGCGAGGCCCGCCGCCGCCAGCGCCCGCAGCAGCAGCCGCGCCATCGTCCGCTCGCCGGAGGCGACCGGATGGTCGGGGCTCTTCAGGGGGGCGTAGAAGGCGACCCGGGGGCGGCCGGCAGAGGGGGCCGGCGAGGGGGCGGGCTCTTGCCTCGGGCCGTGCCCGGACCCGCCGGGGTCCTGCCCCGGATCCGCCGGACTCATACGAAATCCGATTGATCGCTTCGCGATGCGGATTTCGGCTTCGCTCAGGTGCGCGGAGCCTCGGCTCCGCCGCGCGGGCTGCCTGATCCGAGATTCGAACTGATCGTCCGGATCTCGTATCATCGGCCCCGGACCCCGGCGAGGAGGCCCGCGATCCGCTCGAACCCCGCCTCGGCGCCGAAGGCCTCGCGCAGCCGCGCGAGCGCCGCCGCGCCCAGGCGCGCCCGCTCCGTCGGGTCCCGGGCGAGCAGGTTGAGGGCGTTCGACAGCATCGCCCAGTCGCCCGGGGGCACGAGGCGGCCCTCGACGCCCTCGCGCAGGAATTCCGGGATGCCCGCGAAGTCGGTGGCGACCACCGCGAGCCCCTGCGAGGCCGCCTCCATGATGACGTTCGGCAGCCCATCGCGGTCGCCCGAGGGGGCGCGCTTGGCCGGGAGCACGAACAGGTCCGCCTCGCGCAGGAGCGCCACCACGTCGGGCTGGGGCTTGGCGCCGAGGAAGATCACCCGGCCGCCGAGGCCGAGCGCGGCGGCCTTGGCCTTCAGCCCGGCCAGCGCCTCGCCGCCCCCCACGTGGGCGAGGCGCCAGTGCAGGCCGGGGGGCAGGCCGGCCAGCGCGTCGAGGAGGTCGTCGAAGCCCTTCTTGGGCACCGCGCGCCCCACGCTCACGAACCGCACCGGGTCGGCCGGGTCGCTGCCGTCGCGGGGCGGGCGCGCCGCGGGCGGCGGAGGAAAGCGCCGCAGGTCGAGGCCGTGATAGACGAGCGAGATCCGCGCCGGGTCCGCCGCCAGCCCGCGCAGCCGCTCCGCGCCGGCCGCCGTGCAGGTGACCGCGAAGGCGAGGCGCGGGTCGTCGAGCTTTTCGGCCAGCTCCCAGTCCGGCGTCGTCCAGATGTCCTTGGCGTGGGCCGAGGCGCTCCACGTGCGGCCGGTGAGCAGGGCGGCGTAGCGCGCCACCGAGGCCGGGGTGTGCAGGTAGTGCACGTGGATGTGGGCGATGTCGGCGGGCAGCTCGCGGGCGAGCACGAGCGCTTGGCCGAGCCGCCGGCCGCGGTTCGGGGTCGGGTCGCGCCGCAGGTCCCGCCAGGCGAGGGCGAGGAGCGGCCGCAGCCCGGGGGCGGCCAGCGCCGCGAGCGCGCCGCGCAGCACCCGCAGCGGCGCCTGGTAGAGGTATTCGGGCAGGTAGGCGACCGGCGCGCGGATCTGCCGGTGCATCGGGTGCACCGTCCCGTCGTGCGGCCGGCGCAGGGACCACAGGGCGAGCGCGAGCCCGCGCTCCTCCAGGCCGAGCAGTTCCTGGGCGATGAAGGTCTCGGACAGGCGCGGGTAGCCCTTGACCAGGACGGCGAGGCGGGCGGGCATGCGCGGGGGCTCTACTCCGCCGCCACGCGGGGCACGCCGCTGCCGGGGGCCTGGACGAGGCGCCGGATCGCCGGCAGCCCGTCCAGCAGGCCGGGGATCGGCTGGGCGGAGGGGCGCGGGCGTCCCGGCAGCGCCGCCAGCGCCGCCGCCATCCGCTCGGGCGCGTCCTCGCCCGGCGCCAGGGTCTCGACGAGGCCGAGGCGCGCGGCCGCCTGGGCGCGGATCAGCTGCTCGCGGCGCGGGCGCACCCGCGGCAGGATCAGGGCCGGGCGGTCGAAGGACAGGATCTCGCAGAAGGTGTTGTAGCCGCCCATCGCCACCACGCCCGCGGCGCGGCGCATCAGCCGCTCCAGGCGCACGTCGAAGTCGAGGGCCGAGAGGCGCGGATGGCGGGCGATGCGCGCGCTCAGGGCCGCCCGCGCCTCGCCCGGGAAGAACGGCCCGAACACCACCAGCGCCGGGTGGGGCACGGGATGGGCCTCGTAGGCCCGCACCACCGCCTCGACGAGGTCGACCCCGTCGCCGCCGCCGCCCGGGGTGACGAGCAGGAAGGATTCCGCGCCGGTTTCCGCCTCCGGCGGCGCCTCGCGCCGGAGATAGCCCGTGTAGGTCAGGCGCTCGGCCACGCCCGCCGGCAGCGCGAGCCCGGCGAGCGGCGCGTAGATCTCCCGCAGGCCGTAGATCCAGATCGCGTCGTAGAGCGGCAGCACCCCGAGCGCGCCCTTGCGCTCCCATTCGGGGGCGAGCAGCGCCGGATCGTCGAGCACGTCGCGCAGGCCGAGCACGAGGCGGCAGCCGCGGGCCTTGAGGGGGGCCAGCACCGGTAGCACCTCGCCGTGGAAGCCCGCCGGCTCCTTGTCGACGAGGAAGAGGTCCGGGGCGAAGCGCCGGGCGACGTGGCGGATCAGGGCGGCGCGCGTCGCCACCACGGCGTCGAGGTCGTGGCCCGGCCCGTGGCTGCGGTAGGCGCCGCTGTCGAGCTTGGTGACGCCCGGCAGCCGGCGGCAGGCGACCCCGGGGGCGAACCGGAAGGCGTGGCTGACGGGCGAGCCCGACAGGATCAGCACCCGCCGCTCCGGCGCCTCGGCCACGAGCGCGTGCGCGATCGCGCGCGCCCGGCGCAGATGCCCGAGCCCGAACGTGTCGTGCGAGTAGATCAGCACCCGCTGCGGCGAGAGGCCCTGCATCGGCCTCACCGGGGGCGGCTCTCGGACAACGGCATCCTGCGACGACCCTTCCGGTGCGGTGCGCCGCCACTTCCTAGCGCATCCGCCCCCCGGACGGCTACCCGGCCCCGCTCAGGAGGGCGGGATCACCTCGATCTGGATCGCACTGTAATAGGCCGCGAGGTCGGCGATGTCGGAATCCGTCAGGTCCTTGGCGGCGACCGACATCACCTCGTTCTTGCGGGTGCCGTCGCGGAACTCGCCGAGCGCCTTGACGAGGTAGGGCTCGACCTGGCCGGAGAGGTTGGGGGCGTCGGGCAGCTTCGAGACGCCGTCGAGCCCGTGGCAGGCCTGGCAGGCCACGGCCTTCCTGCGCCCGGCGGCCGCGTCGCCGGCCACGGCGATGCCGCCGGGGAGGAGGACGAGGGCGGCGAGGAGGGCGGAGCGAAGGAGCATGGCGGGCCTTGGGCTTACAGGTCCTTTGCCCATCCGACAGGAAGGGCGCGGGGAACCCCTCTCCCGTGCGGGAGAGGGGCAGGGGATCGGAGATCCCGCGTGAGGGTCCAGGTGGAGCCGCAGTGAGGCGGAGAGCGTGGTGAGGGGAGCGGAACGGGGCAGTATCAGCCGCCCACCTCAGTGCTGGTCGCGGCAGCGTCCCGACTTCTTGCTGCCCACTCCCGGGACCCTCACCCCTACCCCTCTCCCGCACGGGAGAGGGGATCCCGCGTTGCATCCTCCAACCCGGGGCGGCGCGGGTCCGATGCCGGGTGTCCGGCTACTTCTCGTAGGAGATCCGGTAGATCGCCCCGACCGTGTCGTCCGAGACGAGCATCGAGCCGTCGGGCAGCGTCGCGAGGTCGACCGGGCGGCCGAGATACTCGCCGCCCTCGGTGAGCCATCCCTCCGCGAAGGGCTCGGGCTTGCCCGCGCTGCCGTCCTTGTTCACCGGCACGAACATCACCCGGGCGCCGATCGGGGTGGTGCGGTTCCACGATCCGTGCTCGGCCGTGAAGACCCCGGCCCGGTACTTTTCGGGGAACATCCGGCCCCGGTAGACGAGAAGCCCGAGATCGGCGGCGTGCGGGGGCAGCTCGGCCTTCGGCGGCACCACGTCCGGCGGCACCTGATCGTTCTTGTACTCGACGGTGCGCACCGCGCCGCCGCCGTACCACGGGAAGCCGAAATTCTGGCCGGGCTTGGTCGCCTGGTTCAGCTCGCCCGGCGGCTGGTCGTCGCCCATGCCGTCCACTTGGTTGTCGGTGAACCACAGGGTCTTGTCGGGCGCGAAGTCGATGCCGACGGAGTTGCGGATGCCGGTGGCGAACACCTCGCGGTTCTTGCCGTCCGCGTCCATCCGGATGATGCCGCCGATGCCGGTCTTGGCGTAGAGGTCGGCCTTCTCCTTCGGGGGCACGTTGTAGGGCTGGCCGAGCGAGACGTAGAGCTTGCCGTCCGGCCCGATGCGGCAGACGCGGGCGGTGTGGTTGTAGCTCTCTTCCGAGGTCGGGATCAGCTCGCCCTGCTTGACCACCACGGCGGCGGCCACGTCCGGTCCCTCGTAGAAGAACTCGGCGGCCGGGAACGCCAGCACCCGGTTCTGCTCCACGATGGTCAGCACGCCGTCGCGCGAGAAGCAGACGCCGTTCGGGATCTTGAAGTCGATGCCGGGGGCGAAGACCTTCACCTCGTCGGCGACCCGGTCCTTGTCGCGGTCGGTGGCCGTGTAGACCTTGGACTTGCGGGTGCCGACGAAGACCACGCCGGCATTGGGGCCGACCGCCAGGGCGCGGGCGTCGGGCACGAGCGCGTACAGCTCGATCTTGAAGCCGTCGGGCAGCTTGATCTTCTGGAGCGTCCGGTTGACCGCATCGGCGCGCCGGCCGGTCTGCGGGATCGGCGCCGGCTCGGCCGCGCCGGTGTGCTTGAAGCCCTGCAGTTTTTCCAGGTTGTCGACCTTGGCCTTGGTGTCACCGGCGTCCTGCGCCGCCGCGACGCCGATCCACGACACGCTGGCGGCGAGCGCCGCGATCAGTACGGATCTCATGAGGTCCTCCCGGGATCGTCGGCCGATCAGTCGGCCGCGCTTGATTGCCGCGCAATGTATGACGCCCGGGCGCGGCGGCAAGCGGATTTGCGCGCCGTCGCGGGGGCGGGCGGTCCGTCCGGGGCCGGACACTCGCCCCAACGACAGGGATTTGCTGGATTTTCCCGCGTGGCCGGCCCGGCGCGCGGGCGGGCCGCTCACGCCTGTGTGATCAGCGGGGACAACTCCCGGTCGAAGCCCGTGGCGGCCTCGAAGGCCGCCGCGATGGCGAGGAGGCCCGCCTCGCCGTGGTTGGGAGCCATGAGCTGCAGGCCCATCGGCAGCCCGGCCGGATCGCGGCCGACCGGCAGGCTGATCGCCGGGCAGCCCGCCATCGTCACCGGGATCGCGACCTCCATCCAGCGGTGATAGGTGTCCATGGGCCGGCCCGCGATCGTGCGCGGCCAGGGTTCCTCGATCGGGAAGGGGAAGACCTGGGCGGCGGGCAGCGCCAGCACGTCGGCCCGCTCGAACAGCCGCAGCACCTGCGCGTACCACGCGCTGCGGGTGACGCTCGCGGCGTGGATCGCGAAGGCGTCGAGCGCCATTGCCTGCTCCACCTCCCACACCGCCTCGGGCTTGAGGTGCGGGCGCTTCTCCGGGTCGCGCCAGTGGGGCGCCAGCCCCGCCCCGGCGAGCCACGCCCGCAGCACCGTCCAGGCCCGCCAGATCGCCTCCGGATCGAAGCCCGGCGCCAGCGGCTCCACCCGGGCGCCGAGATCCTCGAAGCGGCGCAGGCCCTGCTCGCAGAGGGCGAGCACGCCCGGCTCCATCGGCAGGTGGCCGCCGAGATCGCCGAGCCAGCCGATGCGCAGGCCCGTAAGATCCCGCGGCTGCGGCGCCGCGAAGGCGCCCGGGTCCTGCCGGATCGCGTTGGGAAGACGCGGATCGGGTCCGGCCAGCACCGAGAGCAGCAGGCCGAGATCGGCGGTGGTCCGCGCCATCGGGCCGGCCACCGTGAGTTCGGGCAGGAAGACCTCGTCGGTGCGCATCGGGACGCGGCCCGCGGAGGGGCGCAGGCCCAGCACGCCGTTCCAGGCCGCGGGGTTGCGCAGGGAGCCGCCGTGGTCGCTGCCGTCCGCGAGCGGCAGCATGCGCAGCGCCAGCGCCACCGCGGCCCCGCCGCTCGATCCGCCCGCGCTGCGCTCGGGCACGTAGGCGTTGCGGGTCGCCCCGAAGACCGGGTTGGTGGTGTGCGAGCCGAGGCCGAATTCCGGCACGTTGGTCTTGCCGATCAGGATCGCGCCGGCCGCGCGCAGGCGGGCGACGTGGGGCGCGTCCTCCGTCGGCACCGTGTCGCGGAACAGGGGCGAGCCCTGGGTCCAGACGAGGCCGGCGGCGGCGGCCGTGTCCTTGACGGCGTGGGGCAGGCCGTGGAGCGGCCCGCGCATCCGGCCGGCCGCGAGGTCCCGGTCGGCCGCGTCCGCCTCCGCCAGCAGGGCGTCGGGATCGCGCAGAGACACGACCGCATTCGCCGCCGGGTTGAGGCGGGCGATCTGGTCGAGATGCGCCCGCATCACCTCCCGGGCCGAGACCGCGCGCCCGCGGATCATCCGCGCCAGCTCGGTGGCGGGCCGCATCACGAGATCGGGGGTCGGGCTCATCGGAGGCTCCTGGATGTCGCGCCAACGGAGCACGTCCCGATCCGCCCCCGCAAGACCGCTGCGGCAAGAGGGCGGCAAGCCTGCGGCGCTCCGGCTGTGCGGCGCGCCGGAATGCTGTAGGCTCGAGCCCGGGACGGCCGCCCGCCAGAGGCGCCGCCCGCGAGGAAGCGCCGGCCCGGCCCGGGCCGCCCGGAGGTGCCCCCCATGATTCCTGTCTCCCCGCTGGCCCGCGAGACCGGCTCGCAGGCTCCCGCCGCGCCCGCCCTGTGGGAGAGCGTGCCGCTCGAGTGCCTCGCCGCCTGCCTGTTCATCATCGCGGCGGCCGCCCTGCAGCTCGCCGGCATCCTGCCCTGACGATTCCCCGATCCCGCCTCGGAAAAGTCCCGAGGCGGGAGCGATCCTGCCGAAACGGAATCGCAACCGCTCCGCGGCACGATCCGTGCCTCGGACCTGCGACCCGTGTCGACGCAGGAGGACGAACCCATGCTGATGGCCCTCTTCGGCCGCGTGGCGGAGACGATGCGCAGCCTCGCCGCCTCCCTGACCGATCCCTACCGCCCGGAACTCCACTACATGCGCGGTCCCGGCCCCCGCTACCGCCAGCGGCACGGGCGGTCCTGAGCCCGCCGCTCCGGTCCCGTCACGGGCGGAGGTCGCCCGCCGCGCAGGCGCCGCGCCAGCGGCCGGTCTGCACCTCGGTCAGCGTCATGTTCTTGCCGCCGAGCCGCACGGCGATGCGGCCCTCGAAGCCCTCGGGCGCGAGCCGGTAGACGGCCTTGGCCGAGGGCTGGTTGCGGCCCTCGCAGGCGATCGTGAAGCTGAGGGCGTCGCCCTCCTGGCGCAGGTCCGAGGCCGGGCAGCCGGCGAGCGGGGTGTTGTCGCCGAGCACGGGCAGGCCCCGCACGGGCGGGCCGTCGAGGCACAGGCGCACCGCCTTGCGTCCTCCCGCCCCGTCGAGATGCGGCAGGTCGAGGCGCACCTCGACCTCGTAGGCGCCCGGCCGCAGGCGCACCGGCTCCTCCGCCGCGCTCTCTGCCGCGAGACCCGCCGCGAGCGCCAGCACCACCGTCCCGGCTGCCACACCCTTCGCCATCGCTTCGCCTCCTCGCTTCCGGCGGTCGCGCCCGGGCATGATCGCGCGCGGGGCGCCGCCCGCGCCTCCCGGTTCTTGCGCCCATCGTCCGGGATTCGAGCGCAAGCGCCGGGATGCGGGCCGGCCGTGGGCCGCGCGAGAGTGCGGCATCGGCGGCCGAACCCGCCCCCAGGAGATCCGTGATGCGTTGTCTCGATCCCAGTCCCTTGCCCAGCCTCTTGTCCGACCCCTTGCCTGCCACCTCGCCCGATCCCGCCTCTATCGAGGCGGCGCGCTGGGCGGCGCTCGCCCGCCGCGACGCGCGCGCGGACGGCAGCTTCGTCTACTCGGTGCGCACCACCGGCGTGTATTGCCGGCCGAGCTGCCCCGCCCGGGCGGCCAACCCCGAGAACGTCGCCTTCCACCCGACCTGCGCCGACGCGGAGGCCGCGGGCTTCCGGCCCTGCCGCCGCTGCCGGCCGAACGAGCCGGGGCTGGCCGCGCGCCAGGCCGAGGCCGTCGCCCGGGCCTGCCGGCTGATCGAGGCGGCCGAGACGCCGCCTGCGCTGGCCGCGCTCGCCCGCGCGGCCGGGATGAGCCCCTACCACTTCCACCGCGTCTTCCGGCGGATCACCGGGGTCACCCCCAGGGCCTATGCGGGCGCCCGCCGGGCGGCCCGCCTCGCCGCCGGGCTGCAGGAGGCCGAGACCGTGACCGACGCCATCTTCGAGGCCGGCTTCAACGCGTCGAGCCGCTTCTACGCCTCCGCCACCGCGCGGCTCGGCATGACGCCCACCGCCTACCGCCGGGGCGGGGCGGGGACGCGGATCCGCTTCGCCCTCGGCCAGTGCTCGCTCGGCGCCATCCTGGTCGCGGCGACCGAGGCGGGCGTGTGCGCGATCCTGCTCGGGGACGACCCCGAGGCCCTGCTGCGCGACCTCCAGGACCGCTTCCCCAGGGCCGAGCTGAGCGGGGGCGAACCGGACTTCGAGGCCACGGTGGCGCGGGTCGTCGGCCTCGTCGAGACGCCGCTCCAGGCCCGCTTCGACCTGCCGCTCGACATCAACGGCACCGCCTTCCAGCAGCGGGTCTGGCAGGCCCTGCGGGCGATCCCGCCCGGCCGCACCGCGACCTACACGGAGATCGCCCGGGCGATCGGCGAGCCGAAGGCCGTGCGGGCGGTGGCTCAGGCCTGCGGCGCCAACCCGCTCGCGGTCGCCATCCCCTGCCACCGGGTCGTGCGCCACGACGGCGCGCTCTCGGGCTACCGCTGGGGCGTGGCGCGCAAGCGCGCCCTGCTCGCCCGGGAAGGCGCCCGGGCGGAGCCGGAGCGGCTGCCGCTGGAAGAACCCCGGTGAGCGTCATGCCGGTGGAAACCCTCGACTGGACCCGGATCGCGGCGGATCTCGACGCCCACGGCTGCGCCGCCACGGGACCGCTCCTCGATGCCGAGACCTGCGCGCGGCTGCGGGCGCTCTACCCGCAGGAGGCGCCCTTCCGCAGCCGGATCGTCATGGCCCGGCACGGCTTCGGGCGGGGAGAGTACAAGTACTACGCCTACCCGCTGCCCGCGCCGCTGGAGGAGCTGCGCGCCGCGCTCTACGCGCGGCTCGCCCCGCTCGCCGATGGCTGGAACGCCCGGATGGGCCTGCCCGTGCGCTACCCGGCGGCGCATGCGGACTTCCTCGCCCGCTGCCGTCAGGCGGGCCAGACCCGGCCGACGCCGCTCCTGCTGCGCTACGGCGAGGGGGATTACAACTGCCTGCACCAGGACGTGTACGGCGAGCACGTCTTCCCGCTGCAGGTGGCGATCCTGCTCTCGGCGCCGGGGCGCGACTTCACGGGCGGCGAGTTCGTGCTCACCGAGCAGCGTCCGCGGATGCAGTCGCGGGCCGAGGTGGTGCCGCTGGCGCAGGGGGAGGGCGTGATCTTCGCGGTCCGCCACCGGCCGGTGCAGGGCACGCGCGGCGCCTACCGGGTCGCCCTGCGCCACGGGGTCAGCCGCGTGCGCTCGGGCGAGCGCTACACGACCGGCCTGATCTTCCACGACGCGGCGTGAGCCGCGTCGGCGCCGCTTCGAGGGCGGGGCAGGCGGCGCGTCAGCGCCGCTTCTCAGGCGAGGCGGGCGGCGCGTCAGCGCCGCTTCGGGGGCGGCGCAGGCGGCGGGGGCGGCTCGTCTCCGCCGCCGCCGCCCACCGCGCTCTTGATGGCGAAGGCGACGAGGGGGCTCGCCACGTCGACGATCTCGGCCCTGGCGAGGCCCGTCTTCGGATCGAGGCTGCCCACCAGCATCACCACCTTGCCCTCGCTCTTGGCGAGGTCCGCCGAGCCGTCCGTGACCGCGACCGGCTTGCCGGAGATTTCTTCGCCCTTCGGGTCGTTGGTGAAGAGCACCACGAGCTTGCCCTCCCGGGCCACGCCCACGTAGCAGACCTCCTTGTCGCTGCGGCAGGGGAAGAGGGCGCCCGCGGTGGCATCCGGCGGCGGCGCCTCCTTAGGCGGGGGCGGGGCCTTGGGGGCGGGGCGCTGCTGGGCAGCGGCCGGGGCGGCGAGGGCGGCAAGCGCCGCCGCGGCGAGGAACGGTCGCATCGTCGTCAAAGGTCTGTCTCCTCCGCGAGCCCCCGAGACTGGCCGGAAACCGCGCCCCGTCAAGGTGCCGCGGGCGCGGGAGCAGGGCGATCGTCCCGGAGGCGGGCGACGGCTTCCCGCCGCGGAACGGATGCTTGAGCTTGGCGTTATCGGCGGATCCACCGTCGCTGCCCTGGAGGTGCCCGTGCGCGTCCGCCCCCTGATGCTGGCCCTCTGCCTCCTCGTCGGCCTCTGCGGCTGGGCCGCGGCCTCGCCGCTGATGCCGCGCGCCGCCGCGACGCTCGCGCTCGACCAGCCCTCGACCGTCGAGACGGTCCGCTGGCGCCGCCACCGCCACTGGCACCGTCGCCACTGGCGCCGCCACCACCATTACCGGCGCCACTGGCACCATCGCCGGCACTGGCACCGGCGCTACCACCACCGCCGCCACTGGCATCGCCGCCACTACCATCGCTCGCACGCTCCCCGGACCCTGCGCTTCAGCCGCCCGGCGGCGATGCGCACCTGGATCGAGCCCCGCCCGGTGGCCGGGCGCTGATCCGGCGTGGCCGGCCCGCACCCGGACCCGCCCGGACCCCGCCGCGACTGGCTCGATCTCGGGGACACGGGCGGCGCGCATCCGGAGCCCGCACCCGCCCCCGGGCTCGGCGCCCGCCTCTCCGGGCAGGGCCGGCGCGTCCTCGGCGGCGCGCGGGCCGGCGCCGCCCGGGCCGGGGCGGGGCTGCGCCGCCTCGGCGCGCATCCGGCGGCCCGCCGTGCGGCCGCCGCGGGCGCCGCCGCCTGGGCGCCGGTGCGGGCGCTCGGGGCGCGCGTGCCTTGGAAGAGTCTGCCCTGGGGACGCGCCGCCGCGCTCTCGCTCGCGGCCCTCGCCGGCTTCGGCCTCCTCTACCTCGTCCACGCGCTGGCGACGCTGCCGGTGAACGGCGGCCTCATCGTCGAGCCCACCGCCTCCGCCCTGGTGCTGCGGGCGGAGGGGGGACAGGCCTTCGCCACGCGCGGCGTCATCAAGGGCGCCAAGCTCGGCCCCCGCGAGGTACCGAAGGTGCTGGCGCAGGCCATCGTCGCCATCGAGGACCGGCGCTTCTACGACCATCACGGCATCGACCTGCGCGGCATGATGCGGGCGGCCTTCCGCAACCTCGCCGCGGGCGGCACCCGCGAGGGCGGCAGCACGCTGACCCAGCAGCTCGTGCGGATGAACTATCTTTCGCAGGACCGCACCCTGAAGCGGAAGGTGCAGGAGGCGGTGCTGGCCCTGTGGCTCGAATCGCAGCTGCCCAAGGACGAGATCCTCACCCGCTACCTCAACACCGCCTATTTCGGGGCGGGCGTCTACGGCGCCGACGCGGCGGCGCAGCGCTACTTCGGCAAGCCCGCCCGGGACCTCGCCCTGAGCGAGGCCGCGATGCTGGCCGGGCTGGTGCGCGCGCCCTCGCAGCTCGCCCCCCACCGCAACCTCGACGGCGCCCGCGGCCGGGCCGCCCAGGTGCTCGACGCGATGGTGGAGACCGGCGCGATCAGCGCGGCGGAGGGCGAGGCGGCCCGCCGGAACCCGGCCGCCGTGCAGGTGCCCACCGAGACCCCGGTGGGCACCAACTACTTCGTCGACCTCGCGGCCGAGCAGGCCAAGGCGCTGATCGGCGCCGGGCCGGCGGACGCCACGCTGCGCACCACCCTCGACCTGACGCTCCAAAATATCGCCGAGAGCGTGCTCGCCCGCCGCCTCGACCAGGACGGCGAGCGCCGCAAGGTCTCGCAGGGCGCGCTCGTCGCGATGACGCCGGACGGGGCGATCCTGGCGCTGGTGGGCGGGCGCGACTACGCCGAGAGCCAGTTCAACCGGGTGACCCAGGCGCGGCGCCAGCCGGGCTCGCTGTTCAAGCTGTTCGTCTACCTGACCGCCTTGCGCAACGGCTACCAGCCCGATTCGGTGATGGTCGACCGCCCGACCCAGGTCGGCGAGTGGGAGCCCGAGAATTACGGCGGGCGCTACCGCGGGTCCGTCACGCTGCGCACCGCCTTCGCGCAGTCGATCAACACCGTGGCGGTGCAGCTCGCCGAGGCGGTGGGCATCCCGGCCGTGATCGCGACCGCCAAGGGACTCGGCATCCAGGCCGACCTGCCCAACCTGCCGAGCCTCGCGCTCGGCTCCGCCGAGACGACGCTCCTCGACCTCACCCGCGCCTACGCGGCGGTGGCGGCCGGCGCCGAGAGCGTCGAGCCCTACGCGATCCGCCAGATCGCCGCCCGCGACCAGACGCTCTACACGCGGCCCGCGACGGCGCTCAGCCCCATGCGCGACCCGGCCGCCCGGGCCGGGATGGTCGACCTCCTCGCCGCGGTGGTGCGCGAGGGCACGGGCAAGGGCGCCCGGGTCGCGGTGCCCTCGGGGGGCAAGACCGGCACCACCCAGGACAACCGCGACGCGTGGTTCATCGGCTTCACGGCCGACCTCGTGGTCGGGGTCTGGCTCGGCAACGACGACAATTCGTCGATGGAGGGCGTCACCGGCGGCGACCTGCCGGCGGCGATCTGGCGGGACTTCGTCACCCAGGCCCTGGCGGTGCGGGCGAAGGCGAAGCCCGGGCCGGCGGCGCGCCAGCAGGAGGCCCGCCAGGAAGCGCGCCAAGAGGCCCGTCAGGAGGCCCGCCAAGAGGCTCGCCTGGAGCCCCCGCGCGAGGTGCCGACCGAGGCCGAGGACCCGCGGGCGGGCCGGGGGGTGCGCGGCACGCCGACGGTGATCGACACCGGCACGCTCGAATTCGACGGGCTGACCGTGCGGCTCCAGGGCGTCGAGGGCCTGGGCGGGCGCAACGCCCGCGAACTCGGCCGGTATCTGCGCCGCCGCGACGTCGCCTGCCAGCCGGCGGCGGAGGGCGCCTATCGCTGCAGCCTCGACGGCCACGACCTCTCGGAGCTGATCCTGTTCAACGGCGGCGGGCGCGCCAGCGCGGAGGCCACCCCGGACCTGCGCGCCGCCGAGGAGCAGGCCCGCTCGAACCGCATCGGGATCTGGCGGCGGTAGGCCGCCGCAGGAGCACCCGGGTCTCCGCGCCGAAACGCGTATCGTCGGATCGGTGCCAGGATCCCGGCCTCGTGAACGCCGTGGCCGGCGGCGCGGTCGGGAAGTGCCCCGACCGCGCCTCGGTGGATCAGGCGAAGGTGAAGTTCTGAGCGCTGAGCGCGGTGCTCTGCACGTTCTGCAGCGTGAGCGTGTCGCCGGACCCGTAGGCGATCACCGCGTCCGTCCCGACCTGCCGGGTGGCGGCCTGCACGGCGGCGAACGACGCGAACACGCCCCCGTTGAACGCGATCACATCCCGCTCGGACCCGCCCGTCACGAAGTCCCGGATCAGATCCGCCCCGTCGCCGCGGCCGAAGGCGAAGGTATCCGACCCCGCTCCGCCCACGAGTTCGTCGTTCCCGGCGTTGCCGAACAGGAGGTCGTTGCCCGCCTCGCCGTAGAGCGCATCGTTGCCCAGGCCGCCCGACAGGTAGTCGTTCCCGCTCCCCGCGCCGATGAAGTCGTCGTCCTCTTCGCCGAACACGCTGTCGTTGCCCGCGCTGCCGAACAGCGTGTCGTTGCCGAGATAGCCGCGCACCTGATCGTCGCCGAGCCCGCCGTCGACCCGATCCGCGCCGGCGTCGCCGAACAGGGTGTCGTTGCCCACGCCGCCGTCGATCGTGTCGTTCCCCTGCAGGCCGGACACGGAGTCGTTGCCGGCTTCCGCCGAGAGCAGGTTGTCGAGCGCGTTGCCGATGAGGAGGTTGCTGCCCGGCCCGGTGAGCCGCGCATTCTCGATCGTCCCCGGCAGCGTGACGGTGCCGAAGCCGGAGTAGACGACGGTGTCGGCGCCGCTCGTCCCGGCTGCGTCGACCAGCGCAGCGGGCACGATCAGGTCGATCTGCGTGCTGCCCTGACCCGTGGAGCGGGTGGTGTAGCCCGCGCTGGGCTGGCCGAACTCGGTGCCGAGATCGCCGGCGAGGGCCTGGTAGGTGGAGAGCTGGTTGCTGGAATAATTGCCGTCGATCGGCGAGATCGTGATCGCGCCGCCGTTGAACGCCGTTCCCTCGGAATCGGGCTGGTTCGACGTCACAACGCCGTTCGACACGAAGGTCGCCTGGGTCGCCGTGCCGGTGACCGACAGGTTGGCGTTGGTCGCCCGATCGATGGTGGTGTAGGCGTAGCGCGATCCGTTCGCTCCGGCCGGCACGTTGACGCTCAGGCCCACGCCCTGCGGCAGGATCGTCGCATCCGACCCCTGCGTGGCCTGCAGATCCACGACCAGCCGCGCCACGAAGCCGGCGCTCGCCGCGAGGTCGGCGGCCGAACCGCCCGCCGAGGAGACCGCGATGCTCGGCACCCCGTAGTTGAAGAGCGCCGTCGCGGCCGCGGCGACGGTCGCCGAATGGTTCGCGTTCTCGATGCCGACGGCGTTGCCGACATCGGCGCCCGCGATCACGAGGTCGGGCCGCGGCATGCCGTTGAGCAGACCCTGGGGGTCGAGCGCGAGCGACACGAGGCTCGCGGGCGTGCCGTTCGCGCTGTAGTTGCGCGCGCTGTAGGTCGTGACCGTGATCGGATTGAGGAACAGGGCCGAGCCGACGTTGCTCTGGTCCGTGTTGGGCGCGAGCACCGTGACATTGTAGCCCTTGGCCAGCAGGGCGTCGCGCGTCGCGGTGATCCCGGCCGCGCCGTAGCCGTCCTCGTTGAGGAGGAGGATGTTGAGCGGACCCGTCGCCGCCTGATCGACGCTGGGCGCGGAGCCCAGGCGGGCCGCCAGGGCGGCCCGGTCGGCCGCGTTCGATCCCCAGTTCCCGTCGATCGGCGAGACGGTGATCCGGCTGGAGATGAACTGCGAGCCCTCGGAGGTCGTGCTGCCGGACGGCGTGGTGTTCGCGACGAAGCCCTCCGCGTAGGTGTTCGGGCCGGTCAGGGCGTACGGGAAGGAGCCGCTCGATTCCGGCGTGACGGTCGTCACGGCCACGCCCGCGAGCGTCGGGTTGCCCGGCACGTTGATGCTCAGCCCCTCGCCGGGCGGCAGCAGCGGCGCCCCGGGGGCGCGTTGGGCTTCGAGCCGGGCGAGGAAATCGGCCGTGAACGTGCCGGCATTCGCGAAGGCCGCGTCGTAGCTGCCGTTGAACGATCCGGCCGAAACGGCGATCGAGGGCACGCCCTCGTACAATCCCTGGAGCGCCGCATTCACGGTACCGGAGATGTTCTCGCTGGTTCCGATGTTCTCGCCCCGGTTCGTCCCGGAGATCACCACGTCCGGACGCGCGCCCGCGAAGAGATCATTGAGGCCGGTCAGGGCCGCGGTCGCGGGCCGGCCGTCGACGTAGTAGTTGCCTGGCGAGAACTGCGTGATGCTGATCGGGCTGGACACTGCCGCCGTGCCGCCAAGCGAGCTGCCCTGGGCACTCTGGTTCACCTGAGGCGCAACGATGTGGACGTTGTGTCCTGCCGCAACGAGAGAATTGTAGAGCGATTGAATACCCGGGGCGTTGTAGCCGTCATCGTTCGTCAGAAGGATGTTCAGCGCCATCGTGACCTCCAGATGCCCTTACGTCAGAACGGCATGGATTGCGAGCGGTAGGCGCATCGTGCAACGATCGTGTGACGCTCGGCCGCGAAGGCCGAGGGGATGAAGAGCGTGAGATGAGTTCGCGGGCATGCCGCCTGCCCGCATCCTTCCGCCCGGCCGTATCCGGCCGTCCGGCGCTGCCGTTGGCCAGGATGGAGATCCGCGCGTTCGGGATCCCTCCTGTCGCGAGGGAACGGGCGGGGAATGGATGCGGCGGGCGCACGGCGTCGAATGGAGACGCGACCGGATTGCCAATCCTGGCCGTTCCGGCTACCTCTGCGTCCGGTTGCCCACGAATCGGGGAGGGGTCTGCATGACAGCATTCTGCGTCTTCTCCCTCGGCCGTCCGCGCTAGGTCGCACGGCCGCGCCTCCGCCCCGGCCCGTTCGCCGCGGCGGGTCCCGCACCCACCACCGACACTCCGACGACGCGCCGCCCGCCCGACCGGGCGCGGCCCGCGTTCCGCGATGGGATCGATGCGCGCCGCCGCGTCGACACGGGCTCATGACTCTCCGTTCCCCCAAGCGCGCGGGCGCGACCCGCCGCGTCCTCGTCTTCCTCGTCCGCCACTGGCGCACGCGGCTCGGCACCGTCGGGGCGCTGCTCGCCGCCATGATGGCCGCGACGCTCGCGGACGTGCTCTTGCCCGTCTATGCCGGGCGCCTCGTCGATGCGCTCGCCCAGGCGGACCGCGCGGCCGCGCTCGACGCCGCGCTGCGGGCCTTCGCGGCCATGGCCGGGCTCGGGGTGGCGACGGTCGCCTTCCGGCACCTCTCGTGGAGCCTCGTCGTGCCGCTGACGCTCGGCATGATGGGGGACGTCGCCCGCGCGAGCTTTTACCGGGTGCAGCGCCTCTCCACCGACTGGCACGCCGGCACCTTCTCGGGCTCCACCGTCCGCAAGATCTCGCGCGGCATGTGGGCGCTCGACGGGCTCAACGACGTGGTGCTGCTCTCGCTGCTGCCGACGCTCGTCGTGCTCGTCGGCACCATGCTGATGCTGGGCGCGACCTGGCCGGTCATGGGCGCCCTCGTCGGCGCGATGACGGTGCTGTACGTCGTCACGGCCGGCCTGCTGGCGACCCGGGTGATCGAGCCGGCGGCCGCGCTCTCGAACGCGCTCGACACGCGGCTCGGCGGCGTGCTGAGCGACGCGATCGGCAACAACGCCGTGGTCAAGGCCTTCGGGGCGGAGGCCCGCGAGGACGAGCGGCTGGCCCGCATCCTGGGCAAGTGGCGCAAGCGCACGCACCGGACCTGGATGCGCGTGACCTGGAGCGGCACCGCCCAGTTCGCGCTGCTGCTCGTCTTCCGCACGGCGCTGGTCGGGCTGGCGCTGGGGCTGTGGTGGCGCGCGGCGGCGAGCCCCGGCGAGGTCGCCACGGTGCTCACGAGCTACTTCGTGCTGCACGGCTACCTGCGCGACATCGGCGGCCACATCAACCACCTGCAGCGCGCCGTGAGCGAGATGCAGGAACTGGTCGACCTCGACGCCGAGCCCTACGGCGTCGCGGACGCGCCCGACGCGCGCGCCCTGCGGGGCCGTGCGCGTCGAGGGCGTGACCTTCCACTACGCGGGCCACGCGACGCCGCTCTACCGGGACCTCTCGCTCGCCATCCCGGCCGGGCAGCGGGTGGGGCTCGTCGGGCGCTCCGGCTCCGGCAAGACCACCTTCGTCAAGCTGATCCAGCGGCTCTACGACGTCGCGGGCGGGCGCATCCTGATCGACGGGCAGGACGTCGCGCGGGCGACGCAGGGGTCGCTGCGCGCCCAGATCGCCATCGTGCCGCAGGAGCCGGTGCTCTTCCACCGCACGCTCGCCGAAAACATCGCCTACGGCCGCCCCGGCGCCACGGCGGGGGAGATCGAGCGGGCGGCCCGGCTCGCCAACGCGCACGACTTCATCGCCCGCCTGCCGAAGGGCTACGGGACGCTGGTCGGCGAGCGCGGGGTGAAGCTGTCGGGCGGCGAGCGCCAGCGGGTCGCGCTCGCCCGCGCCTTCCTGGCGGACGCGCCGATCCTGATCCTCGACGAGGCGACCTCCAGCCTGGACTCGGAATCGGAGGCGCTGATCCAGGAGGCGATGGAGCGGCTGATGCGGGGGCGCACGGCGATCATCATCGCGCACCGGCTCTCGACGGTCCGCACCCTCGACCGGATCCTGGTGTTCGAGCGCGGCCGGATCGTCGAGGACGGCCCGCACGCGGCGCTGATGCGCCGCCCGCACGGCGCCTATCGGGCGCTGTTCGAGCGGCAGGCGGCGCAGGCCGAGAGCGCCTGAGCACCCCGCTCACGCCGCCCGCCGGAACACGGACTCCCAGGGAGCATTGGTCCGGACCTTCGCGCGGAGGTCCGGACCGCGCGGTCCCGTCAGAGGAGGTCCCGTCATGGCGCAGCAGATCCCGGTCTCCCCCGAGGCGCGGGCCGACGGGCCGGCGGGTCCTGACGGCACCCACGCCCTCGGCCCCGACGTCGCCTATCTGCGGCACGCCATCGTCAACGTGGTGTTTCTCGGCCGGCCTGGGGCGGGGGATCGGGCCTGGGTGCTGGTCGATGCCGGCATCCCGGGCGCGCGCCGGGCGATCGAGAAGGCCGCTGCCGCCCGCTTCGGCGAGGGGGCCCGGCCCGCCGCGATCCTGCTCACCCACGGCCATTTCGACCATGTCGGCGTGGTCGAGGACCTGGCGATGGCCTGGGACGCGCCGGTCTACGCGCACCGGCTGGAACAGCCCTACCTCGACGGCAGCGCCGCCTATCCGGCGCCGGACCCGAGCGTGGGCGGGGGGCTGTTCGCGCTGCTCTCGCCGCTGTTTCCCACCAAGCCCGTCGACCTCGGCGAGCGCCTGCGCCTGCTGCCGGAGGACGGCAGCGTGCCGCCGCTGCCGGGCTGGCGCTGGGTGCACACGCCCGGCCACTCCCCCGGCCACGTCTCGTTCTGGCGGCCCGAGGACCGGATGCTGGTGGCGGGCGACGCCTTCGTCACCACCGCACAGGAATCCGTCTACGCGGTCGCCGTGCAGGAGACCGAGCTGCACGGGCCGCCGAAATACCTCACGCTCGACTGGGAGGCCGCGCACCGCTCCGTCGAGGCGCTGGCGGGCCTCGGACCCGAGACCGCGGTCACGGGGCATGGCCGGCCCCTGCGCGGGCCGGGCCTGCGCGAGGGGCTCGACCGGCTCGCCCGCGACTTCGCCATCGTGGCCGTGCCCCTCGACGGGCGCTACGTCCACGAACCCGCCCGGCCCGAGGACGGCACGGCCTACCGGCGGCCGTGAGCGCGCCCCCTCGACCTCGGCGAGAGCCGAGAGGTCGGATGAACGCCAACCTGCGTAGTCTTGCGCAGTTTACCGCGCTTCAAAGGCCCGCATGATGTGAGCCTCGACGGTCAAGCTCGGGGACATTTGACAAGAGCATCGCCCTGATTGCATGGTCCGGACTGCAAGAGTGCTGAAAGACGGACAGAGTTTGCGAATCATGAACTGAACCGGACTGGCGCAGTGCTGATTAGGCATCCGGGATGAATTTGGAAAGGAAATCGATCGTGTTCGCGCGGGAATGGATAGAACAGGGCATGCCAGCCGATGTCCTGAGAGATCAGTCTCTCGCTATCCGCCTTCATGTCAGGAAGATGGTGAAGAAGCTGACGGATCACACGGCCGGGGAGGGCGGCCGGCAGAACCGCTGATCGCCGGCGGCGGCGCGGCTCGCCCCGGCCTCACCGCCCCCGCGGCACGAAGGGGTGCGTGCTCGACAGCCCGCCATCCACCGCGAGCGCCTGCCCGTTGATGTAGGCGGCCTCGTCGCTCGCCAGAAAAAGGGCGGCGGCCGCGACCTCCTCCGGCTGCCCGGCCCGGCGCAGGGGGTTGAGCTGGCCGATGCGGCCCTCCCGGCCCTTCGCCCGGGCCGCGTCGAACAGGGCGGCGGTCATGCCGGTCTCGATCAGGCCGGGGCAGACCGCGTTGATGCGCAGGCCCGTGCCCGCGAAGGCGTCGGCGGCGGTCTGCACGAGGCTGATCACCCCGGCCTTGCTGGCGCTGTAGGCGGCGCCCGCGGCGTTCGCCCGCAGGCCCGCCACCGAGGCCGTGCACACGATGGCGCCGCCCCCGTGGCGCAGCAGGACCGGCGCGCCGTGCCGGATCGCCAGGAAGGCGCCGATCAGGTTGACCCGCAGCACCTCCTCCCACAGCGCCACGCTCTGGTCGAGGAACGGCGTCGTGCCTCCGCCGATCCCCGCATTGGCGTGGATGGCGTCGAGCCGCCCGAAGGCCCGCTCCGCCTCCTGAAGGGCGGCGAGCACGTCCTCCTCGCGCCCGGCATCGCCCGGCAGGGCGAGCGCCCGGCCGCCCTCGGCCGCGATGGCGGCCGCCGTGGCCTGCACCGCCGCGGCGTCGCGGTCCATCGCCGCCACGCCCGCACCCTCGCGGGCGAAGAGCCGGGCCGCGGCCCGCCCGATGCCGCTGCCCGCACCGGTGACGAGGACCGCGCGGCCCGCGAAGCGTGTCATGCCGGCCCCCCTTCAGGCGATGGTGTAGCCGCCGTCGATCACCAGCACCTGGCCGGTGTGGTAGGCCGAGGCCCCGCTCATCAGGTAGACGGCGATGCCGGCAAAATCCTCCGGCCGGCCGAAGCGGCGGGCGGGGATGCGCGGCAGGTTGAGGGTCACGAACTTCTCGTTGGCCATCAGGCTGGCCGTCATGTCGCTCTCGATCCAGCCCGGCAGGATCGCGTTGGCGGTGACGCCGTAGCGGGCGAGTTCCACCGCGAGCGCCCGCACCATGGCGTTGAGCGCGCCCTTGGTGGCGCCGTAATGCTCGTTGCGGGCCGCGCCGAGCAGCGAGGCCACGCTCGACGTGGCGACGAGCCGCCCGAAGGCGTCGCCCGCCGCCGCCCGCTCGGCCATGTGGCGCGCCGCCGCCTGGAAGGCGTGCACCACGCCGTCGAGGTTGACCGCGAAGGTGTGCCGCCATTCCTCGGGCTCGCGCTCCAGGAAGGAGCGGCGCCCGCCGCCCGCCACGCCCGCGTTGGCGAAGAGCCCGTCGACCCGCCCGAAGCGGGCGAGCACCGCCGCGAAGGTGGCCTGCACCGCCGCCGCGTCGGCGACGTCGCAGACCCGGGTGTCCACCGGCGCGCCGGTGTCCGCGAGGCGGGCCGCGGCCTGCGCGTTCTTGCCCGCGTCGCGCCCCCAGAGCGAGACCGCGCAGCCCGCCCGCGCCAGCCCCTCCGCCATCCCCAGGCCGATGCCGCCGTTGCCGCCCGTCACCACCGCGACCCGGCCGCTGAGATCGAACGCCTGCGCCATGCTGCCTCCCCGGGACGCCCGCTCCGCGGCGTGTCCGCCGGGCGCACCGTCACCCTCGGGCAAAGCCGCACGGGCGGCAAGGGCTCGGCTTCGCGGATCCGGCATGGCCGCCGGCCGAGGCGAGGAGGGTGGATTGGAAGCTTGGGTACGGTCCCGTCGAACCGGCTGGCCACCGTATCTGCCCTAGCGGCAGGCTTGCCTGTGCGCCGTGGCGCTCCTATCATCCCGGGCGATCCAGCATCCATGGGCAGGACCTTCAGCGATGAAGCCGGGACGGACGGAGGTGGGGGCGGCGCCGGCTCCCGCGCAGGGCCCGATCCAGGCGCGCGACGTGCTGCTCGACGATGCGCGGCGGGCCGGCCTGTTGGGCGAGCGCACGGAGCCCGTCAGCTTTCACGCCCCGCCCGCTCTGGTCGAGGCCGCGAAACGCGAGACCGGCATCTCCTCCATGGAGGAACTCGGCGTCGTGGCCCTGTCGGCGCTCGCCTGCCCGGACCCGGTCGGGCGCGTCCTGAAGCAGCTCCGCGGCGGCCTGGGCCAAGACCACGCGCTTGACACTTGATCTTCGCGCGAGCCTGAGGCGGAGAAAGCCCGAGCGGCGTCGGACGCCGCTGCGGCGGCGCCAGCGCAGCGCCCTGCCGTCGCTCGCCGATCTCGACGCGCTGCCGCAGCCCGCGCTGCTCCTCGACACCAACGTCTACATCCGCAATGCCGGCGGAACCCTCCCGGCCGAGGTGGAAGGCTGCCTCGACCGGGCGCTCCTGTTCCACTGCTCCGTTTGCCTATCCGAACTCGCTGCAGGCATCGCCAAGGCATCCCCGGGCGGCGAGCGATGGCGCGCCCTGCGCGATCATTACGCGGCGATCTTCGAAGCCATCCCGGCGAACCGGCTGCTGGTGCCCGATGCCGCGATCTGGGCCGAGGCCGGCCTCGTCGCCGGCACGCTGGCGCGCCTCCAGGGTTTCCAGCGGGGCCAAGCCAAGGAATGCCTGAACGATGCGCTGATCCTTCTCACGGCCGCCCGCGAAGGATTGCCGGTGCTCACGGCCGATCATGGCGATTTCGACCTGATCCAGCAGCTCGTGCCGGAAGGACGGTTCGTCGGATTCGATCTCTGACCGGCTGCGCGGCCCGCGCATGGCACGCCCGATCGCCCACGCCTTGCATCGCGGGGCCCGCGACCGGATCTTCGCACGCGCAGGGGAGCACCCGACCGCAACTTGGAGTTCCGGCCATGCCGCCACTCTCCGTCCTCGATCTCGCGCCGGTCCCGCAGGGGGCGACGCCCGGCGACGCGCTGCGCAACGCGCTCGACCTCGCGCAACACGCGGATCGCTGGGGCTACACCCGCTACTGGGTGGCCGAGCACCACAACATGGTGGGCATCGCCAGCGCCGCGACCGCCGTGGTGATCGGCTACATCGCGGGCGGCACGCACCGCATCCGGGTGGGGGCGGGCGGCATCATGCTGCCGAACCATGCGCCGCTGGTGATCGCCGAGCAGTTCGGCACGCTGGCCTCGCTCTATCCCGGCCGCATCGACCTCGGCCTCGGGCGCGCGCCCGGCACCGACCAGCGCACCCTGCGGGCGCTGCGGCGCGACCCCGCCGCCGCCGACACCTTCCCGCAGGACGTGGTGGAGCTGCAGACCCTGCTCGGGCCGCTGGAGCCCGGCCGCACCGTGCAGGCGGTGCCGGGCACCGGCACCGAGGTGCCGCTCTGGATCCTCGGCTCCAGCCTGTTCGGGGCGCAGCTCGCCGCGGTGCTGGGGCTGCCCTACGCCTTCGCATCGCACTTCGCGCCCGACGCCCTGACGCAGGCCCTGGAGGTCTACCGCGCGCGCTTCCAGCCCTCGGCGCAATGCCCGCGGCCCTACGCGATGATCGGCGCCAACGTGATCGCGGCCGAGACGGATGCCGAGGCGCGCCGCCTGTTCACCTCGGCCCAGCAGAGCTTCACCAACATCTTCCGCGGCACACGCGGGCTGCTGCCGCCGCCCATCGACGACATCGAGACCTACTGGTCGGGCCACGAGAAGGTGCAGGCCTCCGGCATGCTGGCCTGCTCGGTGGTGGGCTCCCCCGAGACGGTGCGCCGGGGGCTCGCCGCGCTCGCCGCCCGCACGCAGGCCGACGAGATCATGGTCGCGGCGGCGATCCACGACCACCGCGCGCGCCTGCGCTCCTACGAGATCCTGGCGGAGTTGCAGGGCGCGCGAGTGCTCGAATCGGCTTCGGTCTGATGCGGCGCTCGGGCACGCGGTCCCCGTCCGGAAGGTCCGCGTCGTACGAGGTCGCGACGGTGCGGTACCGGGCGGGAATCCCGATATCGACCGGTGACGACCATCCCTTCAGCGGTGAAGAACCACGTTGAATCCTTCGTCGGGAGCCGGCGCCACGAAATAGCTGGTGAACAGATCGAACTGCTCGTCACTCACCGTGAACTCATGCTCGCCGGCAGCATTGCGCTGGCGCAGGCGCGCTTTGCAGATCTCGTCCGGAACGTCGAGGTAGTGAAGTTGATGCGCGACGCCTGCGTCCTGAAAGAGTGTGCGCATCCACGCCCGACTGGCCGGCGTGTTCGCGGGGAAGTCCAGGACGACGGAGAGGCCGGCACGCAGGAGCGCGATCAGATGCGGACCCATCGCGCCGCGCAGGCGAGTTGAATTGCGAACGTAATCGGCCAGCGAGTTCTGTTCGCCAGGATAAAGCCGGGCGAGCCATCGATCCTCTCTCACGAGGATGGTGTGGGGGCGGGCTCCGAGTGCGGCGGTGAGCGTCGATTTTCCGGCAGCGATCTTGCCGCATACGAGATGCAGCATCACTTCATTGGTACACATGGCGATAGACCTTCCGTGGCGCGCGGCGCGCTGAGTGTTCACATGCCGACAGACCCGGCCTGATGAGTCAGGCCGGGCGCTTAATTCGACGGCAGATCGCAGCCACCGCGATGTGAACGGGACAGGTCATCGGAACTGTGTGCCGGTGAATGGCCCGGTCGTCCAGACCGGACCGTGTCCCGACGGCGAGGAGCGGACTCTGCCGGGGGCATGACGCGATCCGGCCGAGGTCGAACGGCTGCACGCGTCGGATCGCCATCGCTCGGATGAGCTTCGTTGACCCGCGCAGACGCACTCCATAGGGTGCGCGCCTTCTCGGACACCGCCTGAGTCACCTGAAACAATGTCCGCCCCGCTCCGCATCGACCAAACCCTCCTCGACGCCGCCGCGACCTCCGCGGCGTGGCCCTTCGAGGAGGCGCGCAAGCTCGTCGCCCGGCTGGAGCGGAATCCGAAACCCGAGGTGCTGTTCGAGACCGGCTACGGGCCGTCGGGCCTGCCGCATATCGGCACCTTCGGGGAGGTGGCGCGCACCTCGATGGTGCGCCACGCCTTCCGGGTGCTCACGAACGACGCGGTGCCGACCCGGCTCATCGCCTTCTCGGACGACATGGACGGCCTGCGCAAGGTGCCGGATAACGTGCCGAACCGCGACGGGCTGGCCCGCGCCCTCAATCTGCCGCTGACGCGGGTGCCGGACCCCTTCGGCACCCACGACAGCTTCGGGGCGCACAACAACGCGGAGCTGCGCCGCTTCCTCGATTCCTTCGGCTTCGACTACGAGTTCCGCTCGGCGACCGCGTGCTACCGGGCGGGGCTGTTCGACGCGACGCTCCTGCGGGTGCTGGAGCGCTACGACGCCGTGATGGCGGTGATGCTGCCCTCGCTGCGGGCCGAGCGCTCGGCCTCCTACTCGCCCTTCCTGCCGCTCCACCCGGTCACCGGCCACGTCATGCAGGTGCCGATCGACGAGGTGAAGGGGGCGGCCGGCACGATCGTCTGGCGCGACCCGGCCACGGGCGAGCGCTACGAGACGCCGGTCACGGGCGGCCATGCCAAGCTGCAGTGGAAGCCCGACTGGGCGATGCGCTGGGTGGCGCTCGGCGTCGATTACGAGATGGCCGGCAAGGACCTGATCGACTCGGTCAAGCTGTCGGGCCAGATCGCCCGCGTGCTCGGGGCCGAGCCGCCGGAGGGCTTCAACTACGAGCTCTTCCTCGACGAGAAGGGTCAGAAGATCTCGAAGTCGAAGGGCAACGGGCTCACCATCGACGAGTGGCTGGCCTACGGCACGCCCGAGAGCCTCGCGCTGTTCATGTACAACAAGCCGCGCGAGGCCAAGCGCCTGCACTTCGACGTGATCCCCCGCCAGGTGGACGACTACCTGTCGTTCCTCGACAAGTATCCCGGCCAGGAGCCGAGGCTGCAGCTCGGCAACCCGGTCTGGCACATCCATGCGGGCGCGCCGCCCGCGCCGGAGCGCGCGGCGGGCGGGGGCGCGATCACCTTCGCGATGCTGCTCAACCTCGTGGCGGTGGCCAACACCGAGGATCCGGACGTGCTCTGGGGGTTCATCCGCCGCTACGCGCCGGAGGCCTCGCCGCAGACGCAGCCGCGCCTCGACCGGCTGGTGCGCCACGCCGTGCGCTACTTCCGCGACTTCGTGCGCCCGGCCAAGACCTACCGGGCCCCGGACGAGGCGGCGGCGGCCGCCCTCGCGGACCTCTCCGGCACCCTCGCCCCCGTCGAGGGCTCGACCGACCCGGAGGCGCTGCAGGCCCTGGTCTACGAGGTCGGGCGGCGGCACTACCCGGACCTGTCCGGCAAGGCCAAGAGCCCGGACGGGCGCCCCGGCGTGGCGCAGACGTGGTTCACGACCCTCTACGCCACGCTGCTCGGCGAGGCCCGCGGCCCCCGCTTCGGCTCCTTCGTGGCGCTCTACGGCGTGGCCGAGACCCGGGCGCTGATCGCCCGGGCGCTCTCGGGCGCGCTCGCGCAGGAGCACGCCGCCTTCCTGGCCGGCCGCGAGCGGAGTGCGGCCGAGTAGGGCCGCGACCGCGCGGGTCGGCGCGACGCCGGGGCGTCCGCCCCGGCGCCGTCAGGCCGCCTTGCGGCGCGCGGCGAGCTTGGCGAGGTCGCGCAGGATGCCGGTGGTCTCCTTCAGCCGCTCGGCCACCGTGTCGAGGTTGCGGATGAACACGATGCTCATGTCGGGCCGCACCTTGGCGAAGGAGCCCTGGCCGGCGACGTAGGAGACGAGTTTCTGCGGGTTGGCGAAGGCCCGGTCGCGGAAGTGCAGCACGATGCCCTTCGGGCCCGCCTCGACCTTCTCGACGTTGGTCTCCCGGCACAGGATCTTGATCGTCACGATCTTGAGGAGCTGCTCCACCTCCGGCGGCAGCGGGCCGAAGCGGTCGATCAGCTCCGCCCCGAAGCTCTCCAGCTCCGCGTCGCCGTCGAGCGTGGCGAGGCGCCGGTAGAGGCCGAGCCGCACCGAGAGGTCGGAGACGTAGCCCTCCGGCATGGTCACGGGGGCGCCGAGCGCGATGGTGGGCGACCATTGCTCGTCGGCCGGCACCTCCTGGCCCGCCTTGAGGGCGGCGACCGCGTCCTCCAGCATCTGCTGGTAGAGCTCGTAGCCGACCTCCTTGATGTGGCCGGACTGCTCCTCGCCGAGCAGGTTGCCGGCGCCCCGGATGTCGAGGTCGTGGCTGGCGAGCTGGAAGCCGGCCCCCAGCGTGTCGAGGGATTGCAGCACCTTGAGGCGCCGCTCGGCCTGCACCGTCAGCGTCTTGTTCTCGGGCGTGGTGAACAGGGCGTAGGCGCGCGCCTTCGAGCGCCCGACGCGCCCGCGCAGCTGATAGAGCTGGGCGAGCCCGAACATGTCGGCCCGGTGCACGATCAGGGTGTTGGCGGTGGGGATGTCGAGGCCCGATTCCACGATGGTGGTCGAGAGCAGGATGTCGAACCGGCCCTCGTAGAAGGCCGTCATCACGTCCTCGAGCTGGCCCGC
Source organism: Methylobacterium oryzisoli (assembly GCF_046557895.1). Classification (NCBI taxonomy): domain Bacteria; kingdom Pseudomonadati; phylum Pseudomonadota; class Alphaproteobacteria; order Hyphomicrobiales; family Methylobacteriaceae; genus Methylobacterium; species Methylobacterium oryzisoli. The sequence continues at coordinate 60,280 of NZ_JBKIBX010000012.1, read as the reverse complement.
CGCCATCTGCCCGTGGGCGATGCCGACCTTGGCCTCCGGCATCTCGCGGTCGAGGAAGCGCTTGACCTCGTCGAGGTGCTCGATGCGGGGCACGACGTAGAAGGCTTGGCCCCCCCGGTAGCGCTCGCGCAGCAGCGCCTCGCGCACGAGCAGGGGATCGAAGGGCGTCACGAAGGTCCGCACCGCCAGCCGGTCCACCGGGGGCGTGGCGATGATCGAGAGTTCGCGCACCCCCGTCATGGCGAGCTGCAGCGTGCGCGGGATCGGCGTCGCCGAGAGGGTGAGCACGTGCACCTCGGCGCGCAGGGCCTTCAGGCGCTCCTTGTGGGCGACGCCGAAATGCTGCTCCTCGTCGATGATGATGAGGCCGAGATCCTTGAAGCCGATCGCCTTGGCGAGCAGCGCGTGGGTGCCGACCACGATGTCGACGGTGCCCTGGCTGAGCCCCTCGCGCACCTTCTTCATCTCGGCGTTCGAGACGAAGCGGCTCGCCTGCGCGACGTGGACCGGCAGCCCTTTGAAGCGCTCCGCGAAGGTGCGGTAGTGCTGGCGGGCCAGCAAGGTGGTGGGCACCACCACCGCCACCTGGCGCCCCGAGATCGCCGTGACGAAGGCGGCGCGCAGCGCCACCTCGGTCTTGCCGAAGCCGACATCGCCGCAGATCAGCCGGTCCATCGGCCGCCCGGCCGTGAGGTCGCCGAGCGTCGCCGCGATGGCGGCCTCCTGGTCCTCGGTCTCCTCGTAGGGGAAGCGGGCCGCGAACTCGCCGTAGGTGCCGTCCGGCGGCTCCATCCGGGGCGCGGCCTTGAGGAAGCGCTCGGCCGCGACCTTGATGAGGGCGCCCGCCATCTCGAGGATGCGCCGCTTGAGCTTGGCCTTGCGGGCCTGCCACGCCCCGCCGCCGAGCTTGTCGAGGGGGACGTCGGCATCCTCCGAGCCGTAGCGGGTGAGAAGCTCGATGTTCTCCACCGGCAGCAGCAGCAGGCCGCCGTTGTACTGGATCTCCAGGCAATCGTGCGGCGCGCCCGCCGCCGTCACGGTCTTGAGGCCGACGAAGCGCCCGATGCCGTGGTCGGCATGGACCACGAGGTCGCCGGGTTCGAGCGCCTGCACCTCCAGGATCACGTCCTGGGGCCGCTTGGCCTTGCGCTTGGGCCGCACCAGCCGGTCGCCCAGGATGTCGCCCTCGGCGATCACCGCGAGGCGGTCGAGGGTGAAGCCGGCCTCCAGGCCCCACACCGCCACCGCCGCATCCTGCCCGCGCTTGAGCGCCATGACGTCCGACAGGCGGGTGATGGGCTTGGGCTTCGGTAGACCGTGGTCGGTCAGCACGCTGCAGAGCCGGTCGCGCGAGCCCTCCGACCACGCCGCCAGGATGACGTGGTGGCCGGCGGCCTGGAGGTCGCGCACGTGCTGCACGGCGGCGTCGAAGACGTTGACGCCCTCCTGCGCCCGCTCGGGCGCGAAGGAGCGCGCGGGCTCGGCCGCGGCATCGACCACGGTCCGCCCGCCGCCCTCGGGCAGCGCGAAGGGGGTGAGGCGGACGAGCGTGGCGCCCTCGACGCGACGCGCCCACTCGGCGGGCGAGAGGTAGAGCGCGTCGGGCTTGAGCGGCTTGTAGGGCGCCACGCCGGCCTGGGGGTGCTTCAGCGCCTCGCAGCGGGCGTCGTAGTATTCCTGCACCTGCCCCAGGCGCTCGCCCGCCGCGTCGTCCGCGTCGCGGTCGAAGACCAGGGGCACGCCCGCGAGATAGTCGAACAGGGTGTCGAGCCGGTCGGCGAACAGCGGCATCCAGTGTTCGAGCCCGGCGGCGCGGCGGCCCTCGCTCACCGCCTCGTAGAGCCGGTCGTCGCGGCCGGCGGCCCCGAAGGCCGTGACGTAGCCCTGGCGGAAGCGCCGGATGCTCTCGGTGGTGAGCTGGACCTCGCTCATCGGCACGAGGTCGAGGGAGCGCAACTGCCCGATCGTGCGCTGGGTCTCGGGGTCGAAGCTGCGGATCGATTCGAGGGTGTCGCCGAAGAAGTCGAGGCGCACCGGGTTCGGCAGGCCGGGCGGCGAGAGGTCGATGATGCCGCCGCGCACCGCGTACTCGCCGGTGTCGCGCACGGTGCCGGTGCGCAGGAAGCCGTTGGCCTCCAGCCACGCTACGATCTTGTCGGTGTCGAGCGCGTTGCCCACCGCGGCCGAAAAGGTCTCGACCGCGATGCGCTCGCGCGCCGGCACCCGCTGCACCAGGGCGTTCACCGTGGTGAGGACGATGCGCGGGCGCTCCTCGGAGGAGCGCGAGCGGGCGAGCCGCGACAGGGCCGTCATCCGCTGGGCCGCGATGGCTGCGTTCGGCGAGACCCGGTCGTAGGGCTGGCAATCCCAGGCGGGGATGCTCAGGACCTCGATCTCGGGCGCCACGAAGGCGAGCGCGCTCGCGAAGGCCGCCGAGCGGGTGCCGTCGCGGGCCACGTGGACCAGCACGGCCGGTCCCTGCGTGGTCTGGCCGAGCGCGCGGGCGAGGTCGGCCACCACGAGGGCGTCGAAGCCGTCCGGCACCCGCGCCAGCGTCGGGCTGTCGCCGCGCCGCAGCGCCTCGACGGCCTGGGTCAGGGCGGCGGATTTGGGAAGCGCGAACCGGGCGACCGGCGGCTTGGAATGGGTTGCCATCGACTGCGATCAGGAATCCGGGGGCAGAGGCTGCGCCAGAGGGCCTGAAGGCCCCCCGGACGCCTCAGGTGTGGATGGGGGCGCCGTGCTGGTGGAAGCCCTTCAGGCGGCGGAAGACGGGGGTGTCGTAGTTCGAGGGGGCCTCCTCCTCGCCGCTGATCCAGCGGAAGAGGTCGCGGTCCGGCACCTCGATCAGGCGCTCGAACTCGTCCAAGTCCGCCTCGGTGAGGGTGCCGATCTCGGCATCGGCGAAGCGGCCCATGATCAGGTCCATCTCGCGGGTGCCCCGGTGCCAGGAGCGGAAGAGGGTGCGGCGGCGGCGCGGGTCGAGGTCGGCGCTGCTGCGGGTCGTGCCGGTCATCGGGTCGGTCCCAAGCGGAAACGGCGCGGATTCCCGCGGGGTGCGATGCCCCGCGGGAATCCGCGCATCTCGTCGGTTCTATATGGGCTCGCGGGGGGCTGGCGCCATCCCGGATCGCCGCCGGCCGATCGTGCGGCCGGTGCATCCGCCGGACCGTGCGACGCAGAGAGGGCGACGCTCACTCGGCCGCCGCCATGAGCAGGTGCGCGACACGTTATTTAAGCCTGCTTTCCTTGCGGCGGTCGCTAATTAAGAGAACTGACCGTCGCTTGAATACCGGCCGTCGGATGCGGGGATGCCGCGCGGAGCAGGCATACGGCCGGGCCGGCCGCTGCCCCGTGCCGCGCCGCGATCCCGCCGGGCTCGTGTATACGGCCCCGATCGATCCCGTCCCGCTTCCCGGCATGTCGCTGCGCCCCTCGCTCCTCGATCCGCTCTTCGCCCCCGCCACCGTGCTCCCCGGGGCCGGGCCGAAGATGGCCGCGCTGCTCGACCGGCTGCTGGGCACGCCCGAGACCCCGGCGCGCGTGGTCGACCTGCTGTTCCACCTGCCGCACGGGGGCGTGGCGCGGGCGCTCAAGGGCTCGATCGCCGAGGCCCCGACCGGCGAGCCGGTGACGCTCGCCGTGCAGGTCGTGGCGCACCGCCCGCCGCAGGCGGCCGGCGGGCGGCGCCCCTACCGGGTGCTCGTGGAGGACGGGAGCGGCGACATCAGCCTCGTCTTCTTCAACATGCCCCGCGCGCGCCTGGAAAAGATGCTGCCGGTGGGCGCCCGCCGCTACGTCTCGGGCCGGATCGAGCTGTGGGACGGCTTCCGCCAGATGGTGCATCCGGCACGCATCCTCGACGACAAGGGGTTCTCGGAGCTGCCCGCCGTCGAGCCGCTCTACGGGGCGACCGAGGGCCTGACCTCGCGGGCGATCGGCAAGCTCGCCCAGGGCGCCGTGGAGCGCCTGCCCGACCTGCCCGAGTGGCAGGACCCGGCCTGGCTCGCGCGGCACCGCTGGCCCGCCTTCGCGGAGGCGCTGCGGGCCGAGCACCGGCCGGACAAGCCGCCGCCGGCCGAGGGCGAGCCGCCCCCCGGCACCCGCCGCCGCCTCGCCTACGACGAGCTGCTGGCCTCCCAGCTGGCGCTGGCGCTGGTGCGCAGCCGGATGCGCCGGGCACCCGGCCGCGTCAACGCGGGCGACGGCGCGCTGTCGCGGCGCATCGAGGCGGCGCTGCCGTTCCGGCTCACCGGGGCGCAGATCCGCGCGCTGGCGGAGATCCGCGGCGACCTGCGCTCGGACCGGCGGATGCTGCGCCTGCTCCAGGGCGATGTTGGCTCGGGGAAGACCGCGGTGGCGCTGCTCGCCATGGCCTCCGCCATCGAGGCGGGGCGGCAGGCCGCCCTGATGGCGCCCACCGAGATCCTGGCCCGCCAGCACGCGGAGCGCCTGCGCCCGCTCGCCGAGGCCGCGGGCCTGAGGCTGGCGCTGCTCACCGGCCGCGATCGCACGGCCGAGCGCCGGGCGACGCGCGCGGGCCTCCTCGACGGCACCATCCCGATCGCGGTGGGCACCCACGCGCTGTTTCAGGAGGAGGTGGCCTTTCGCGATCTCGGCCTCGCGGTGGTGGACGAGCAGCACCGCTTCGGCGTGCACCAGCGCCTCGCGCTCGGGGCCAAGGGAGAGGCGGTGGACATCCTCGTGATGACCGCAACGCCGATCCCGCGCACCCTGGCGCTGACCTGCTTCGGCGACATGGAGGTCTCGGTCCTCGACGAGAAGCCGGCCGGGCGCCAGCCCATCGCCACGCGCCTCGTCTCCAGCGAGCGGCTCGACGAGGTGGTGGCCGGGCTGGAGCGGGCACTCGCCCGCGGCGACCGGGCCTACTGGATCTGCCCGCTGGTGGCCGAATCCGAGTTCATCGACCTCGCGGCGGCCGAGGAGCGTTTCGCGGATCTCCAGCAGCATTTCGGCGAGGCGGTCGGCCTCGTCCACGGCAAGATGCCGGGGCGGGACAAGGACGAGGCGATGGAGCGCTTCGCGTCCGGCACCACCCGCATCCTCGTCTCGACCACCGTGGTGGAGGTGGGCGTCGACGTGCCGGAGGCGACCATCATGGTGATCGAGCATGCGGAGCGCTTCGGGCTGGCGCAGCTCCACCAGCTGCGCGGCCGGGTCGGGCGCGGGACCGGGGCCTCGACCTGCCTCCTCGTCTACCGCGGCCCGCTCGGCCAGGTGGCGCGGGCGCGCCTGGAGATGATGCGCGAGACCGAGGACGGCTTCCGCATCGCCGAGGAGGACCTGCGCCTGCGGGGCGAGGGGGAGATGCTGGGCACCCGCCAGTCCGGCCTCGCGGCCTTCCGGCTCGCCCGGCCGGAGGCGGACGGCGACCTGCTGCTGGCCGCCCGCGACGACGCCCGCCTGATCGTCGAGCGCGACCCGGGCCTGAAGAGCGAGCGAGGCCGGGCGCTGCGCACGCTGCTCTACCTGTTCGAGCGCGACGCCGCCGTGAAGCTGCTCGGTGCGGGGTAGGGCCGCAGCGGGGACGGGGTCAGGGGACCCGCGGATCCTCCGTCCCGGCGCAGGCCGCCAGCACCTCGTCCCGGAGGGCGCCGGGGCCGACGCCGCGCGCGACGATCACGGCGCCCACCATCGCGGTGAGCCGGCGGATCGCCGCCGCCCGGGCCGCGGCGCCGTCCGATCCGGGCGGCGCGGCCGCGACGAGGCGCGCGATCGTCTCCTCGACGCCGCGGGCGAGCGCGGCGGACACCTCCGCCGCGCCGCGGCCCGTCTCCGCCCCGAGCGCGGCGACGGGACAGCCCAGACCCGGATGGGCGACGTGCTCGGGCGAAAAATATTCTTCCACGTAGGCGCCGAGCGCCGCCTCGACGCCGTGCGCCGCGCGGCGCTGCGCGAACCGCTCCGCATGCTCGGCGAAGGCCGCCCCCAGCGCTGCGGCGACGAGGTCGTCCTTGGACCGGAAGTGCTTGTAGAAGCCTCCGTGCGTCATGCCGGCCGCGGCCATCACGTCGGCGAGGCTCGTCGCCTCGATCCCGCGCTCGCGCAGCAGGCGCGCCGCCGCCGCGACGATGCGGGCGCGGCTGGCCGCCGCCGCTTCCTTGGACACGCGCATCCCGGACTCCGCTGCACCACCCCGTTGACAATTAGATGATGGGTGACATCATCGCAAATGGATGTCGCTTGACATCTTACTCGGCGAGGAGGTGATCCCGATGCCGCTCCCCCCATCCGCCCTCGCGGGCTCTTCCGCGCTGCGGGACCGCTACGGACCCGTGGCGCTCGTGACCGGCGCGTCCGACGGGATCGGCCGCGCCTTCGCGCGGCAGCTCGCCGCGGCGGGGCTCGACCTCGTCCTCGTGGCGCGCCGGGAGGCGGCGCTCGCCGAACTCGCGCGCGAGCTGCAGGACCGTCACGGGATCGCGGCGCGGGTGCTCGCGGCCAACCTCGCCGAGGCCGCGCAGGTGGAGCGCGTCGCCCGCGCCGCGGCGGATCGCGACGTCGGCCTGCTCGTCGCCGCGGCCGGGTTCGGCACCTCCGGGCCGTTCGTGGACGGCGATCCCGGCACCGAGCTCGCGATGATCGACGTCAATTGCCGCGCGCTGGCGCAGCTCACCCACGCCTTCGCGCGCCGCTTCGTCGAGCGCGGGCGCGGCGGCATCGTCCTGATGAGCTCGCTCGTGGCGTTCCAGGGCGTGCCGCGCGCGGCCAACTACGCCGCCACCAAGGCCTACGTGCAGACCCTCGCGGAGGGGCTGCACGCCGAGCTGCGGCCGCGCGGCGTCGACGTGCTGGCCTCGGCCCCCGGACCGGTCCTGAGCGGCTTCGGCCAGCGGGCGGCGATGCGGATCACCTCCGGCCAGACGCCGGACGCGGTCGCGGCGGCGACGCTGAGGGCGCTCGGGCGCGGCGCGACGGTGCGCCCGGGCCTGCTCGCCAAGGCGCTCGAGATGTCCCTGAAGCCCCTGCCGCGCGTGGGCCGCGTGCTCATGATGGGCCGGGTCATGGCCGGGATGACGGCGCGATGACGGCCGCCCGGCACCCCGACCCGGACGGCATGCCGGTCCGGCTCGCGCCCCCCGCGGCGGGCGACGTGCCCCGGCTGCGCAGCGACGACCTGCTCGCGCTCGCCCGGGCCTGCGGCGCGGACGATGGCGGGCTCGTCTCGATCGACGACCCCGGCGTGCGGGAGGAGCGCCCCTTCGTCCTGAAGGCCTTTCCGGCGGCGCGCACGCTGCTCGTCCTGGTCGGGCGCATGCACCGCGAGGCGGTGCGCTCGCCCGCGCGCTCGGTCGCCAACCTGGAATTCCACCAGTCCGGCCATGACCTCGATGCGGTGGCCCGCCGGATCGTCCGCCGGCTGGAGGATGCGGGCGTGCGCGCCCTCAACCCGGCCATGGCCTTCCCGATGGAGATGGACGATTTTCCCGAGCGCGGCTGGATCGTGTCGCACAAGCGCGCGGCCGAGGCGGCGGGCCTCGGGCGGATGGGCCTTCACCGCAGCCTGATCCATCCCCGGTTCGGCTCGTTCGTGCTCCTGAACACGGTGCTCCTCGCGGCCGAGGTCGACGCGCTCGCGACGCCGCTCGACGGCAATCCCTGCATCACCTGCAAGCTGTGCGTGGCGGCCTGCCCGGTCGGCGCGCTCAAGCCCGACGGATTCTTCGATTTCTCCGCCTGCTTCAACCACAACTACCAGCAGTTCATGGGCGGCTTCGTCAATTTCGTCGAGGATGTCGCCGGCAGCGGCTCGGTCGCCGCGTACCGGGAGAAGCAGAGCTACGCCGAGACGGTGGCGCGCTGGCAGAGCCTGGCCTACGGCCCGAGCTACAACGCGGCCTACTGCCTCGCGGTGTGCCCGGCCGGCGAGGACGTGCTGGGGCCGTACCTGGCCGACAAGGCCGGGCACCTGCGCGCCGTCGTCGACCCGCTGCGGGAGAGGAGCGAGCCGGTCTACGTCGTGCGGGGCAGCGATGCGGCCGATCACGTCGCGCGGCGCTTTCCCCACAAGCGCCTCCGCTTCGTGCGCCAGAGTGCGCGCGCGACCTCCGTGAAGGGGTTCCTCTCCGGCATGCCGCTGTCGTTCCAGCCGGGCCGGGCCGGCGACCTCGCGGCCGTGTACCATTTCGCGTTCACGGGCCGCGAGGCGGCGCTGGCCACGGTGACGATCCGTCACCGGCGGATCGCGGTCGCGGAGGGCCATGTCGGCGAGCCGGACCTGCGCATCACCGCCGACGGCGCACAGTGGGTCCGGTTCCTCAACCGGGAGGCGGGGCTCGTCCGTCTGATCGCCACCGGCCGGCTGCGCCTGAAGGGCTCGCCGCGGCTGCTCGCCGCCTTCGGCCGCTGCTTTCCCGCGTGAGGGGGGAGACGCCGGCGCCGCCGCGGGGCCGGCCTCCGAAAGGATCAGAATTCCGGCTCGTTGAGGACGCGGGTGCCGATGCGGCTCTGCAGGTCGATGGGGCTGCCGCTCTGGATGTCGGCGCCGTCCACGACGATCACCGGCACGCCGGCGCTCCGCATCTGCTCGCGCAGGCGCTCGGCCAGCATCCGGAAGGTGCTGTTCTCCCGCGGCGGCACGTGCAGCAGGACGGCGGCGGGGCGCGACATCATCGCCAGCACGTCGTCGGCAGCTTCGAGGGAGGCCGTGACGCTGGCATAGCCGAGCTCGGCCAGCTCCGCCGAGAGGGCCCGGTCGACGGCGCGGTGGCCGTCATCGACGACGAGGACTTTTTGCAGCGCACCCATGATGTAGCGTTAGCCCATCGCGCGCCTTTCGTGAAGGCACCGCAGCAATAACGCCTGTAGCCGCCGAAGGTTCATGGCAGGCCGGGGCCGGGGCGCTCCCGCGGGATGAGACGCGGTGTCAGCGATCGGCTGCAACTCCTTGGCATGACACGGGTCGTTGTCGGCGAGCCGGCCCGGCGGTCAGGCTTCGGCCAGGGCGGTGGCGACGCCCGCGAACAGCGTCGCCCGGTAGCGGGAGGCCCGCCACTCATCCTCAATTTCCATCGGTGCGCTACCGCGGCGCAACGGATCGGCCGCGCTCGCCGGCCCGCGGAAGGCGATCCGGCCGTCCGGCTCGCGGCGCACCTGCATCAGGCCGCCGCCGGCGGCCCGCTCCGGCGCGGCGAGCACGAGGGCGATGTCGCCCGCGTCGCGCCGTCCGGTCACCAGGGCCAGTTCGTCGAAGGCCACCACGTCGACCGTGTTCGGCCGCCCGGGGGCGCGCCCGGAGAGGCGCCCGGGCGCCTTGTGCACGTAGGTGACGGTGCGCAGGCGCGCGGTGAGCCCGGCGCGGGTGAGCCCGGCCTCCATCCAGGCCGGGGCGACGAGATGGGTCGGCCCCGGGCGCGCCAGGGCGGCCTCCAGGGCATCGGCCCGGAAGACCGGATGGGATTCCAGGGTGGCCCCGGCGAGCAGGGCGGCGGCGAGCCCGGTGACGAGGCCCTTGAGGTCGCTCGGCGGCAGCAGGGTGAGGATGCGGTCGCCCGGGTCGATCCGGGTGGGCACGAGGCCGTGCGCCGCCGCCGCCGCGAGCGCGTCCGCGCTGCGGTGGACCGGGCGGAGCCCGTCGCCGTGATCCGCGAAGGTGACGAGCCCCGCGGCCTCGCCGGAGCCGCGGGGCTCGCCGCGGTGGTCGAGGACGAGGCGGTCGAGGCCGATGACGCCGTCCGGCACGTGCGGGCCGAAGGCGGCGACGAAGCGCAGCGGGAAGTAGCGCGCCGCGACCCGGCAGAGCCGCTCGGCGAGGCGCTCGGCCCCGAGCTGCCCTTGCGTGAGCACCGCCTGCATCTGCGCGGCCTCGACGGCCTGGAGCAGGCGCGCCTCGTCCCAGGCGGGGTGCAGGAGGCAGGGCAGGTGCCCGGCCTGCTCGACGGCGAGGAGCGCGAGGTGGCTCTCCGCCATGCCGGCCATGCAGATCCCGACCGGGCTGCGCGGCGGCAGGGGCAGCGCGGCGAGTCCCTGCGCGAGGCGGGCGGCGATCTCGCGGGCCGCCGCGAAGGTCCAGGTGATGGCCGGGCGCCCGCACCAGTCCGGCTTGTCGGGCTGGTCCATGAAGGCGACCCGGTCGGGGAAGCGGTCGGCGGTCGCGCCGAGGAGCGCGGAGAGCCCGAGCGTCCGCGCGGGCTCCGCGCCCGTCCCGGGCACCGCGCCGTCCCGTCTCGCCGCCAGTAGAGCCGCCACCGCACACCCCATCCCCGCGGGGCAATCCTCGGCCGACATGGTTAAGAGATCCTGAAGATCGGTCTCGCCACGCGGGGGCCTCCTGGGCTATGGGGCCGCGTCCGAAGGTCATGTCTTCGCCTCAATCCGCGGGGAAGCAGGCGGCCGGAGGTCGAGCCAGGTCGCCGGCCGCGCTCCCCGCACATCGCCCAACCGCCGCACGCGCGGCCGAGGCTTCAAGCACCAAGCCGTTTCGAGGGGTTCCACCTGATGTTCTTCGCGACTCGTTCCGCGCGCCCGCACCAGGCCGCCGCCTGCCTCGCCCTGGCCGGGCTCGGGCTCGGCCTCGCGACCGGGCCGGTCTTCGCCCAGGCCAGGAAGCCGGCCGCCCCGGCCCAGCAGCCGGCCCAGCCCGCCCCGGCCCAGCCGGCGCCGAACGCGGCCGCCCCGCAGAACGGCCCGCAGGTGGTCCAGGTGAAGTCCGAGCCGTCCCAGGCCGAGTGGACCAAGGTCTGCGGCAAGGACCAGGCGACCAGCGCCGAGGTCTGCTACACCACCCGCGACTTCGTCTCCGAGCAGGGCCAGCCGGTCCTCGCCGCCGCGGTCTACGACCTCAGGGGCCCGCAGGGCAGCACCAAGATCGTGCGCTTCCTGCTGCCCCTCGGCCTGCTGCTGCAGCCCGGCATCCGCTTCGGGGTGGACCAGGGCCAGGCGATGCCCGGCCGCTACGCGGTCTGCTTCCCGAACGGCTGCTTCGCTGAGGTGCCCGGCCTCAAGGACGACATGGTGGCCGCCATGAAGAAGGGCACGACCATGAACGTGAGCGTGCAGAACCAGGCGCAGCGCGAGGTCACCTTCGCGGTGCCGCTGGCCGGCTTCGGCAAGGCCTTCGACGGCGCCCCGATCGACCCGAAGGTGCTGGAGGAGCAGCAGAAGAAGCTCCAGGCCGAGCTGGAGAAGCGCAGCGAGGAGATGCGCAAGCAGCTCGAAGCCCAGAAGGGCGGCGCGGCCGCTCCGGCCGCCAACGCGGCGCCGAAGTAAGGGCGGGCTCCCCGCCGACACGCGCGAGACCGGGGCCGGGCGGCGACGCCCGGCCCTTCGCGTCTGGGACCGTGCCGCGCCGCGCCGCGCGGGCGCTCAGTTGGCGCTCTCGCCCCGCATCCGGTAGGCGCCGGTGGCGGCGTCGCGCACGAAGAGTTCGGGGATGCGCGCGTGGCGCAGGGCCTCGCCCGAATGGTCCGGCACGAGGTTCTGCTCGGACACGTAGGCGACGTACTCGGTCTCCTGGTTCTCGGCGAGCAGGTGGTAGAAGGGCTGGTCCTTGGCGGGCCGCACCTCCTCGGGGATCGCCAGCCACCATTCCTCGGTGTTGGCGAAGACCGGGTCCACGTCGAAGATGATGCCGCGGAACGGGTAGACGCGGTGGCGCACCACCGCGCCGATGTTGAACTTGGCGCTGCGGATCGCGACGGGACCGGACGAAGGATCGGCGGTCGAGGACATGGTAGTCGGGGGCATGGCGGTCGAACCGGCGGGCGGACGGGATTCCATCGCGCCCACATAGTCCCGGCGGCGCGGGAATGCACGCCGTCCAGGCGCCGCAGGCGGCGCGAACGGCGCCGCAGGCTGCGCGACAGGCGCCGCAGGCAGGGCGACCGGTGCCGAAGGCGGTGCGGAGCGCCCGCGGGCCCCGCGCCGCGGCGCGGCTCAGCCGAGCCCGTAGGTGCGGGCGAGGTCCGGATCCTTGGCGGCGACGAGCTTGGCGAGGTTCACGATCACGCTCGCCTGCTTCCAGGTGGCGTCGTCCTGCATCTTGCCGTCGAGCATCACCGCGCCGGTGCCGTCCGGCATCGCCTCCAGGATCCGCTTGGCGAAGGCGACCTCGGCGGGATCGGGGGCGAAGACCGTCTTGGCGATGGCGACCTGGCTCGGGTGCAGCGTCCAGGCGCCCGCGCAGCCCATCAGGAAGGCGTTGCGGAACTGGGCCTCGCAGGCCGCCGCGTCCGAGAAATCCCCGAAGGGGCCGTAGAACGCCTTGATGCCGTTGGCCTGGCAGGCGTCCACCATCTTGGCGATGGTGTAGTGCCAGAGATCCTGCTGCACGCTCGCCCGCTCGGCCACCCCCTCGACCGGGTCGGCGATGACCCGGTAATCCGGGTGGCCGCCGCCGACCCGGGTGGTCTTCATGCCGCGCGAGGCCGCGAGATCGGCCGGCCCCAGGCTCATGCCGTGCATGCGCGGGGAGGCGCTGGCGATCGCGTCGACGTTGGCCACGCCCTCGGCGGTCTCCAGGATGGCGTGGACGAGGATCGGCTTGCCCACGCCCGCCCGGGCTTCGAGCTGGGCGAGGAGCTGGTCGATGTAGTGGATGTCCCACGGTCCCTCGACCTTGGGCACCATCACCACGTCGAGCTTATCGCCGACCGCGCCGACGATCTCGATCAGGTCGTCGAGGATCCAGGGGCTGTTGAGCGCATTGATGCGCGTCCACAGGCCGGTGCCGGCCGCCGCGAAGTCGGTGGCCTGCGCCATCGCGATGAAGCCCTTGCGGGCCGCGAGCTTCTGGTCGGCCGGGACCGCGTCCTCCAGGTTGCCCAGCACCACGTCGACCTGGGTCGCGAGATCCGGCACCCGGGCGCGGACCTTGTCGTTGTGCGGCGGCACGAAGTGGATCATCCGCTCCAGGCGCACCGGCAGGTCCCGGAAGGGGGCGGGCGCGCCCGTCGCGAGCGGCTGGAAGAAGCGGCGCGGCAGTTTCATGGCGATGGTCTCCTGGCGGCGGCGAGCCCTGCGCCGCGCGGGGCGGGGAAGCGCGTCCGCTGCCCTGGCTCTGCCGCGAGGGTTAGTGCAAGGGCTGCGTCAGCGTAAAGGCGCGGGCGCTCCGCCGATGGTCCAGTCCGGGCGGCGGGGGCGCGGCGGGCGAGAGACGGGACGATCGCCCGGCGCGGCGGTCCTGCGGGGACGGGGACGTGGACTTCCAGGCATTGTTCGATCTGCTGGCGCCCTTCTTCGGGCTCATCGCGGTCGGCTGGGCGGCCGGGCGGCTGTTTCCGCGGCCGGAGGGCGCGGCGGGCTTCGCGTGGCTGCAATTCTACGTCATCTACGTGGCGCTGCCCTGCCTGTTCTTCCGCCTCGTCGCCGACAAGCCCCTCGACGAGGTGATGAACGGCCGCTTCGTCGCCGCCACGACGCTCGTCACCGCGCTCGCCTTCGGGCTGGCGCTGATGGTGGGCCTGCGGGCGAGCCGCGGCTCGCTGGCCGAGGCCACCCTCCAGGGCATGGCCGGCGCCTACGCCAATGTCGGCTACATGGGACCGCCCCTGGTGCTGGCGGCGCTGGGGCCGGCGGCGGGCGCGCCGGTGGCGCTCGTCTTCGTGTTCGACAACCTCTTCCTGTTCACGCTCGTGCCGCTGCTGATGGCGCTCGCGGGGGTCGAGCGGCAGGGCTTTTCGGCCGCCGCCCGCACGGTCGCGGTCCGGATCGCCACCCACCCGTTCAACCTCGCGGCGGCGGCGGGCCTCGCGGCGGGAGGGCTGCACCTGCGGCTGCCGGTGGTCCTCGACAGGATCTCGGGCTCGCTCGCCCAGACCGCGGCCCCGACCGCCCTGTTCATGCTCGGCCTCACGGTGGCTCTGCGGCCCGCCCGTCTGCCGCCGCCGGAGGTAGCGGCGCTCGTCGTCATCAAGCTCCTGATCCACCCGCTTCTGGCGCTCGCCGTCCTCACGGCGATCGGCGGCCTGCCCCCGGTCTGGATCGCCGCCGGCGTGCTGATGGCGGCGCTGCCGCCGGCCCTCAACATCTTCGTGGTCTCCTCGCAGTACGGGCTCGGCACCGAGCGCGCCTCCGCCTGCCTGCTCGCCGGCACGCTGGCCTCGATCCTGACGCTCACCGGCTTCGTCTTCGCGGTGCGGGCCGGCTGGCTGGTGGCGGGGCTCTGAGCCTCGTTCGCCGAAGGGGTCACCGGTCCGGCGGCGAAGACGAGGCGGGAGCGGAAGCCTCGTCGGACCTGCCCCGGGGCGGGTCCGACGAGGGCGGGGGCCTTCGCGCCCCGCGAAGTGCGGCTGGCGCAATCACGCATGTCGGCCGCGCCGGCCGCGTGCGACTCTCCGAAGGATGCGCCGCCCGGAGGGGCGGATCTCGGGAGGTACCCCTCATGGGACCGGCTCTGGCTCCGGGCGGCCTGCTGCTGCCGGCCCTCGTCGCGGGGGCGACGATCCTGCTCTGGGCGAGCGCGCGCCTGCCCGAATACCTCACCGCGCTCCTGTTCTTCGCCGCCGCGATGGTGCTGCACGCGAGCCCGCCCGAGGCGGTGTTCGCGGGCTTCCAGTCGGCCGCCTTCTGGCTGGTGCTGAGCGGCTTCGTCATCGGCGCGGCGATCCGCAAGGTCGGGCTCGCCGCGCGGGCCGCGCGCCTGCTCGCGCCGCACCTCTCGGGCTCCTGGCCGCGCCTCGTCGGCGGCACCGTGACGCTCACCTACGCGCTCGCCTTCGTGATGCCCTCCAACATGGGCCGGATCGCCCTCCTGATGCCGGTGGTGCTGGCGCTCGCGGAGCGCTGCGGCCTCTCGGAGCGCGGGCGGATCGCGCTGGCGCTGGCGGTCGGCTTCGGCACCTTCCAGCTCTCGGCCAGCATCCTGCCGGCGAACGTGCCGAATCTCGTCATGACGGGGGCGGCGGAGAGCGCCTACCACCTGCGCGTCTCCTACCTGTCCTACCTCCTGCTGCACGCGCCCATCCTCGGCCTCGCCAAGGGCGCGGTGCTGGCGGGCTGCCTCTGCGCGCTCTTCCGCGATGCGCCCCGGCCGGTCCCGGCCGAGCCGATGCCGCCCCTCACGGCGGAGGAGCGCCGCCTCGGCCTCCTGCTCGTGGCGACCCTCGGGCTGTGGGCGAGCGACGCGCTCCACGGCATCCAGCCGGCCTGGATCGGGCTTGCGGGCGCCTGTCTGTGCCTGCTGCCGCGGGTCGGCTTCCTGACGGCCGAGGATTTTTCCGCGGGCGTCAACATCCGCACCTGCCTGTACATCGCGGGAATCCTGGGGCTCGCCGCGATGGTCGACCGTTCCGGCCTCGGCGATGCGATCGGGCAGGGCCTGATCGCGGGGCTGCCGCTCGATCCGGCCCGGCCGGCCCTCGGCTTCGCCGCCCTGATCGGGGTCGCCCTGGCGCTGAGCGCCGTCGTCACCGGCAGCGCCGCCCCGGCGCTGTTCACCCCGCTCGCCCGCGTGCTCGCGGAGGCGACCGGCCTGCCGCTCGCGACCGTGGTGATGACGCAGGTGATCGGCTACGCGACGCCGCTGATGCCCTACCAGGCCGCCCCGATCGTGGTGGCGATGGGCATGGCCGGCGTGCCGGCCCGCGACGGGCTGCGCCTGTGCCTCGCGGTCGCCGCCGTGACCCTCCTCGTCCTGGCGCCCCTCGATTACGCGTGGTTCCGCCTGCTCGGCTGGATCGGCCCGGCCACCCCCTGATCCCGGGCCGTCAGCCGGCTCAAAGTTCTCGTCAAGTCCCCCGTAAGATTTGCCTCTCGCCGCGGCAGCTGGTTGATTTGACCGTCGCCGCGGCGTATCCTCTAGAACTGCGTGGAAACTGGGTTCATCGAGGCTGGGATCTGAACAATCTGCCGGCCCGTGAGGGGCGACGGGTGCGTTTTCGCACCTGCGAACGGGATCGGCGGAACGGCGCAAGGGACCCGACGTTGACGCAGCGAGGCGGGTGGCGGAGGACCACAACGATGTCCGGATCGTTCCGGCGGCGGGGAATGCCCTGCGCCGCAACCCTTCTGGCCGGCCTGATGCTGCTGACCCCGGCGCTCGCCGGCCCGGCGCCTATCGGCCCGGCGCCCGACCGCGCGCGGAGCACGGCCCGGGTGGAGTTCACGGCGGCCGATCTCGCGGCCGCCAAGCCCGAGGGATTGCCCACGAGCGTGCGCCTGGCCGGCGACGACCCGCAGGCCTACCGCGCCTTCCTGGCGGCGGCCCCGCGGGCGGGTGCGGCGCCCTGGCTCGCCGTCTCGGGCGGGGGCGAGAACGGCGCCTTCGCGGCGGGCCTGCTCAAGGGCTGGTCGCAGGCCGGGACCCGGCCGGACTTCGCGGTCGTCACGGGCGTGTCCACGGGCGCGCTGATCGCACCCTTCGCCTTCGCGGGGAGCCGCTACGACGCCGCCCTGCAGCAGGCCTACACCGAGGTGAGCGCCGCGGACGTGTTCGAGTTCGGCGGCAGCGGCGAGAGCCTGACCGACACCTGGCCGCTCAAGCGCCAGATCGAGCGCAGCGTCACGCCGGCGCTCCTCACCGACGTGGCGGGCGAGCACCGCAAGGGCCGCCGCCTCCTCGTGGTCACCACCGAGATCGACAGCGGTCGCCCGGTCCTGTGGGACATGGGCGCCATCGCGGCCGCGGGCGGGCCGTCCGCCCTCAAGCTCTTCCGCGAGGTGATGCTCGCCTCCGCGGCGATCCCGGGGGTGTTTCCGCCGGTGATGATCGACGCCGAGGGGCCCGGGGGCAAGCGCTTCCAGGAGATGCACGCGGATGGCGGCACCACGGCCCCGTTCTTCGTCGCCCCCGGCCGCACCATCCTGGGACAGGATCCGGAGGCCGAGGGGCTGCCCGCGCCCGAACTCTACGTGGTGGTCAACAACGGGCTCACCCCGGATTTCCAGGTCACCTCTCGCACGATGCTGAGCATCCTCGGCCGCTCGCTCTCGGCCGCGATCCGGGCGCAGACGGCCGGCGCCATCGCGCTCACCAAGGGCTTCGCCGCGCGCACCGGGCTGCCGCTGCACGTCGCCCTCATCGACCAGCGCTTCACCCGCACCTCCAAGGCGCCCTTCGACCGGGACTTCATGCGGGCGCTGTTCGCCCACGGCGAGCGCGTGGGCCAGGCCGGCACCGCCTTCGACTGGAGCCCCGACGCCATCACCACCAGCACCGTGCGGGCCGAGACCGAGGGCCGCCGCGCCGCGATACGCTGAGCGCGGCCGTTTGACAGGCGGCCGGCGCCCGCCCAAGACCCGCTCGGGCAAGACGCCCGGGCAAGATCGCTTGGGCAAGATCGCTTGGGCAAGTCCCGCCCGGGGACCGGAGCGGGGCAGAGGATGGCGCCTGAGACCGAACTCGCCGAGACTCTCGCGGAGAAGCTCGCCGGGCGCCGCGCCCTGATCGGCATCGTGGGCCTCGGCTATGTCGGCCTGCCGCTCGCGCTCGCGGCGGTGCGGGCCGGTTTCCCGGTGCTGGGCTTCGACACCAATCCGGAGCGCGTGGCGGCGCTCAACCGGGGCGAGGGGGCCTTCCACCACATCCCAGGCGAGGCGCTGGGCGCGGCCCTGCGGGCCGGGGCCTTCGCGGCGACCGGGGATCTGGCGCGCCTCGATGAGCCCGACGCGGTGCTGATCTGCGTGCCGACCCCGCTCACCCGCCACCGGGAGCCCGACCTCTCCTACGTCGAGGCGACGGCGCGGGCGGTCGCCGAGCGCCTGCGGCCGGGCCAGCTCGTGGTGCTCGAATCCACCACCTATCCGGGCACCACCGCGGAGGTGATGCGCCCGCGCCTGGAGGCGGGGGGCCTGCGCGTCGGGCGAGAGGTCTTCCTGGCCTACTCGCCGGAGCGCGAGGACCCGGGCAACGCGGATTTCGCCACCAGCCAGATCCCCAAGGTGGTGGGGGCGGACGATCCGGCCTCGCGGCGCCTCGCGGGCGCTCTCTACGGCGCGCTCACGGTCGAGACGGTGCCGGTCTCGACCGCGGCGACCGCGGAGGCGGTCAAGCTCACCGAAAACATCTTCCGCTCGGTCAACATCGCCCTCGTGAACGAACTGAAGCTCGTCTACGACGCGATGGGCATCGACGTCTGGGAGGTGATCGGGGCGGCGGCCACCAAGCCCTTCGGCTTCATGCCGTTCTATCCGGGGCCGGGCCTAGGCGGGCACTGCATCCCGATCGACCCGTTCTATCTCGCCTGGAAGGCCCGCGAGTTCGACGTGCCGGCCCGCTTCGTCGAACTCGCCGGCGAGGTGAACACCCGGATGCCCCACCACGTGGTCGAGCGCCTCGCCGCCGCGATCGACCGGACCGGCCGGCCCGTCTCGGGCGCCCGCATCCTGGTGCTGGGGCTCGCCTACAAGCGCAACATCGAGGACACTCGCGAGAGCCCCTCGTTGCGCCTGATGCGCCTGATCGAGGCGCGGGGCGCGACCGCGCTCTACCACGACCCCCTGGTGCCGGTGCTGCCGCCGACCCGCGAGCATTCGGAACTGGCCGGCCGCCGCTCGCAGCCCCTCACGGCCGAGACGCTGGCCGGGGCGGATGCGGTGCTGATCGCCACCGACCACGACGGGGTCGACTACGCGCTGGTGGGGCGCCACGCGCGGCTCGTGGTGGACACCCGCAACGTCATGGCCCGGCACGGGCTGGCGGGGCCGACGATCGTGAAGGCGTGACGCCCGCCGTCCCTCACTCCGTCGTGCGGGCGGTCCAGGTGGCGTGCCGCACGCCCGGCTCGGCTTCGAGGCTGGCCACCACCGCGTCGATCTCCTCGGGCTCCACCGCGGTGCTCACCAGCGTCGCCACGAGCTCCACCTCGCCCTCGCTGCGATCCTCCACCTCGACCTCCCGCACCGGGTAGTGGGCGGCCTCCAGCTGCTCGGTCAGCCGGTCGCGCGTGGTGGCGAGGCGCTCGGCGTCGGTGGTCAGGCGCACCTCGTAGGTCGCCTCCGCGGCGCGCTCGTCGATCGGGATGCGGTTGATGGCGTTGACGAGCGGGCGCAGGAGCGTGTTGCCGGCCAGCACGGCGAGCGCCACGAGGACGGCCTCGCCGATCAGGTCGGCCCCCGCGAAGGCCCCGGTCGCCGCCGATCCCCACAGGGTCGCGGCGGTGTTGAGGCCGCGCACGTTCATGCCCTCCTTCATGATCACGCCCGCGCCGAGGAAGCCGACGCCCGAGACCACGTAGGCGGTGATGCTGACCGCACCCGGATTGCCGTTCAGCCGCATGCCGAGGTCCACGAAGGCGGCAGCGCCCACCGCCACCAGCACCGCCGTGCGCAGGCCCGCCGTGCGCTGGCGGTACTGCCGCTCCGCCCCGATCAGGGTGCCGAGCGCGAAGGCGACGACGAGGCTCAGGCCGGTGTCGAGGAAGGCGCCGGACTGGAACGCCTGGAGGGCCGTCATGCGGGCGATCCCGGTGGCTCTGGGGAAGGGCGGCGGAGCGCGGCTGGTCTAAAGCATCATTCGCCGCCGCGTGCCAGCGCCCGAAAGACGACGGGCCGATCAGGCCCGGCGCCGGGGCACCTCGCCCTGCGAAAACCTCCGGGACAGACCGATTCCTGGACAAGTCCGCGCAAAGTTATCCCCAACGCTGGTCAAGCCCGGTCACGCCGTGGCAAAACGGCGCTCGCGCGCGGGCAGGGGGCGTTCACATGGGCCGCTTGGGGGTCTTTCCATTCTTCAAGGATGCGGGCGTCGACCTCGCACCCTACGAGACCCGCTGCATCTGGCGGCGCTTCGAGCCGAACGAGGTGCTGGTCGATTTCGACGATGCCTCGACCGACGTCTACTTCCTGGCCGCGGGCGAGGTGCGCATCCTCAACCGCACGCAGTCGGGCAAGGAGGTGATCCTCGGCGAGATGCGCGGCGGGGAGTTCTTCGGCGAACTCGCCGCCATCGACGGCGTCAGCCGCTCCGCCAACGTCACGGCGCTCACCCGGGGCGAGCTCTGCGTGGTGCCGGCGGCGGTCTTCCGCCAGATCGTCTTCGCGGCCCCCGCCATCGGCGACCGGCTGCTGCGGCTCCTGGCCAAGCGGGTGCGCGCCCTCAACGGCCGCTTGATGGAGCACGCCGTCCTCGACCTGCGCCACCGGCTCTACGCGGAGCTGCTGCGCCTGTCCTCGCCGCGGGCGGGCTCGGACGGCGAGCGGGTCGTCACCCCGCCGCCCTACCACCACGTGCTGGCCGCCCGCATCGGCTGCCGCCGCGAGCAGGTGACGCGCGAGTTCACCGTGATGGCGAGCGAGGGCCTCGTGGACCGCACCCGCGGCGCGCTGATCCTGCGCCGCCCCGACCTGCTGGAGGCCCGCGTGGCGGAGGCCCTGCGCGAGGACGGTTAGAGCATTTTCCGACGAAGTGGATGCCGGTTCGTCGCAGACAATGCGGGAAATCAAAGACCTAGCGCAGCG